>JAJFFE010000223.1 GCA_021776775.1 Planctomycetota bacterium | reverse complement strand
GATCCAGGCACGACGCCGCAGTCGACCTAGGGGTCTTCAAGAAGGAGTAACGCAGAGATTCGCGGGAAGCGCAGCCTGCGCGGCTTCGCCTGATGAATAGTCCGGGCTAGAGGCCCGGCCGTGGCCCCTTTACCCGAACGAGGTCGGGTCGTGGGTCAGCGGTTCCACCACTCGCGAATCACAGCCTCGGCCTCTTTTCCCTGCGGCGTGAAGTCGACGTCGAACTTCGCTTCCGGCTCGGGGTCGGTGAGCCAGTTCCACCAAATGAGCCCAGCGCACCACGGTTGCTCGTCGAAGATCGTGAGCACCGCGCAGTAGGCGGCGGCCTGTCGACGCTGGTCCGGTGTCTCGTTCGCATCCGGCCATCTCCACGGCTCGGCCAACGCGTTCGCTGTCGACCGGTAGCCAACTTCGGTGAGGAGCACGGGGCGGCTCAGAAAATAGGAGAGTTCCGCGAGGTCTCGCGTCGGCGGCGTCAGTCCGGACACGATCGCGTCGACGTCGGTCGACGTGGTCTCCACCGGGAAGAAGAACTGAACGCCGATCGAGTCCAGCGCATCCCAGAAGGAGACTTCGGCGAATTCGTGGAACCAGTTGGCTGCGTACGTGAGGTGCCCTGAGTAGACGGCGCGGACCGCTGCGATCAACTCCCGCCAGCGATCGGGATAGTTTCGAGCGAGCGTTCGCAGCTCGACTCCTACGGCGAGGAATTCGACCTCGTGTGCTGAAGCGAACTCCGCGACGTGGAGAATGAACCGTCGGTAGTCGATCCACCAGGCGTCGAGATCGGCGGGGTCGTCGAAGTTGATGGTTCCGCGCCAATCGTCGTTACTGAGCTTGCCGAGCATTACGTGTGGTTTGAGCAACACCCGTAGACCGAGTAAGTGCGCGTCGGTAATCGCGCGCTCGATGGCGCGATCGGTCTCGCCTCCGGCTGGCTCGTGCCCGAAGACCAGGCTCGGGGTGTGGACGTCGGGTTGGCGGGCCGGCACTCGGAGCGAGACGAGGTTCGCGCCGGACGAGCGCGCACGGCGCAGCGACTCGATCGCGGCGGGGGTGCCGTACCCGTGGCAGCCGAAGCCGTCGTCCAGATGAAACAGCGAAACTCCGCGGATCGATTCGCTCCGCTTTTGCTCTGTGCCGAGACGCGAACGGAGCTCGAGATGGTCGCCGAGTCGGGCCAGGCCCAAGGGGCCGGCGAGGTGTTCGGGAAACTGCTCCATCGCCTGTCGGAAACGCGCCCGAGCGTGGTCGACGTCGCCGGACTCCTCGTGAATCCGAGCCAGCGCGTCGAGGACTGCCAGGTCGATCGGCCCGTGATCGAGGCTCTCTTCGAGGCGGGCGCGAGCCGCCTTGATCTGGCCGCTGCCCCACTCGGCGTAGGCAAGCAGTAGGTTTGCTCGTGCGTGGTCCGGGTCCCAGGCGACGGCGGACTGGAGCCGGGCCATGGCTCCTGTTCGGTCTCCTTCGGCGAGATCTTCCCAGGCGAGGGTGGTGTGCCACGTGGCGGCCCCCGTCAAGATCCCACGGTAGAGACCGTAACCGGCTCCGAGCAGCAGGGTCGCTCCCACCGTCAAGGCGAGCCGGCGGCCCAGCGAAGTGTGTGTCGAGCCCGCGGCCGCGTTGGGTTTCGACCGAACGGATTCAGGCGTGGGGTCGGGCACGGTTTTCCACTCAGCCGGGAGAAGGAGATTGGAGCAAAGGCCCAAGGGGCCGACGGGGCACGATTGCGTTCACCATTGTAGCCAGGCCATCGAGAAGGCGGGGATCTCCGACGAGAACGAATTCCCCGGAAGGATCCGGATTCCGAACGAGGCGCCACCGGTCGATCCGAATCAGACAGACGTGCAGCCGCTCCTTCGTCTCAGTGCTCCACGGATCGAGACGGATCCCCTAAGCCCTGCCCTCGGTGTTACATGGTTCGGAGCTGTTCCGACATCGTGGTGGGTCTCACGCTCTCGCTGGTCGTTCGATGGGGGCGTTGTGTCGAGGCGCGTTCTCGTCGCCCGCTAACACCGGGTATGCATCGCCCACGACGCGACAGGACCAAAAGCGTCGTGTTTTGGAGCGGGAGCGCGCCGGGGGGCCGGGCGCATCGCCGTCTTGTGTATCCCCTCACGCACCGCTTGGAATCGCCACGAAAACGAGTCCTAACCCGTTGATGTTGATGTAGGGCGTTGCTACCCTTCCCGCCCTTTGGCCGGATTCGATGTGTTACGAGATGCGCTCGAACAGCGCGATTCGTGGCAACTTTTGGCCGTCGCAAGTGATGAGATTGAGGCCAGCAGCATGGCCGACCCCGGTTCGCGGAAAGGCCCTTCGGCCTGGACGCGACACTCCGCAGTCGGGATTCAGTTCGCGCTCGTCATCGTGATGTTCACGTACGGCGGTCACTGGCTGGAACAACGCTACGATTTTTCACCGTGGGGCACCATGATCGGCGGAGGCTTGGGTTTCCTAGGCGGCACGTTCTGGCTCTACAACGAGATCTACACGAAGCCTGAAGAAGCGAAGAAGCGTTCTTCGGGTGACAAGACCTAGCGCACACGTCACTTAGTAGCACTGAATCACTTAGAAGCGCAGGTCGGCCGTCGACCACAACCACCCGAGAGGGCTCTTCGCCCGTGGCTTCCAACACCGTGTCGTTCACCGTCAAGACTGCTGTCCTCCTGCTCGTCCTCGCGGGCGTGGGTGCGACCGTGCTGAGCCCTAGTTGGGGCGATGGCACGATGCTGGTCTTTGGGTGGGCGGTCGCTTGGTCGCTAATACTCGGGGTGATCGGCTACCGAACGCTACGCGCTGCCATGTGGAGCACCACGCAGACCGACATCATGAAGAACCTCATGGGCGGCCTGTTCCTTCGTTTTGTGCTGATCATCGGCAGCCACGCACTGTTGGGCTGGCAAGCCGGCTGGGACTGGTGCCAAAGAGCGATCATGGCCACCATCGGCTTGTACACGTTTGCCCTCGGTATGGAGATATTTACCCTCCAGCGAGAGCTCAAGGCGAGGGGCGCTGCAAACGCTTCCCCCGCCGGAGTGGAATGAAACAGTAGGCGATGCTCGACACGATTCTTACGCTCGCTTCCGGGACGCCGATCGAACACGTCGTCGATCACGCGATCGTCGGTCACTTCGAAAACGGGTTGGTCTCCACGGGGATCTACTTCTCGAAGCATATGATCTACGTGCTGATCGCGGCGGGCCTGTGCTGCGCGATCCTCCCGTTGGCTGCGACGCGCATTGCCGCGGACGGCACCGGCGGCCGCCTCGGGGGCTTCTTCGAG
>JAJFFE010000222.1 GCA_021776775.1 Planctomycetota bacterium | reverse complement strand
CGGCCCGTAAAGGCCACTAGGCCCTCAACCTAGCGCGTCTGCCAATTCCGCCACCTCGGCTCGGGTGGAAGGCCGAATCTTAGGCGCGCGTTCTTGGCTGTCAACACTCTCCGTTGGGAAAACAGGAACAGGTCTAACCCGTCACGTCTGTTCCGGTCGGCGCGGTCCCGTCAATTCTCGATCTAGTCGTTCGAAAGCTCTGTTTGAACGCGCGGCTTGTCGGTAGATGGAGCGCTCGTAGTTTGGTTGCTGAAACGTGGGCTTCGACCGGGGGAGCGTTTGCATGTTGAGTCAGAGGGTTCGAGAGCTCGAGCCAGCCGCTACTCTGGAGATGAATGCGCGACGATTGAAGCTTGCCGCGAGTGGGCGAGACATTGTCAACTTCGGCGTGGGCGAGCCAGACTTCGCGACTCCTCCGTTCATCTGCGAAGCCGCGGTGAAGGCGATCGCCGATGGTTGGACTCGCTATACAGCCGTCGCTGGCGTACCCGAGTTGCGGGCCGCCGTGGCGGAAGTCACGGCCAGCACGCGCGGGTTGAAGGTCGCACCTGAGAACGTCGTGATCACCTGCGGGGCCAAGCATGCGCTTTCCGAAGCGCTACTCACCCGCGTCGACCGCGGTGATGAGGTTCTCATTCCGGGTCCGTACTGGGTTTCGTATCCAGACATGATCAAGATCTGCGAAGGCATCGGTGTGCCGGTCGTCGTGAGTTCGCAGGACGGCTACAAAGTTACCCCGGCCATCCTCGAAGCCGCCGTGTCGCCGCGAACTGTAGGCATGATCTTGAACTCTCCGAACAACCCGACGGGGGTCGTCTACACGCGGGAAGAGCTGCAAGCGCTATACGAATTTGCGCGCGACAACGACATGTGGATTCTTTCGGATGAAATCTACGAAGAGTTCGTCTACGAAGGAGAGTTCGCCTCCGCCTTGACCGACGGCTCGAAGGAGTCCGTCATGTTGGTCAGCGGTGTGTCGAAGACGTTTGCTATGACGGGTTGGCGAATCGGTTGGGTCGTCACCGATCGCAACACTGCGACGAGCATCACTCGCTTGCAGAGCCACACCGCTTCGAACCCCACCGCCGTTTCTCAAGCTGCAGCTATCGCAGCGTTGACCGAGGACGACCACGGCTTCCGCGAGAATATGGTGGCCGAATACCGAGCGCGTCGGACTGCCGCCATCGAGGGGCTGTCGCGAATCGAAGGAGTGCGCTGCAATCCTCCCGCCGGCGCGTTCTACGCATTCTTCGATGTTAGCGACGTGTTGTCTCGCAAGAACGCTCCCAAGAGTGGCCACGAATTCTGCATGAGTGCGCTCGACAAGGCCGGCGTCGCCTTGGTTCCTGGCGAAGCGTTCGGCGTCGAGAATTCGATCCGCCTCTCCTTCGCTTGCTCGATCGAGTCGGTCGAACGAGGCTTGGCGGCGCTGAAGGAATTCGTCGATCGGATCGACTAATCGCCGGATTCGATGCCTGAATTTTCCGCTGCGTTAGTCCCGGTCAACGCAACCGCGCCGCGATCGAGGGCTCTGAACCCGCTCAGCGGCCGCCCTGCCCGCCCGCATGCGTGGCAGGGCCCGCCCGTTGTCGAAGACGCGTCGCCGTACGCCCTGCGCGATTGTTCGTATTCTCTTACAGAACAGGCTTTTCCGATCTCGTCGGAGAACCTAGAATGTGCCGGGCGCTCGTTCCCGAGCGGCTGCGATCCTCGAAACTCTGACGGGACCGCTGGCCGCCACGAGCTAACCGCTGAGAACATTCTTACTCGACGACCACGCCGACCCGCTTCCCGGTCTAACGAACGTCATCCGTTCAACGGAGGAACACCATGATTGCATCTCGAGTCCGACAACTTGGCTGGGCCGCTATGGCCGCCACCCTCTTGTTCGTGACAACCATCCCCACCGTAGCGACCGCGCAGACGGCGGTTCAACCGTCGTACCAGGCGGCCGGCGATGATCTTGAGAAAGAGCTGCAGGGCGCGATCAAATCTATTCTCGGCAAGCACCAGCGCGAGCTGGCCGAGTTGCGCGCGAAGTCCGAGAAACGAATCGCCGAACTAGAAGCGCAGACCGCGCGATTGAGTGCGCAAGTCGACGAGATGCGACAAGCTCTCGCCGCTCGCCGTAGCACGGACACCGGTTCGGGCGCTGCGTCGGGCGCCATGGGCGCGGACATCCGGCCCGCTTCGGCGGGTGCTGATCGTCCGTTTCTCGGGGTCGAACTGACGGCTCCAGAGTCCGGACAGCTCTCCAAGCTTGGTATCGAGCGTGGCGTTCGAGTCGGCCGTGTCGTACCCGACGCGCCCGCGGCGATGGTCGGCCTCAAGACCGAAGACGTGATCACGCGTATCGCGGGTAAGAACGTCGATCTCCAATCGTTCTCCGGTGCGCTCTCCAACTCGAAGGCCGGCGATCGCGTCGCCATCGAATACTCACGCTTGGTCGATGGCCAGCCGGTTCGCTTCGAAGCCCGAGTGAAGCTCGGCCGCCGCGGTGATTTCATCGCCGCCGGTGAGCGCCGCGAGGGTGGCGAGGCCGTAGAAGGCACCGAGCGCCGAGAAGGTAGCGGCGAGCACGCGGCGAACAGCGCCCCGGTCAAGCTCGGCGCACGCGTACGTCAAGAAGCCGAGAACAACTTGGTCATCGTCGACGTCACCGCTGGCTCCAATGCGGCCGAAGCTGGCTTGCGTACGGGCGACCAGTTGATTTCGATCGGCGGGACGACGTTGGTGACGATCGATACCGTCAAGGAAGTGCTCGGCAAGCTGCGCGGCGGCACTACGAAGACCATCGTCTACTCGCGCGACGGCAAGACGTCGAACGCCCGCCTCAAGTGGGGCGCCGGAGACGCGAAGCCGAGCTTGGTCGAGCTGGACGTGAAGAAGGCACCGGAGAAGACCGCGCCGAAGCCGAAGGTCAAAGGCTTCCTCGGGATCAGTGTTGATCCGTCCGGCGGTGCTTTGGTGGTCGAAGAGGTCGTCAAGGGATCGAGCGCCGCGACCATGGGGCTCAAAGTCGGCGACACCATTCTTTCGGTCAACGGCACCAAGGCGACCAACATCGAGCAACTCGGCGGCATCTTCAGCGGTATGTGGGCGGGCGACGCACTGTCCATTCAGATCAAGCGTGGCGATGCGACCCAGACGATCAAAGGAACCCTTGGCGCCAAGAGCGGCGATCAAGCATCTGTGCCGGCGGCCGATAGCAAGCCTCATGTCGGTA
>JAJFFE010000221.1 GCA_021776775.1 Planctomycetota bacterium | reverse complement strand
TCGACTGTTCTTTCCTGCCATGATTGGCCTCCATTCATGGACGGCATTTCATGACAATCCCGAGCCCAAGTCAGCCATGCGGTTCTTTGCGTGCTTACGCTGAGACCGTGAGCTCGCGTCGGTGCTGGGCTCGAGGTGGATGGATCGAGTGGTCAGGGCTGCGGGTACGGTTGGGGCCGCGACGACCAGAGTTTGATCGAAAGCAGTGAGTGCCCGCATGACGCTCTCTTCGCCTTGTTCGTCTAGAGCAGCGAATGGCTCGTCCAGTAAGAGCAGGATGGGCTGGGTGGCTAGTGCGCGAGCGACCCCGACCCGGCGGCGTTCTCCGCCGGAGAGTGCGCTTGCGTTTCGATGGGCTAGATCGATGGCGCCGACCTGCTCGAGGTAGCGGGCCGCGTCGCGTGTTGATCGACCGGTTAATTTCATCGCGTACTCGAGGTTGTCCTGGGCTGTTCCTCGGAAGAAGTACGGCTGTTGGTGGAGGAGTACGGCGGCGCCGGGTCTCGGCGGAGTGCTCACGCTTCCGGACGTCAACGGTTGTAGGCCGGCGAGGACTCGGAGGAGTGTCGATTTGCCGGACCCGTTGGACCCGGTGATGGCGACGCTGTCTCCGGGTTCGATAACGAGCTCCTCGAGTCGCAGGGCGACGACCTCTCCGAAGCGAACAACGAGATCCTTGCCGCGGATCATTGTCGTTTCTCTTTCGTGGCTACGTGGCTCGCCATCGTGATGACGACAGCGACAGAGACAAGAACGAGCCCGGCGGCGATCGCGCGGGAGAAATCGCCTCGAGAGAGTTCCATCTGAATGGCTCCCGGTAGTGTCCTTGTTCGTTCCTGCACGTTGCCACCAACGGTCACGGCGATTCCGAGCTCAGTAAGGCAGCGACTAAACGTTGCTAACCCGGCGGCGACTAATGCAGTCCTTCTCTCTCCGAGAGCGGTCAATAGTGCGCGCAGCCGGCTTGCACCGAAAGTGCGCGATGTTTCCAGAACGATCGGGTCCGTCGACGAGGCTACGCCGTGACTCAAAGTGCCGAGCAGCGGGACAGCGAGTAGAAATTCGCCGATGACGATCGCTGTCTTGGTGTAGAGCAAGTCGAACGTTCCAAAGAGCCCTTGGCGAGATAGGGCAAGGTAGACCATGAGTCCGATAATGACCGTCGGGACCGACATTCCCAAGCGGAGACAGAAGATCTGCACTCGTGAGTCGCGGCGATAGAACCCGAGCCACGCGCCGTATGGAATGGCGATAATCGCGGCGAGGGCGACCGCCGTCACGCTACAGGAGAGTGAGACGCACACGGCGTGCAGCGTGGTGGAATCCCCTTCTACCAAGAGTCTCCACGCGTCTTGGATTCCGTCGAGGACGAACGTCAACGGGTTACCCTCCCACCTGAGCGGAGTGGAACAGTCGCTCGCCGCGTATTCGGAAGTCGTCGATCAATCGCTGTGCCTTTGGCGAAACGAGAAACTGCAACAGTTGCCGTGCGCTTTCTGCATGGACATGGGAATGTCGCGCCGGGTTCACGAGAATAGCCCCGTACTCGTTCTTCAGGGCTGCGTCGCCTTCGAAGAGAATGCGGAGTTCGGTTCGGTCCTCAAACGCAAGCCAGGTACCGCGATCTACGAGAACGTAGCCCTGTTTGTCACTGGCGTATAGTAAACAGCGGCCCATGCCGAAACCTGTCGACGTGTACCAATCTTGCTTGTCCGGGCTCATCGGTATGCTTGCCCAGAGCTTTTTCTCCCGGTTGTGAGTTCCGGATTCATCGCCTCGAGAAACGAAAAGATGCCGCTTACCTGCGATTTGCTTGAGGCATTCAGCGGCAGTCTTGGCGGACCGTATGGTCGCGGGGTCGCCGCGCGGACCGGCAATCACGAAATCATTCCACATGACGGTTTGACGATTGATTCCATGGCCCGACTCTACGAACTCGTCTTCTAGATCTCTCGCGTGGACCAAGACGATGTCGACGTCGCCCCGGCGGCCGAGTGCCAGCGCCTGACCGGTACCCGCCGTGATGACGTCGATGCGGATTCCGCTCTCTGTCTGGAACGCCTGGAGAAGCTCGTCGAGTATCCCGGAATTTTGGGTAGAGGTGGTGCTCCCGAGCTTTGCAGAGCGCGCCACGTTTCCGCGGTCGCATGCAACCAAGGCGGATAGCGTGACGAACAACAAGAGTAGGTGCGGACGCACGCGGGGCTCCTCTCGTCGTCTCAGCGTGGTTGTCTTGGTCATGAATACCGACCCGCTTGACCTGCTACCCCGGCCGCTCAGCCCGTTGGGGCGAAAAGTCGTCGGCGGTGTCTTGAAGATGGGGAACTGTAAAAGTTTAGGGACGTTGCCAAGGTATTCGCAAGGCGCCCCATCGTGTGCGCCTCTCATACGGGTTGCCCCTCGATTCGAAAAGGGATTCGGAGTGTTTTCTTACCTTCCTCTCGCGATCCTTCTACTCGTAGCCAGTCAAGAAGACGTTCCACCGCATCCGTGCCGGGCGTCTCTTGTCATTTCCGTGTTGGCAGCGAAATCGGGAGTGCCTTTTCACGCTTCCGTCCGTGTGACACCTGATCCGAAGTGGCACGTGTATTGGCACAGCCCGCGAGATGGTGGGATGGCAACTGAGGTACGCTGGCGCGTCCCCAAAGGGTTCCGGGTCATGCCCACTCAGTACCCCATCCCCAAGCGGTTTCTGGAAGATGGGGATATCGTGTCGTTCGGATATGACAGTGAGGTTTGGCTGACCACGACGATCATTCCGCCCAGCGATTATGTCGGGACAGCCGACATCGCGGCGGAGGTTGACTGGTTGGTGTGCAAGGAAACTTGTTATCCAGGCGAAGCGAAGCTCTCGACTCAGGTCCAAGTGAATTCCGAACCCGCGAAACCATCGAAGTACGGTCCTGAGATTGCGCGCAGATTGCAGAGTGTTCCGGTGGATCCGAAATCGCTCGGAGTCCAGGTTCGGCAGGGGTGGACGCGGACCGACCGGCTGGGCAAGTGGATCGTTTCATTGAAGTTTCCCTCAGACCCTGTTCCAGGCTCGATTCGGTATTTCCCGTTCGATCCGGTACAGGCGAAGATTCTTGAGCTGCCGATGCATCACCAAGACGGAGAGTTCGTACTCGAACTACCGGTCGAGATCGGTGGACCCGAGTTTGATCCGCAGAATCTTGGCGTGCTTGTTCAGTACGAGGAGCGCCCGAAGAACGACCATCCTTCCGCTCTCAAGCCGGGAGCGCGAAAAACTGAGAAGACGGTGCGAGCGTTCGTCGTTCGTTACGAACCGCACCGGAAGTGACTTTGGCCCGCATTGCGTGGGCATAGCTGAACGGGAAAGAGGAGACATGCGATTTCTCACCGTCCTGATGTGCTTCGGCGCGTTGGCATTTGCAGTCGACTACGTCCAAGCGGACGAGCCGAAGAAGTCGGACAAGAAGGCCCAATCCTTGAACTTCAAGCTCAAGGATACCGACGGCAAGATGTTCGACACTGCAAAGATGAAAGACAAACTGATCGTGCTGGAGTGGATCGAGCCGGGCTGTCCGACCTGCCGGCGCCACGCCAAGGAGGGCTCGGTCAACCACCTCGTGAAGAAGTACGCGAAGAAAAAAGACGTGGTTGTCGTCGGCATCTGCACTAGCAACCGCACCGATACCGCGGCCATGAAGGCGTTCGCCGAGCAGCACAAGCTTGGATACAAGATCCTTATGGATCCCACGGGCCAGGTCGGACGTCAGTTCGGCGCCAAGAAGACCCCGCATATGTTCATCATCAAGAACGGCAAGAAGCTGTACGAAGGTGCCATGGACGACGATGCTCGGGGTCGCAAGCCCGAGGCTGAGCGTGTGAGCTACATTAGCAAGGCGCTTGACGAGATCATCGCTGGCAAGAAGGTTTCGACCAGCTACACGAAGCCGTATGGCTGAGGTGTGAAGTATCCGCGCCAGTCTGGCGCTTAAGACTTCTTGCGTTGATCATTGAAAAGAGCGGCCGTGGCCAATAGCCATGGCCGCTCTTTTTTTGCCGACGAACGCGTGCACGATGGTGTGACGCGTTAAGGCCAGCGAACCGCTTCGAGCCGTTCTTTCATCTGTGCGCGATCGGCTTGGTTGAGGTCGCTTGGTTCTTCGACCAAGCGCTCCATCTCCATCTTCAGGGCTGGGTCTCTGTCGCCAATCGCGATCAAGACTCGACACGCGCTTCGCCTCGGCCAAGGGTGGTACGACTCGAGAATCCGCAGCAGCAACGGGCGAATCCGCTCGTCGAATACCTCGCGATGACCGAGGAACCACCGACCCATGCCATCGTTCGTTTCGATCTGGTCGGCCAGCATCTCGCAGGCGGCCCAACTTCTCGTGTGCCAAAACTGTTCGTAGGAGGCTTGAAAGAGTGCCCCGGCGTCGTCAGCGGGCACCGGCGACTGCGGTACGACGGCCGGCATCTCGCCCGCGCTACCTGACGGCATCGTTACAGCGGAGTACGGCAGGAAGGTCTTGGTTCCTCGGTCCGTGTGAAGCTTTGCCCGCAGCTTCGCAGTCTCGGACAAGAATTCGGGATCTAAGTACAGGGCCTCACTGGGAACCTGCAGCCGAACAATCCACCGTTCGAGGTCGAGTTCGTCCTGGAGGGTCTGAGCCTTTTTCGTGTTTTCGCGCAGTGACAACGAGAGCAGAACTACCAGCGCTACCAATACGGTCAATAACACGAGATAGATTTTTCGATCTCGACGAACGACACGTGCGTCAACGGTTTCTTCGCTCGTCACGGTCTTCACTTCTTCTTTCTCTCGAGGAACGCCGTCATGCGATCGTGCTTATCCTGTGACTCGAAGCAGATCGCTTGGGACAGCATTTCAACAATGTCGCGACCTCGTTCTCCGGATTCGGAAGAGACGTTGATGGTAAGTTTCGCGAGTCGCACCGCGGTCGTCGAGTTCTTGGCGATTCGTTGAGCGAGATCCGTCGCAGCCTCTAAGAGTCTGTCGTCTGCCACGACTTCATTCACGAGCCCGATTTGCCTGGCTTCCGCGGCATCGATGATCGCGCCGGTGAAGATCAGCTCTCTGGCTTTTCCGAGGCCGACGAGTCGCTCCAGCCGATGGGTTCCTCCGGCTCCCGGAATGATCCCGAGACCGACTTCGGGCTGACCGAAACGGGCTGACTCAGCGGCGACTCGTAGGTCGCACGCCATGGCCAGCTCGCAGCCCCCGCCAAGCGCCCAGCCCCGCACCGCGGCAATCGTCGGCGCCGGAAACTCCTCCACGTGCCGAAACACCGCCTGGTTGATTCGGCGAAACGCCTCGGGGGCCTTTCGGTCTCGTAGCTGGGCGATGTCGGCTCCGGCCACGAACGCTTTGTCTCCGGCCCCAGTCAAGACGACAGCGGCCAGATCGCCATCTTCTGCCAGCTCGTCGAGCGCTGCGCGCAACGCGTTGACCATTGGCAGGTCGAGGGCGTTTCGCGCTTCGGGTCGATTCAGAATCAGGCGGGCGACGGCGCCGTCCCGCTCGACCAAAACTCTCGGGGATTCGTTCAAGGTTGTCTCAATTCGTCTTCCAGTCGAGTGCTTCACGCGGATCCGGTCGTTCGTCCGGGTCTTGCCACTTCGGCTCGCGCTTCTCGAGGAACGCAGCAATACCTTCGTCGACGTCGGGGTGGGGGAGGAGTTTCTCGAGGTACTGAGATTCGATGACTTCGATCTGGTCGCCCCACGTGCGGCGCGCTTCGTCGTGGACCAAGTCCGCGATCATGCCGAGTATCGCGGGGCTCTTGCCCGAGAATAGAGATAGCTCTGCGGCGATAGCGTCGTCGAGCTTTCCTGAGTCCGCCAATCGGTCGACGGCGCCGTGAGTGGCGAGATCGGCTGCGGTCCTTGGTTCACCCGAGATCAGCATGCCTACCGCGAGTCCATGGGGCAGCTTTGACGGGAACAGCGGGACTGCGACCGGCGGATAGCAACCCAAGGTGATCTCCGGCAGACCGATGCTCGCGTCGTTTTCTGAGACGACTCGATCGCACGCCAACGCCAACTCGGCCGCGCCGCCAAGGCAGTGTCCGTGAATCGCGGCGATCGTGAACGCTCTGAGGCGGAGAAGTTGGTGGAACACTTCGTGAAAGGCAGGCAGTAGTTCCGGCATCGCTTCACGGGTGTGCTGCTTGATGTCGACGCCGCTCGAGAAGCACGTTCCCGAACCGCGTAACACGACGACTCGCGATCGGTCATCCGCGTGTATCTCATGGAAGACGCTCGACAATTCGCGGCAATGTTCGAGGTCAAGAATGTTGTGCGAACCGTGCTCGATCGTAACCGTGCTGACCGGCACGCCGCCAACACTGTCGTCCCTCAGGTCGATGGGCATCGTCATCCTCGTCCATGCAGAAGAGCAAGTTTCAACGGCCGCTGAATCGGGCCTCGCGTTTTTCGGTGAAGGCGGCAATTCCTTCTCGAGCGTCCTCAGACGTGAAGAGTCGTTGTTGAAGCTCACGCTCTAGAGCGAGCGCGTCTCCGAAACTCATCTCGGCGCCGCTCGTGACACTACGCTTGATCAACCCGACCGCCTTCGACGCGCAGCGCGGCGGACAGAATCCCAGCGCGAACTCCTGAACCCTATCCCAGAATCCATCGGTGTCCCAGACGTGGTCGACGAGCCCCGCCGACAACGACTCGTCGTAGGACAACATGTCGCCGGTGATCATGAACTGCAACGCTTTGGATTTACCGATGAGCCTCAATAGACGCTGGGTGCCGCCGGTCCCTGGCAAGACGCCGAGTTTTACTTCCGGGAGACCGACTTTGCCGCCGTCTCGACGACCGACACGTAGGTCACACGCCAAGGCGACTTCGAGTCCACCTCCGACGCAGTGTCCACCGAGCGCCGCGATCGTGAGTTTAGGGGTGCTCTCTAGCCGCATGAGCGTTTCGTTGGCGTGCAGGCAAAAGTGGTACTTGAACTCCGGAGTGACGTCTCCGAGCGTGCCGATGTCGGCACCGGCACAGAAGAACTTTTCACCGGCGCCGCGCAATACTAGGGCGTGTACAGCGTCGTCAAACCGCGCCTCGAGAATGGCGTCGTCGAGCTGGCGCATCATGGAGTACGAGTAGCAGTTCGCTGGGGCGTTGACCAACGTGATCGTGGCCACTCCGTCGCGATTCTCGAGTGTGACCAATCGTTGGCTGTCATCGGCCATGAGCGTGTGTCCCTCTCGTAGGCTGGTGCATAGATCCTCAAATGGTCGCGGTTCCGAGAAGCGCGAACGTTCGGTATGATCCGCGGCCGCCGCGGTCCCTTAGTGGTTGTCGCGGCCGTCCAAAACGGGCAGCGGAGCGAGTGCGCGGCAGGCGCGCAGAGCGTGACACTCCCCGCCAGTGATTGCAACATAGCGTCGCCTCGCCGATCTCGCCGAGGAGACAAGTGAAAGGTGGGCCGCATGGCGCAATGCATCGCGGTGATCGGAGCTGGGACTATGGGGCGGGGAATCGCCCAGGTCGCGGCGATCCATGGTATCGACACGCGTCTTTGCGACGTCGACGCCGCCGTGCTGAAGAGTGCGACTGAGGCCGTCGGGCGCAGCGTGCAAAAGGGAATCGATCGCGGCAAGACTCCCGCCGAAGCGGCGGATCGCGTGGCGAGTCATCTATCGACCACCACGAAACTGAGCGAAGCGGCGGCGGGAGCCGATTTCGTGATCGAAGCCGTGCCGGAGAGCCTCGATCTCAAGAAGCTCATTTTTGACGGAGTCGCGGACTATATCTCGGACACATGCATCCTGGCCACCAATACGTCCTCACTGCCCGTAACCGAGTTGGCGGCCACTGTCGCGAATCCGGATCGCTTCATCGGAATGCACTTCTTCAATCCCGTCCCGATCATGGCGCTGGTCGAGATCGTTCGCGGTCTCGAAACCTCGGACGCGGTCGCCGATGCCGCTCGCGAGTTGTCTCTAGCCCTCGGCAAGGAGCCGATCGTCGTCCAAGACAGCCCAGGATTCGCCACCTCCCGGCTAGGCCTGGTGATCGGCCTCGAGGCGATACGTATGCTCGAATCCGGCGTCGCTTCGGCGGCCGAGATCGACAAGGCGATGGAGCTCGGGTATCGGCACCCCATGGGCCCACTGCGACTCACGGATCTCGTCGGCCTAGACGTGCGGCTGGCCATCGCCGAGCACCTTCATCGAGAGATCGGCGAACAATTCCGCCCGCCGGCTCTCCTGCGGAAGATGGTACGCGCCGGACGCCTCGGCAAGAAAACCGGCCAAGGCTTCTACTCTTGGAGCGACTGATTCTCGACCAATTTCCGTCGGACGAAGTACAATAGGAAAGACGGGATTGACCGCCTCCCACACCGTGGCTAGTATCCCCGGCTCACAAAACAGAAAACGATCGGGCTGTGGCTCAGCTTGGCTAGAGCGCTGCGTTCGGGACGCAGAGGTCGGAGGTTCAAATCCTCTCAGCCCGACCAAAAATAACCCCGCTAGGCCTCACGGTTTAGCGGGGTTTTCTCATCTGGATGTTCGGTTCGTACTCAAGTCTGTTCCGTGCCGACGCCGTTTTTCGGGTTAGACGAGGATTCCGCGTCCCTCAACGGCTGTGACGCGGCCCTATTGCCCGGCTTCGTCGGCTCCGGTATCAGCGTCGATTTCGGTTTCGAGTGCGGACATTATTTCCGCCGCGTTGTCCTTCGTTATTTCGGACTCCGCGCTTGTTGCGTATTCGTCAGAGAGCTTCTCTTCGTCGATAACGACGGAAGCGTCGTCGGCTGACTCTAGGCCGCTTTCGGGTTTTGCGTCGCAGCCGACGAGCAGGGTCAGGCCTACGGCACTGGCGAACAGAACACCTCCCAGCGATCGTGTGAAGCGGTTCATCAGTTACCTTTCCTGTTCGAGTCGGCGTTGGGCTTGGTCGGCTTGTTATTCGACTTCACGTTGTTCTGTTCCGCCTGGGCCGCCTTCTTTTTCGCGGCAGCGTTTCGGTCGTTCTGTTCCGCCTGGGCCGCGTTCTTTTTCGCGGCAGTGTTTCGGTCGTTCTGTTCCGCCTGGGCCGCCTTCTTCTTCGCGGCAGCGTTTCGATTGTTCTGCTCGGCTGCGGCCGCCTTTTTCTTGTCGTTCTTTTCGGCTGACTTTTCGCGTCGCTTCGCCTTCGCCTTTTCGATGCGCGCACGGACTCTCACTTGTGCCGCTTCGTGTCGGGCTAGTTCTCTTGCGCGGAGCTTCGACGCTCTCAGAGCCATGTCTTGGTCGCCAGCTTCTTTTGCCACTACCGTTAGGCGATCGATCTTGGCGATTCGTTGAAGGTGCTTCTTCCGCTCCTTAGCCATCAGCTTGCTGACCTTGCGGGTGCGCTTTTCAGCGTCGGACTTCTTCTTATCCTTGGCGTTCGTCGGATCGTACTTCGCCTTCTTTGCGCCGCCTCGTTTGACGTCGTTGTCGCGCTTCTCGCCGTTCGTTTTCTCTCGGTCGGCCTTGCCCTTGGCCTGATTGCCTCGCTTTTTCTCGCGGTCCATCCGTTTGTCATCGGCTGCCGCATCGCCCTTCGTTTTCTTCGCCTCCTTCTGGTCCTTCTTCGGGCCGGAGTTGTCTTGTTCAAGGGCGGCACTCGTGCCGGCTTCGGGGGATCGTGTTGCAGAGTTGTCTTGCGCGGCTGCCATGGCCGGCGCGAGAGCGAAGCTTGCGAGCGCACTGGCAACGGCCAGCGCTACGGTCGTGAGTCTCATGTGGGTTCCTTTTCACGGGGAGCTTTCGGCTCTGATTCGGCATCCTACGTCAATCGCGACCCAGGGTGCTCTCGGGGATCCCCCGCAAGTTGGGCGAGGGAGCCTCTGTAGATTGGGGACGGCTCATGTCGGACTAGACCTAGCCACGCTCCGCAGGTCGCTCCGGCACCTAGGTATGGGTCTGAGATCTCTCCCCAATCGGCCGGATATGCAACGCATGCGCTGCGCGCGAGTGGTTTTTTGCCCGCCATTTTTGGAACTTTATTGGTTTTGAACTCCGGTTCAAGCGCCCGAGAGGAATCACTCCAGGCCGTTAAGTGCTTCAATGTAAAGATTTACGCCTTGCTTGGTAGTCTCGAACCGCGTCCCAAGAAACTCGGAAATCCGTCTGTACCGAATCTTGATTCGGCGCCGTGTCCGATCGATACTTCCCACCAATTCAGGGGGCTGGGCAGTCCCCGGGGTTATGGGTTCCGCCGATCAGAGCTAGGGGATGGTGGCCGCGGGGGCGGCTGCCGTTGTTCTGATCGACGGGAGGAAGAGCGGCAGAGTTTCGCTTCGAGTCGGTCGAACCGGCGAGTGGGCTCTGCTGGAGTACGAGGCGACGAAACCTGAGGGGTGGGTGTCGGTTCTGCCGACGCTCTAGAGTTTCCGTCGTGACGGGTGTACCGCGCGACAGGATTCTTGTCGGGGTCGTCTCACAGGATGGGGATTTTGGGGAGAGGGGCTAATCAGTGCAGCCGAATAGCTGTCCGATCTGCCAGCGCCAGCTCGCGCATGCCGTGGTCGGTTCGACTAAGTTCGAGCGCAGGCTTCCGGTGTTGCGTTGCGAGACGTGTGACTTCGATGTGCCGTGCCCCGGGGGGGGCGAAGCACCGGAAGACGCGCTTCTTGGGCTTGCCGAGCGGTGTTTCGACGCGACGGCAAGTCGCATCACTGCCGCTGTGGATCGACTGCGCGAAATCAGCGTTCCGACGGAGTGCGAATGTCCGTACTGCCAGGAATCGTTGAGATACCGCGTGGCACGCGAACATCTAGAGTGCAGAGAGTGCGGATACCAAGAGCACATGCCGAGAGGCCAGGCTCGCCGACTCCGCGCGATCTAACGGACTCTACCGTACGATCGAATACATGTTTCTGACGTCGTGAGACGGCGTCGCTCCAATCGGGGCGGCGCCGTTTTTCGATGCCGCCCAAAACGCCGAAGCGTCGTCTTTCGCTGGTCGTCACGGGTTGCGGCAGTAGGATGCCCCGACACGAGCCGACGATGTTCTTGGAACGGACGATCGAGCTTAGCTTCGAGGATCGAGAGGATCCCATGACCATACTGTTCCTCCCCCTCTGTTTGGTCAGTCTGCTGACGTTGCAGACCGACACCCCGACTGCACCCGACACCAAGCCAGGTTTGACCGGCCGCGGGCTACTTCTCGTACAAGAAACGAACGGAGCTCCAGGTCGTCAGTCGTCCGGTGTGGGTCGACAGACGTTGGCAGTCACCGAGGATCGACTCGTCATGATCGATCACGGGACGAGCCAACGGTTCCTGATGCGGCTCGACCAGACCCCGGCGCAGTTCTTCGAGATCTCGAGCGGGGGTCGCGAATACACGACCGGTAAAGACTACGCTCAAACGCAAGCGCAACGAGATGCCTGGGAAGAAGAACTTCGCCGCAATCGGATGGAAAAATCCGACGCGGAATGGCGGCACGCGCTCGAGAAAAACCACATTCGAGAAGACGGGTCTCGAGAAGTAGTCGTCAGTCAGGAGTCAGCGCCGTCGGTCACTCTTGGAGATCGCGCGTTCAATGTGAAGAAGTTCGTCGTTCGCGAAAACGGCCGAGTGATCGTCTCGGCGTTGGTGACTCAAGATCTCGCCGTCGACATTCCGTTTTTCGAGTTTTACCGTCGTCTTGGCGCCTTCTCGGAAGACGTGCTCGTCAAGCTCAAGGAGATCAAGGGCGTGCCACTGAAGGCGGACATCACCGTCGTGACCAGTTCCTTCAGTCACGCACTGACCTCGAAACTCATCCAAGTCGAAGAGCGTGAGCTGCAGCTCGATACGTTCGAGTTGCCAGAGGGCGCCGACGAAGTCACGGAGACGCCATTCGTCACCTGTCACAAGACAGGTGTTCGGTTTGAACGCACGAGCGGCTTCAAATTGATGATGGTCGACGGCCGGACGCTTTGGTTTGCCCAGAAGCGGGATTGGCATGAGTTTCGACGCGCCAACAAGACGCTCGTCAAGGGAGCCAACGCCAAGCCCAAGCCACGCCAAAAAGACAAGTCCGGCAAGTAGCTGTCGGCGTCGTAGAAACAACACAATCCGCGGCCGAGGTCTTCCTCACCCGCGGATTGTCTTGTTAGTGCGCCGACGGTTCGCGGGCTACATGAACGACTCGAGCTTACTGGCGTCGACCGGATGATCGCGCAGGCTTTCGAGCAAGATCCCAGAGATTCTCTTCAATGCTTCCGGCGTTCTGCCTTCGACCCGAGCCGTGAGATTCGCGGTCGTGTTCGACGCGCGGAGTAGCGCCCAGCCGTCGTCCCATGTTGCGCGCACCCCATCGATGTCGATCACGCGATCCGAGCCGAGCAGTTTGCGATAGTGGGCGACGAGCGCTTCTACGATCCCGAACTTCGCTTCTTCGGCGACCGGGAGCTTGACCTCTGGGGTATAGAACGTCTCCGGAATGTCGGAGAGTAGCTCGCCGAGTGTGCACTCTTTGTCGGACAAGATCTGCAGGGTAAGCAGCGCCGCGTAGAACGCGTCGTCGAAACCGTAGTACTCGTGGGCCACGCAGATATGCCCGGAGAGCTCCCCGGCGAGGATCGCTTTCTCTTCGCGAAGCTTCTCCTTCATGATCGAGTGTCCGGTTTTCCAAAGAATCGGCTTGCCGCCGCGCCGGGCGATGTCTTCGAGTAGGAAGTCGCTGCATTTGACATCGAAGATTATCTTACCGCCCGGAACTTTCTCCAGGAGGTACCTTGCCATGGCCAGCAGCAGGTGATCTGCACTGCGCTTGACGCCGTGTTCATCAATGACGCCGACGCGATCCGAGTCTCCGTCGAAGCCCAGTCCGATTTCTGCCGAGCTCGATTTGACGAGGTCGCACAGGTTCTTCATGTACTCGGGGACTTCGGGATCGGGAAGGTGGTTCGGGAACGTTCCGTCCGGCTCCGCGTAGAGCGCTTCGACTTCAACGCCCAACGCTTCGAAGATCGGGATGATCACCGGGCCCGCCGTCCCGTTGCCGCAATCGATCGCGATCTTCATGCCCTTGCGAATCGAGAACTTCGAAATGAGTTCGTCGCGGTACTCCGGGAAAATGTCGTGTTCGCGGATTGTACCTTTGACGGTTGCGTCTTCGGCTGTTTCCGCGATCGCACGAAGCTTGATGATCTCTTCGCCCCAGATCGGCCACACGCCCCGGCAGAGCTTCAGCCCGTTGTAGTTGATCGGATTGTGGCTCCCCGTGACCATCACACCGCCGTCGACGTCGTCGAGCTTCGCGGCGGAGTAGTACAGCATCGGGGTGGCGCACTGGCCGAGCATGACGACGTCGAGCCCCGCCGAGGTCACGCCATCGGCAAGTGCGGCTGCGAAGATCGGGCTCGTCTCGCGGACGTCGTGTCCGATCGCAATCGTCTTGCGTCCTTCTTGCCGCATGAGAGTCCCGAAGCCGAGTCCGATTCTCTGGACGATCTCCTCGTTCAGGTTGTCTCCGATGATGCCGCGAATATCGTATGCGCGAAAAATGTGCTCCGGCAGCTGCACGATGAGGCCTCCTGGCGGGTGTCCGTTGTCATGGAGCGACTCTATGGGTTGCTCCCGAATTGTGGCGAAACAGGGCGCAGAGTGTACTCGCGCGCTTCGTCCGGAGGAACGCCTCTCGCGCCACTTGCTGCCCACGCTTCGTCTCTCGTACACTGCTCGCTCGATCATTGCGATCCGATCCGTGACGCCTCGCGCCGGGATGCGGTCGTCATCTGCCGCCGACACCGGCGGCCAAGTGGCTTTGATCGTCGCTGTAGCAGTTGTTGACGGTGTCGCCTCGCGGCAGCCGCGTTTTGATCAGTACCCAGGGGGGATCAGTCGTTTGTACCCATCCATTCAGACCGCGTTCGGGGCTCTCAGTCGACGCTTCGTTCGACAGCGAGGTCCGACCGTAGCTGGCGTCTTGGTGCTGGTCGGCGTGTTGTTCGGCGCGCTTGGTGTTGTCACCGCTCAGGATCGGGCCGTAATCCTGCACACCAACGATTTTCACGGGAAGGTTCACCCTCGAGGTGAAGTCGGGGGAATCCGCGGGCTCGACCAGATGGTCCGTGCGGTACGGACCGAGGTCGGTGCCGACCGGGTGTTGCTGCTGGACGCCGGCGACTGGTTTCAGGGCCCTCCGGAGGGGAACGTTCCTAAGGGGAAGATGATCGTCGATCTGTTTTCGGCCATGAAGGTTGACGCAGCGGCGGTCGGCAATCACGACCTCGACTTTGGTGAAGACAATCTCAAAGAGCTGATCACGCGGGCGAAGTTTCCGGTGGTGTCATCGAACCTCGTCGATGAGGCCGGCGAGACGCGATCGTATGTAAAGCCGTACGTCATGCTCGAGGCTGGCGGTATTCGCTTTGGCGTGGTTGGGCTCTTGACCCCAGACACGAAGAACATCGTGCCGCGTTCTGTCGCCGCGAATCTAAGCTTCGCCGCGCTGGCCGACTCCGTTCGCAAGTGGATCCCGCGTATGCGCGCCGAGGGTGCCGAGTGCATCGTCGTCCTCTCTCATAGCGGTGTCGACGCCGAGAAGAAGCTGGCGTCCGAGGTCGACGGCATCGACCTCGTCGTGGGGGGTCATAGCCACACCTTGCTCGATGTTCCGTGGGTTGCCGAAAACGGAACGGTTGTCGTGCAAGCGGGCTCGTACGGTGCCCACCTCGGACGAATGGAAGTCACGCGTCGGGAGGGTGGTGGTTTCCAGATCACCGGCCGTCCCCATCCCGTCCGCATGAGTACGACGGGCAGCCCCGAGATCGAGGCGGTGTTCGAGGAATACGCGTCTCGAGTGGCGGGCCCGGTGATCGACAAGGTCATCGGTGAATCGCCAGCGACTCTCGCGAAGCCGAAGCGCAAGTTGCCGTTTCCCCATTCGTCGGCCCTAGGAAACTGGCTGTGTAAGACGCTGCTCGATGCCACGGGCAAGAGCATCGCTATCCACAACAAGGGGGGGGTCCGCGCCGACATACCGGTGGGTGGAGTGACGCGGCGCGTGCTGTTCGAGGTTTCGCCGTTCGGAAACCGAGTCGCGGTTTGCCGGTTCAAGGGCGAAACGCTCGCCGCGATCATCGACCGAGGCTTCGCCGAGTCGAATCGCCGATTGGAAATGGTCGGGATCGACGTCCAGTGGAGCCTTATCGACGGTCGCCCGCAGGTAGACACGATCTTCGTCAACGGTTCGGAACTCGATCCCGATGCGGTGTACGAAGTGGCGACGAATTCGTACCTAGCGGAGGGCGGAGACAACTGGGACGAGTTTCCTCAAGAAGGCGAGCCTCAAGTCCTCGACACTCCTCTGTACGAGGCTTCGGTGACGTTCCTGCAGAAGCCGGAGGGCGTGGCCGCGCTCTCCGAATCTGACCATGACGCCTACAGCCAGGTCGGGACCATGAGCCAGCGATTCACGGCTCTGTTCGGTTTGTTCACCTTGCTCGGTCTCTGCTTTCTCTTCTCCCGGGACCGCTCGAAGATCTCACTGCGAGTAGTTGTTTGGGGGCTGGCGCTCCAAGCCTTGTTTGCCTTCTTGGTCTTGGAGACCGGGGTCGGCCAGTGGTTCTTCGTCGAAGTGAAATCGATCTTCGTGGCGATCATGGACTACGCCAAGGCTGGCAACGAAATGGTGTTCGGGCCACTCGCCGATGAAGCGGCACTCACCAGCGCCTTTGGACGGGGATTCGTCTTCTTCACTCAGATCCTCGGTACGATCGTCTTGGTTAGCGCGCTCACCGCCGTTCTCTACCACATCGGTGTGCTGCAGCTCGTGGTCTATGTCATGGCTCGAGTCATGCAATGGACGATGAAAACGAGTGGAGCCGAATCGCTGGCTGCGGCGGCCAACGTGTTCGTCGGGCAGACGGAGGCACCGCTCATCGTTCGACCGTACCTCTTGGGAATGACCTCATCCGAGATCATGTCCATGATGACCGGAGGCATGGCCACAGTCGCGGGCGGTGTCCTCGCGGCGTATGCAGGTTTTGGTATCGACGCTGGCCACCTTCTCGCGGCGAGCGTCATGTCTGCGCCTGCCGCCCTCGTGGTGGCGAAGGTCTTGATACCAGAGACAGAGAAGTCCCAAACGGGAGCGCATGTGCCGTACGAGGTGAAGCGAACCGACGTGAACCTGATCGATGCCCTCTGTCGTGGCGCCGGTGAGGGATTCAAGCTGGCGCTCAACGTGATGGCAATGCTGCTAGCGCTCGTGGCCGTCGTCGCGCTCCTCAACGGGATGATTGACTGGGGCTACCAACTCTCTCGCAGCGGGTGGGTCGAGATCTTCGGCGACGTACCGAAGTGGTTGCCCGATGCCATGTCGCTCCAATGGATACTCGGCAAACTGTTCCAACCTTTCGCTTGGCTGCTCGGAGTGCCCTGGAGTGAAGCGGACAAAGTCGGTTCGTTACTCGGGACGCGTATGATCTTGAACGAGTTCCTCGCGTATCTGGACCTGTCAGCCATTCGCGAGACGATCTCGCCGCGATCGGTGACGTTGGCCACCTATGCGTTGTGCGGGTTTGCCAACTTCTCGAGCATCGCGATTCAGATCGGTGGAATCAGCGGTCTCGAAGGTGGCCTTCGTACCAAGCTCGCAAAGCTCGGATTCATCGCGATGATCGGTGGCACGATCGCAACGATGATGACCGCGGCTATCGTTGGAGTCTTCGTTTGAGAACTGACGGGAACGACATGGACGTCACACAGGCTCAAGTCGACGAAGCTGCCGAAGCGCTTCGTGTTCAGCTCGGTGGTAGAGAGCCGACGGTCGGTCTCGTCTTGGGTTCAGGCTTGACCTCCGGGACTCTCGGGTTGACCGACCCCGAAGAAATTCCGATGTCGTCAATTCCACATCTGCCGCGACCGACGGTGGAGGGACACGGGTCGTCGTGGATCGCGGGGAAGCTTGCCGATCGAGCGGTGCTCGTCGCCGCCGGTCGAGTTCACCGGTACGAGGGCGTCTCTCTCGGTCGGGCGACCTTTGGAGTTCGCGTCCTCGCTGCGGTCGGGTGTCGATACCTCGTCGTCACCAACGCGGCCGGCGGGATCGCGGAGTCGTTCCGACCGGGGACGTTGATGCGAATCTCCGATCACCTGAACTTTCTCGGCGACTCGCCGCTCGTGGGTCCGCACGAATCGAGTTTCGGCGACCGTTTCGTCGACATGACCCACGTGTACGATCCGGAGTGGGGAGAGCGCGTTGAGAGGTTTGCCAACTTGAAGCAGATCCCTCTTGAGTCCGGCACGTACGCCGCGTGCCTCGGTCCCCAGTATGAAACTCCGGCGGAAATCCGCTTCTTGCGGACAGTCGGCGCCGATGCCGTGGGCATGTCGACCGTGCCCGAGGTCATCGTAGCTCGTCAGTGTGGTATGAGAATTTTCGGCCTGTCCCTCATCTCGAACGCCGCCGCGGGGGTGACCGGGGAAGCGTTGTCACACGATGAAGTCATCGAGGCTGGCCGAGCGGCAGCCAAGCCGTTGGCAGCTCTGATTCGAGGCGTGGTCGGAATTACCGCAGAGCTCTCGTCCGGGGGCTAGTCGACTCGTTTGCCGTCGAGGATCTGAAACGCACCGAGCGCGCACTTCAACGCGCGGTTCTCGAACTCGATCTTCTGGTCCGGTCGCACGAATTCATCCGCTTCGCGTCGCGCGAAGGCGGTGCACACTGCGCCAGCTCGGAATCCTCGGAGAGACGCTAGGGTGAGCAGGGTGGACGTCTCCATCTCCAGATTGCGTACGCCGATGGCCGCGAGTTCGTCCACGATCTTCGGATTCCTGGGCTTGAAGTGCGGCGTCGTTCGGCCTTGCGCGCCGTAGAAACCGGCCGCGGTCGCCGTCATTCCAAAGTGGTGGGGGAACTTCCCGTCCACCGCGGATCGAAGCAGTGCAGTGCTCACCTCTGGGTGCGAGCAGGCCGGGTATCCTTCAGGAACAAAGTACAGTGATGTCGATTCGAGTCGCACGGCTCCCCAGGTGACGATCAGGTCGCCGAGCTGGATTTCCGGCTGAAGCGCACCGCAGGTCCCGGCCCGAATGAGAGTTACCGGCCCGGGTTTCACGACCTGGGACAGCTCGACGAGCGCGATTTCGGTATTGTCGCACCCGATCCCAGTCGCCATGACCGTGATCGGAAGGCCTTGGTACCGCCCGGTGATCGTGACGTACTCGCGATGCGCCCAGCGCCCGGACTGGTCATCGAACCACTCCGCGCACCGGTCGGCGCGGGCAGGGTCGCCGACCAGCAGTATGTTCGACGCCACCTCCCCGGGAGCGACGCCGATGTGGTATTGGCGCCCGTCGTCTGTTCGGACGACCTGCGCGGATTCGAACGTGCTCCCGCCGGAACTCTGCGCCTCGGCGTTTTCTGGACGGTTCGGCTCATGTGGGTGTGTCACGGCGATCGATTCCCTTTCGGACGGTGCGTTCGAAGAAGATCGATTGTTCGGGGGAGTTAAGCGCTTGTCCAGGGGGAATTTGAGGCAGCTGAGGCGCCTTCGCTAGACTCCAACAGCGGCCGGCGACCCTGCGTAACAGAACGTGAATCCAAGACTCGCTTGCAAGTGACTAGTCACCCAGGTGAATCTCTCCGATAATCTAACGTTGCCCGCCGTCACAAGCGAACAACGGGAACGATCGAACGCCGATCTGGGATACTGTGTCCGCAGATTGTGGGCGGTGTCGTCGCACAGGACCGCGACGGTCGCTGACGAACCTCCCAGAAAAGCCCCCGGCGACTCGAACTCGATCCGGATGAAAGAAAGGACTGCCACGATGCGAATCGGTTTCGCGCTCACCTCAATGGTGTACCTCGTGTCGATACTCGTCGGTACGCCGCTTTACGCGGCTGACAGTGTTAGCAAGCTCAAGAAGAAGGCTGGCCGTCTCGTCCAAGCGGGCGAAGTCGACCAGGCCATTTCGGTCGTCAGGGAGATCGGTGCGTCAGGCGACGAAGATGCGATCGACGCACTGTTTGCCATCGGACGAGTTTCTCCGAGCGAGAAATTCTACGACGTCGTCGTCGAGGAGATGCTTCGACAAGACGGCGTACTTACCTACATGACCGAGAAGTTCGACAAGGCGCGCAAGAAGTTCATGGACCGCGTCTATGCCGCGAACGTCGTTTCGAAGATCGAGGGCGACGAGGCGCGAGCAGCACTGGTCGGCTTTCTCGACGACAAGACCACCTTCGTCCGCAGCGAGGTCGTTCGAGGCCTGACGGCCACGATGCACAGAGATGCGATCGGCCCCCTGATCGAACTCCTGGAGGATTTGAGCAAGAAACGCCGCGACGTTCTCTACCACGAAGTGCGGGACGCGTTGTGGGAGCTCACCGGGCAAGACTTTGATCTGGTGGATGATTGGAAGAGTTGGTGGGAGCCGAACGCGGGTCGATTCGATCCCAAATCCGTGAAGAAGGAAGGCGGCGAGGGCGCGACCGGCGTACGTCGTAAGCGGCGCGGTGAAGGCGACCCTGACTTCTTCGGTGTTCCGGTCAACTCCAAGAACACACTGTTCATTATCGACACGTCGGGCTCCATGAGCTACGTGGTTCGAAGTGACATGCGAGGCTTGGCGAAGGGTGACGGGTCCGACGGCGGTGCGGTTCAGCCGCCCGACGAGCAGCCGACGGCTGAAGACATCCGGATGCATAAGTTCTGGACTCGGATGGCCGTAGCGAAGCGGGAGTTGCGAAGCGTTCTTCAGCAACTCAAGAAAGACGCCCTCTTCAACATGCTCAACTACGACAACAAGACGTACCCGCCGTTTAACAAGAGGGGCGCGGTACCGTGTAACGGAAAGTCTCGCTCCAAGGGCTTCAAGTGGGCAGACGCGTTGAAACTTCGTCCCAAGAGTGCCACGTGCACCCTCGAAGCGCTCGAGGCGGGCTTCAACCTCGATGGGAAGATCAACACGATTTTCCTCCTGTCCGATGGATCACCGTCGAAAGACGGAAAGGTCGCCGACCCGACTCAGCCGATCCTCGACAAAGTGTTCGCCATGAACAAGTTTCGGAAAATCAAGATTCACACCTTCGGGTTCAATCCGATCACTTACCCGCTCGACAAGGGTAAGCAGCCGTTTCCTCCGCTCGTGGAGGCGAACCGGTTTCTGAAGGAACTCGCCGATAAGACCGGCGGGACGTTCACGATCATGGAAGTCGACCCCACTCAGACCCCGGATAACCCCGAGGGAGACAAGGGGAAAGGTAAGAAGAAGAGCGTGGCCGAGATCGTCCAACCGACGCCCGTCCTCTTCTGATCCTCAGCCGGCTCATTACGCCGGGCATTTGAAACGGGCAGTCCCTCATGTTTTGAGGGACTGCCCGTTTTTCCATCCTGGCGCCTCGCTGCGCTCTGAGCATGCAGTTGCGTGAACGCAATTGCCGATCCTTGGGTGATTCGTCCCTTTGCGCTGTATCGTTGGACTCTCAAGAGTATGATGTGCCGTGTTCTCGACTTGTGAACAAACCTCCACCAACGATTCATTCGCTTCCGGCTATCGAACGTGTGCTTGCACGCGAACCGGTGTCTCGTTCGAGACCTTTTCTCGGTTCGTTTTGGGAGTGCTGTTTCGCTGTCGACAGGGAAGCGTTGCGAGAAGCGTCAACACTGACGATGACTGCAACGTACGCGTTGGTGAAGTTCGTCCGATCGCGCGCCGGGTCCGCGCGACCAATTGGACTCAAGGCCCGGCGGGCTCGTCGGTGGGTTTGACGATGTCCGGAGAATTTGTCCCCCGCAGGACTCCATCGTTCTTTGAGGAGGAAACAGCAGAATGAACCCTCGGAGTGTCACCCGTACGGCTCTCATACTTGGAGCTGCGCTCGCGGTGATCTGTGTTTTGCCCTCGCCGGCTACGGCCGGTGTCGGACCTACGCAGTTCATACGTGGCGATTTTGACGCTGACGGCGACAACGACCTCGCCGACGGTATTGGTATCTTGAGTTATCTCTTTGTCGCCGGTAGCCCCGGCCCGGTTTGCGAGGATGCGGCCGACGTCAACGACGACGGCATGTTGGGCTTGGTGGACGCGGTCTACCAGCTGACGCATGCTATTGCTGGCGGAGCGGCTCCGCCTGCGCCATACCCGAGCTGTGGTGTCGATCTCTCGTTCGATAGCCTCGGCTGCGACGGTGGCTCGTTCTGTCCACCGGCGAACCTCCCGCCGAACCTCATCGTCGCTTTTTGTGACGACGCGATCGAGCAGAGCACGGGGGCGAAGATTAGCCCCAACGTGGCTCCGATCACGCCGGGCAACTTCGACGAGTTGCGGTTCCTGATGCGACCGATGACCGTCACAGTCGGTTCGGCCGTCGGCACGGTCGAAGTGACCCAGACGGGTCCGATCGAACTGTACGATCTCTCTGGCAACCTGCTCTCGAACCCGGCTTCGTTCGTCGCGAGTTCACTTCCGATGCAGGTGTTGATCAACGCGACGGGAACCGGCGACGGCACGTTGACCGCGGTTCATGTTGGCGTTGGCGGCAGCGCCCCTGACCTCGTGACCATTCGTTCTTGCCTCGATACCGGCCTCGTCGGGCGCGATATCACGGGCTTCCCACACTTCGAGTTCGTTCGCACTGTGAACTCCAACGCGGCGCCGGTTCAGACGGCTCTCGAGCCGAACCGACACGCGGAGCGCATGGGTCTCGACTACCGAATCTACGTGGTCGAATCGAAGACCCCGGCCCAGTGGGCCGCGAGCAACGCGTTGGTTGACGTTTCAGGTGGTTTCGAGATTGGAACCGTCAACGGAACGTCGATTCAGACGAACATTGAAGACGTGTGGACCAGTGCTCTCGACGCCGGAACCGGCGTAGTTGGCAAAGGGTACGACGTCGTCTTCGACTTCGGTATGGACGGAACCCTCGATCCAGGTGACCTGGTCGACGGTGTCAGCTACGCCGAGTCCGGCTTCTACATCGTCGGTGACCTCACGGCTCTTGGACCGCACGCGGTAACCGAGACGCTGTACAGTGGTGGTACCTGGCTCGGCCAGGATCTCTACTACCCGACGGACATCGCCACCATGAGCGACGTTCCGATCGTGGTCATCAGTCACGGTAACGGTCACAACTACCAATGGTACGACTACCTCGGCAACCACCTCGCCTCTTGGGGATACGTTGTCATGTCGCACCAGAACCAGACTGGTCCTGGTATCGAGACGGCGTCGACGACGACGCTGACCAATACCGACTACCTGCTCGATAACCTTGGCACGATCGCCGGCGGCATTCTGAGCGGTCGAGTCGATACCAACTGGATCGCGTGGATCGGCCACTCGCGTGGTGGCGAGGGCATTGTTCGCGCTTACGACCGATTGATCGACGGACCGCTGCCCGGAGGTATCGGCTTCGACGAAACCCAGATTCAGTACCTGGGCAGTATCGCTCCGACCGTGTTCCTGGGGACGGCGCAAGTCGACCCGCACGATTGTACTTACAACCTGCTCGCGGGCGCGGCTGACGGTGACGTG
>JAJFFE010000023.1 GCA_021776775.1 Planctomycetota bacterium | reverse complement strand
CCCCGCGACGAACAGGCCGAGCCCGCACAAGGTCACCATGACGGGGAGGTGCACGACGAGCAGGTGCCACTGCGCGCCGTTCATGACGCTACTTCTTCCCCGTGCCGATGGCGTCCTCGGCAGAAACGCCTTCGTCCAGCTTGGAGTAGTCGAGCTCGCTGCCCTTCATGCTGTGCGGAATGCTGTAGACCACAGTCATGATAATAGCGGCGAGCAGAACGACGAAGCGCCCCACCCCTTCTTTCGGCTTCGCCTTCAAGCCGATGGTGCTACACGCGATAATCCACGCCAGCCACATGATCAACATCTTGTTGTCGGTCAGGTCGTAGCCCCATGGAAACCCGGTCCAATACTTTCCGAACGCATACTTCTGGACGAACGGACCCAACACCATTCCACCCGCAGTCATTCCCACGAACGCCGTCCAAGCGTAGCGCCGCATGGTGCGAGGCTGAAACAGCGCGGACAGTCCGCAGCGCATCCCGATCAACACCGAGAAGAACATGAAGAAAATGTGCGGCCCGAGCACCGACCACGGCACGGGATCCTTGTAGCGAATGATGATGGTTTCCTCGGGCGCCTCCGGTATGCGCATCTTGCTGCCCCCGATGTTGAGTTCGAGGTAATACTCGAGCTTTCCAGCGGATGGTTGCTTGGGGAGCGGCGCAAACATCTTGTCCGCCAGCGACTCCTTGATGCCTTCGTGCTCTTCGGTAGGGGCCGCCGCAAGAACCGCGTTGGGATCTCGAGTCAGCGAAACGCCGACGTACTCATCCTTGGTTGGGTACCGGCGCCAGAAGAGTTCCGCGCTGCCATCCTTGCCGAGGTCCGGCAAGATGACCAATGCGTCGCTGGTGGTCTCCTTGCTTCGGATGAGTTTGTACTTCTGCACTTCGGCGCCGATGGTCAACTCACCGCGCTTTGGGTAGGTCGGCCCGGTCATGCGCTGGTAGAAGACCGCGGTCGTCATGAGTGCTAGGGCAAACAGCCACAAGACAGATCCAAGGGCTTTGGAAGGACGACGCGTCTGAGGAGGCGTGTCTGCAGATTCGATTTCGGGGTCGTTGGGCACGGCGCGCTCCTCCGGGGTTGGGACAACCGGCGGAGCCTACCGGAAGACCGGTCGGGACGAAAGGCGGGTCGAGCCTCGAAACGCCGATTCAGAATCGGTCGATTCAGCGGCGGTGCGGACTCCGGCGGGAGCCCTTCTCATCGTCGGGCTCGGCGACGACGTCGGCACGCAACTCGTCCACCCCAAGGACCTGGCTCGCCTCGTCGGTACTCGTGCTCGCGAACAAGAGCAGAGTCTCCACGCTGACGCCGTCGTTCAGGATCGTCATAGGAGCGACGTTCGCCCCTTCCTCGAACAGAAGCGTGCCCTCCTCCCACAACAGCACCTCGCGAACCACGTCCGAAATATGGGCGCGGGTTTCACGCTCGAGAACGTCGACGTCGACCAAACCCTGCTGGTGAAGTAGCGTCGACAGCGCGACCACCGGAGTGGTTCGGGATTGTTCCGTCAAGACGTCGTGAAGTGCTGCGCTCGACAAGTACCCAGAGTTCACCAGTCGCAGTCCCAGGCGATCGACGTTGTCGGCCGACGCGTGAACCACACAGCCGCAAACGAATGAGACTCTTGCCGAACGCTGGGACGAAAGGACCAGCAAGTCGCCGGTCTTCGAGCTGGTGCCGATCGCGCGTAGCACTTCGGGAAGTTGGACGCCGATGAGGTGCGCTGTATAGCTCATCGTTAGCCCTCTTCCATCGAGAGTTGCGGCTGTTCGTCATTCGCCTCGAGTTCTTCGTCGAACGAGGGGACATGCTCGTCGTTCGTAACCGCCTCGATGAATTCGGAGTCGTCACACTCGAGATCACCGACGATCTGGTTGTTGCCGATGGCGTGGAACAACAAATCGACGTACGGCCGAAAGGTCACGAGGTCCGGGGCCGAGTAAAGAATCTCGAACGCTTGCTTGGCCGTCATCGGCGTCTTGTACGGCCGGTTCGCCGTGAGAGCCTCGAAAATGTCGACGATCTCGACCAGCCGCGTCACCGGATCGATTCGATAGCTCGAACTGACGCGGGGGTACCCGGAACCGCCGTCTTTGATGTGATGGCCAAACGCGACCGTAGCGTTCAAGGGGTCTACCTTCGGCATGCTCTGCAGGATCGCAGCTCCCGAAACCGGATGATCTCGAACCACCTGCGCTTCGGCGTCGGTCAAGCGACCGGGCTTGTAGAGGATGTCACGGGGCACGCGTGACTTCCCGAGGTCGTGCAACAGCGCCGCCTGGGCAATCCGCTCCAGGATAACCGGCGAGGTCACGACTTGACGCGCCGCTGTGAGACTGAGAACGCACACGTTCAGCGAATGGTAATACGTGAAGGAGTCGTAGTACGGCACCGACGTCAGCGGCACCAATCCGTCCGGAGATTCGAGTAACTGGTCGACGAGCTTCTGAGTGACGTTGCCAATCGAGCCGAGCTCCTCGGGCATCGTATCTTCGCAACGCTCCATGAAGTCGGAGAGTTCACGAAGCGCCATGAGGTAATGCTCCTCCTGGATCCTTAGCTCCGGAATACTGAAGAGCGGGCTGTCATAGATACCGCCCGATCCGTCGTCGATGCTCGGCCGATGCTCGAGATAGTAGACCTTCTCTGCGCTCAACCACCGGAACCGAGATCGATAGTCGTCGGCAGTGTCGGAGAAAAGGCCCGACAGGTGCTCGAGTTCAGAGATGTCGGTATCGAGCATGATCTCGATTCCGGAGACGCGGCGCGTCTGCAACTGCTCCAAGAAGAACTTCTCGAATGCTCCGCGTGGAAGAGGCAGGTTCTCGAGGTAAAACCGTTCGTTGCGACAGATCAAGTAGAGCCGACGTCGAATTTTCCGCAACATGCTTCGAATCTCGCTCGAGACATGTGCGACACGCGCAAGGTCCTTGCGTGTCCGGTTGTGATCCTCCCCGTAGATCGAACGATTCTTGGCGAGGATCGAGACCTGGTCGAGCAATCCGACGATTCGAACGAGGTCTTCGGCTTGAATCTTGTTAGCCACCCGGCTTCCTCGCCTTCTTGATTCGGCGAAGCGCAAGTTTGGCGCGCTCTCGAATGTCGCGTGGCCATGCGTATTTCAGGCCAACTCGGCTCGATACGATTTCCTTCAGGCGAGGCTGTACGTCGACATCGACGCGCTTCTCGAGACCGGCGAAAATGTAGCTCAGCTCGTCGTTACTAGCGCCGTCGCTCCCGCATGTCTGCAGTCGATGAAACAGAATGCCGACGCTGGCGACGTCGGTTCGGTTAGCGAGGCACTGAACCGCGAGCGAACGAACCGATGGAACGCGGTGACGCGTTGCGGTGACGAGGAACCCCAACGGACAGACGTCTGCCATTTCTTTCGCCACACTCAGGAAGCGAAGCAACGTCTCTTCGTCGAGTTCGTCGATGGTCTCTCGAAGCTCGGCGGACACGGACTCCGAGAGCGAGAATAGAAACGGAACTTGGTGGGGGTGAAACACCGTCGCCGAGCGATTCTTGAGCCACGCACCCACCGCACGTGTTTCCGCCATTCGCTTGGTGATCCACCGTCCCCAGGGGCTCTCCCAACGTGACTCGAGTTCTCCCCGCAAGGTCAACAAGTACGCGACATCCAGCGCTCTGACATCGACCGGTCGAATCGACGACAAGACTTCTTGCAACGCCAGCGACACGCCAGGATCCTCAGCTTCGAGGAGTTCATCCGGGTCCCGAGCCAAGAGCGCTTCGAGTTCGTCGGCTCTACCTCCAACGCACAACTCGACAACCAGCTCGCTGGACAACAGGCGCAGGACCTTTGTGCTCAAGAGAGTGCTTTGGAAGAACTCCAACAACTCCGGGTCTTTGATGAGCCTCGACGTGAACGACTCGAGCGCGTCCGACAGTTCCGGCCGACGCTCGATGATCTCGGCGAAGACGTCGGACCACTTTTCAATATCACCGGCGTCGGACACGGGCATCGCGGCCAGCGTCTGCGTGTAGATTTCCAGTTCGACCAGCGGCGAGAGTGAGTCCGTAATGACTTCACCGAGCTCCGTCGGAAATCGCCCCGGCTCGAGCGTATGAAGGTCCTCGGTGTTGATCGCCGGACCGTCGGTAGGAAACGGGACCTCCTCGCCGGTGCGGGCCGAGTCTGTGTCGGACCCGAACATTGCACCGAGGAGCTTCCAACGGAATCGCGCTTGGAGATGCGATCCGACCGAATCCTGAGAACCGGTTGTCGCTGGCTCTCCGGTGAAGAGGTGCTGCGGCACTGCTCCGGTTGACTCGCGGACGGTCTGTGCTTCGTGAACCAGATCGAGTCCAGCGACCAAGGTGCCGGTCAAGTCGTCGGGACTGTGCCAGTTGGTGCCGGCGTCGGACGCGAGCATTCGGAAGAACCGCTTTATGAAGTCAACCGAGCCGCCGCCGCTGCTCTCGGACTGCTGAATGCGACCGATTTTTTGGCGAATCCGCTCGTCGGCGGTGACCAACCGGATAGCGGCGACCTGCTCGGGAGCAAAGTCGCCCCAAGCAGAGATATCGATTTCACCACCGTCGAGACGCTCACCCGATGGATCTAGATCGAGAAGCCCGCGAAAGAACTCCAGAGAGATGTTCGCGCTCTTGTACTCCGTGGTTCCACCGTCTCCAGCGTTCAGGTCCGCCGGAGCGATGAGCAGGTCGAGTAGCGTCAACACTTCGTCGAGTTCGACGTCGACAGTCACGGTGATCGAACGAATCATGCGCTCTCGCATGATGTCGATCAGTTCGCGGACACCGTCGTCGTCGACCGGCTGATCGTTGACGCGAATACCCTCGCCGGCGATGTCGATTCGCAAGCGCCCCGCCCGTACCACGCTAACCATGAGGTCGCGAAGCTCCTCGGCGCGGGTTTGTCGCCGAGGATGGCTCGAGTCATAAATCCTCGCCTCGAGTCGTGCGGCACGTAGGTGTCGCAAGAGGTCGTAGATGAGGGGCGGTGATGTGCGCGTCGACAAGCTTGGATATTGCCTTTTGATTCGCGTGACAAAATACGGTCTCTCAAAGAATGCACCGCGATCGCCAGGTCGGCAAACTGGGAGCCTGGGCGCTTCGAACTTGATGAATGGAAGATCAACTAGAGGAGGGAGATAGCCTGGCAGGGCCCTTGGAGTGAACGCGCGCCCTCGGCAACCATTGTTGGCTCCGCATTACGAGAGGGCTGGGATTTCCCGTAACGCCTCTGCGCCAACTCAGTCGCATCAGGAGCTCGCTACGATCGCCGCACGAACCCAGGCACGGGTCCGCAATGACAACCGCTCACCACCAACGCAAGCAGCCACGAACACGAATGCCGCGACTTCCTCGAACTCGTTTCACAACGTGTTCCTAGGGAGGAGGCTGCAACGCTTTCCCCTCCTTGCTGAGGCGATCTGCCAGACGTTTAGTCACTATATAGACACTAAGTGTCTACCACAACCGACGCGTGATATAATCGCCTGTGCAGGCGGGCTCGAAAGATCGTAACATTCTATTAGCAAAGCACTTCAAGTCTCTTGGTCGTTGACGTCGGAGGAGCATGGAGCACCACACCGCAGAGCGATTCAAGCGTTTCATGGAGACGCTGGAAGACTCCTCGGTCCCGACTAGCCGATTGATCAAGATCGTCGATGGCTGGATCGAGAGCGAGTTCCTGGACGCTTCGGATCGCGAGTGGCTGAACGATCACTGCGGAGCGCGCACGTTCCGCCTCAACCCGTTCTCCCCGATCGATCCCGGTCATGCCGTAGTCGAACACTACCTGGTGGTCGAAAAGAACGAGACGTTCGCACCCCGCACAATGCCCATGCAGGAACTCGAGGCCGCGGCGGTAAACCTGTTCATAGAGTTCTTACAAGAGCACTATCGAAAAGCCGACGACGAAAAGCGACCGCGCATCAAACGATGCATCTGCTGTGCTCTTCTCTTCCGTACTTTCCAGGGGTACCCGGATCGAGTGGCGTGTTCGAAGAGTTGCACCCATCGAAACTGGCAGAAGAGTCGCGGCCTGGAATCGACTCCCCGCAGCCCGAAGAAGTAGCGTGGTGGTTCGATATTGAGGCGGCGATGCGGATGGAACTAAGCGTCGGACGCGTCGAGCCGAGCTTGGATCGCAAGTAGTCGACCCCGCAAGTCTCGATACTCGGACTGATCAGCGGCGCTGATCAACCCCGACAAGTGCGCTTTCACCACGTCATAGTCACCCGTCTCGAACCGAAACTCGGCGAGGGTGACGTTGGCTTCCAATGCTCCGCGTACCTCTTCATGCTCACGGTAGATCCGCAACGCTTCGCGAACCCAACGCTTCGCTTCGTCGTGCTCGCCTAGACGCCAAAGGTACTCGCCGCGAACGTGACGCGAATTCGCGACTGCCAACGGATGGGGCACCGCGTTCTTGAGCCCGATGAGCTTCTCCGCCCGCTCCAACTCCTCTCGGGCAACGTCGAGCTTCTGTTCATCCAGGGCACACTTCGCGGCCGAGCTATGGGACTGCACGAGCCACCCGTACTTGCCGAACCGCCTCGCCAGCGAACGAGCGTCGGCATCTTGGTGGAGTTCCAACGCGGTTCCCGGACTGCCCTGTTGCCAACTGAGAGATGCCAATCGCCACTGCACCATGAGTAGGGCCAAGAACCCGCGCTCGATCGACATGTCTCGTGCGAGTTCGAGATGACGTCGCGCATCCTCCGAACGGTCCAACCGCTTCTCCGCCACGGCGATCCAGCAACGGACGAACGTCTGCACGAGATCAGCCTTGACCGAAGAGAGGCTCGATAGCTCGGACAACAACCGCTCCGCCTGCTCGAGCCCTCCGGCCGGAAGCGCGATAAGCCTCAGGAACTCGACATAGAGCCCATCTACATGGGTCAGGTATTGCGCCGCTTCACGACGTAGGTAGGTCAGGTGCTCGACCTCGAGCCGTTCGCTAGTCTGCCAATACGTCCAGAAGAACAGCGCCAGCGATCGTGCAATCTGGGTCTCTTCAGAGCGTATTCTGTGGACCAGCGATTCGACATTCACACCGCGCAATAGCTCTAGCCGGTCGAATACATCGGCGACGTCGAGATGCAGGGAGACGTCTTCGTTGGTCTCACAACAGTAGCGAACGTAAGCGAGGTCCTGCGACTCGCCATAGAAGGAAAAGACACGATCTTCGAGATCGTCGATCTTTCGAATCATGGCTCTTCCCTTCGCCTGCTCCATCGGGGGTAGACGCGAATAGTAACTCAGACCCCGACGGCACGACAACCCGTGGGCGTCGCACTGCCAGGCCGTACTGGCACTCCACATTTGTACTAATGCGGAATTTTCCAATCGTTACCGGCGCGGCTTACAAGACGAGTGTGTGCACGAACAACGGCTGCCCGAAGGAGAAGTTGGCGCGAACGCGGAGCGTCTTGCTGACAGAGTCGGTTCCGAAGCGCAGAAAGAAGCAACGCCAATCGTTCGAGACACCGGGGCCTTCAATCCACATGTCAACCAGCGGCAACCCCGACAACGTATTTGCGATTTCCGCAGGAGGGTTCTCTAGGACGTAGAAGAACAGGTCCCACGAATACTGCTCGGCGGGAATGACGACGGCCGGACTGAGGGCGTTGACAGCGGCGGTAATCGGGGCGACGGAGTAGTCGCACGTCGAGTCATCGAGACAGAAGTCCCACGCGAGGCTGTCGAGCGTCGTATCGCCGACCGGACCTTCGTCGTCTTCGCCTTCGCCGTCGTCACCAGGAGAAGCGGTAGTGCCATTCTTGAAGACTGCAGTTCCTTTGAAATCGTTGCTGCCTTCAACGCGAGCAAAGCCGAGATACAGCAACTCTCCGGTGAAGGACTCGATCTCCTCTCGAAGATTAGAGTCGAGGATCGAGAAGCGAAACGCGTCCCACTCTTCTGGCGTGGTGATGTCAGTAACCGGACCCACTGGATCCAACTCAATGCCCTGCCCATGCGCTCGGTCGCGGCGCTCTTCGATCGTCACCCACGTAATAGATGCCGTAACCACGAACAACGCGGCGAGCACCGCACTGTTCTTCAAAATACCGTTCATAGAACACCCCCCTAAGTTGGCTCCCCGGAAACGAGAACGAGACACAGTCCCGGGGTTTGAAGAAGCAACGGTGGGGCCCGGGTCGAACCCGGTAGGAACTGTCGATGAAGCTCAGGTGGCTACAGAGCTTGGGAACGCGACGCCTCTCGAAGCGGGTCGTCGCACGGTCCCAATTCGGTCTCGATGACGTCCAATGGGTGGACTCTTTCTATTCATCGGGAGGTGCGGACGGGCGTGACTCTTCGGTGACGCTACACTCGTGGGATGAGTGGACAGAAAGAGGAGTTCCAATGAACCATCCCCTCGTCGCGATTGCGTTCGTGGCACTGGCCGGCTGCGCGACTCCGACTCCCACGCCGGCTCCCGTTGTTGCAGAAGTGCTACGGGCGACCGAAGAACCGGAAGGCCCATCGCAAGATCGCCCCGAGTCACTCGAAATCGAAGATCCGAAAGTGGCGCAATTCGTCGCCGAGCTCGCGCTCAAACAGCAAGAGAATCGCGTGGCCTCACGCGCCGAGGTCGCGTTGGCGAAACAGAAGCTCGAAGTGTTGGAGTTCGACGTCGCCCGGCGGGCACTCAATCGAGCCTTGGCCCGCGACCCGGACAACTCGGAAGCGCTTCGACTTCGGGAGCGACTGCTCTTCGCGTTGGGCGAGCGATCGGGAACCATCGCCTTGGTCAGCAACGACCTGGCGGACTCGGAACGGGTTCGCCGCCAGCAATCCGAAGTCGAGTTGCGGCGACTCTACGTCGAGGCGCGAGACCTCATGGACGCGAAGAAGTTCGACGAGGCCGCAGCCGCGTACGATCGCTTGCTCCAGAAGCTCGACCTGCAACAGCTGTAGAGCTCTGAGGCACGTGGCTTAGAGGCGCTGCTCGCGCGTGAACACGACTTCGCGTCCGTCGGGGTAACGCACGACGTATTCGACACAGGTAGAGTCGGGGTCACCCTGGCGCACGGATTCTTGCATCCAAGGCGAGTTTGGCCCGTCACGTTCGATCGACGCCGCCCAGCTCAACGCATGCGCCCGCCGCTTTTCGTTCTTCGCCAGCATGACGATGAACGACGCGACCAATATGGTGAAGACGCCTCCGATGTCGAGCAATGTGATCAATCGAAACAGCCCGAACGCAATGAGCGCGTACCCGAAGATCTCACCCCCGGTAGCCGCGGTGTGAGTCGCTCGGGCACGATCGTCCCAGCGATACCACAGGTACGCACGGAGGATGCGCCCGCCGTCCATCGGGAATCCCGGCATGAGGTTGAACACGCCGAGGATGACGTTCGCGGCGATACCGCCGATCAGCGGGGTTGCGACATACTGCAAGACCTCGGTATCTCCAGCAAACAGTCCAACGGGAACGAATGCGAGCGCAAACAACCCGGCGAGCATCAAACTCACCATCGGTCCCGCGGCAGCGATCAAGAACTCTTCGATCGGACGGCTCGGTTCGCGAACAATCTGCGCAACACCACCGAAGAGATGCAGGTTGATGGTCCGGGTCTCGATTCCGAAGTACCGCGCGGTCAACGAGTGACCCAGCTCGTGCACCAAGATCGATCCAAACACGGTCAGTACCATCACGATAGCGATCGGAACACTCGCCCACCCGAACTCGAGGCCGCGAGCAATCCCAGCAACCAGGATAAGCGCGATGGGAATGAGGGATGGATTGACCGTGATGGGGATCCGACAGATTCGACCGAGCGGATAGCCGTCGCGAAGTATCGATTGTACGAAGCTCATCGCTGTTCCAATTCCGCGCGATTCCGTGCGCGTCGAATCTACCGCAAGGGATGTTCCCACTTCGATGATCGACCCAAAGGCGTCGCCAGCTTGAGTCTTGCGGGCGCCGCGAGATCCCCTCTCGCAGAGCGACTCCGTTGTTTTGGCAGCCGAGACGTCCGACGACTGCCGCTCGGGCCGATTGAGCCACGAAGCTGGCAACCGTAACTCCATGGCGCGGGTGCAGATCAGACCACGAGTACCAGCAGTTCAGAGACCGACTCCAACAATGCGACCTCGGCCGCGTTGTACTCGTGAGGCACGGGCTTTCCGATCCCGAAAGTCCCTCTGACTTCGCCTCGTTGAAGTATCGGGAGAGCGATCGATCCCTCCATCTTCGTCAACTTCGCACCCGGCTTGGCCACCCCAGAGTCGTCAGACTGCAAGTTGCACACTTGCACGGGCTCACGGCGCTCGGCCGCGAGACCCGCCATCCCCTTGCCGATCGGGATGCGCGCGACGGTGTCGAGCAGCACTTCGGGAAGACCCCGTTGCGCGACGAGCTCGAGGACCCCGCTTGCACCTACGTCCGGCGCCCCGACTTTCGTATTAGCGAGCCGATGAATCGTGCCGACGGCGGCACCAAACCTATCCATGACCGTCCGAAGAATCCCGTCGTAGTCTTCGGCCTCGACGTATGCCCGCACTTGATCGATCACCGCTTGGTCGCTCACCGTTGTTCCTCCTCGACAGCATCGTACTCGTCTGTCGCGATCGTGGCGAGACGAGGAGCGCGAAGCTGGTTGTCGCGACGAATCGGCACTCGGCGCGACTTTGCGTCCGCCCCGTAAATCCAATTCAGCGCGCCAACAACAACCGCAACGGTCGCGTCCCTCGAGAGACAACGTGGCAGAATACGGTATGATGAGATGAGTTCTGATCCGCTAAGAAGGGAGGCCGTGCTGCTCACGCGACACGCCCCGGACGCGATCCACGACGTCATTGCAGAAAACCAAGGGCTATTCCTGCTGAACTTCAGCCTGCCCTCGATCCACATCTGCGCGCACCTTCGAGCCGACCTGGAGCGTCTCTCGATCCCCTTCGAGACCGCCGTCGACATGGGTGAGGTACAACTTCCACCGGACTCCGGATTGATCCGAGAGTTCGAACTCACGTCGATCCCGACGCTCTTGCTCTTTCAAGACTCGGCCGAGATCGAACGTGTCGAACAATTCTGGACGTTCGACACCTTGGAAGAGTACCTGCACTTGGTGACCGCGTACTACGCGGCACGCGGTGACGACAACACGCCGCCGCCCCGCAACCTCGGCTGACTCCGCACGTCGGCTGAGCCCTGGCGACGGCTACTTGAACGTCTTCTCGACGTAGTTCGCGATCGCTTGCAACGTCTCCGGCGACTTCCAAACGCGCTGGACCTCTGCGAATGCGCCGTCCGTCACCCCCGCGAACAACGGCGCGCGCCAATCTCGCTTGTGTTGCGCGAACGTTGCCGTCGGGATGCTAGCCAGTCGCCGCGCCCATTCAGCGGCGCTCTCCTCGAGACGATCCCCCTCGACGATCTCGTCGGCAAAGCCGGAAGCGACCGCCGCCTCTCCAGAGACGAGTTGTCCACCGAGCACGATCCGCCGAAAGTGGTCGAGCGGAACCGCGGCACGAATCACTTCGAGCGCCACTGGTGGAAACGGAACTCCGACCAGCAGTTCCGGGACACCGATCTTGGCCGAACCCGCGCCCAGTACACGATAGTCGCAGAGACACGCCAACACTCCACCGCCGGCGATGGCGTGGCCATTAATGGCGGCCACCAACGGCTTGGTGAGCCGGAGACAGGATTCGAACGATCGATCCAATGGAGGTAAGAACGTCTCGAGGTACGGTGCACCCTCTTCGACGACTCGATGCAGGTCGACGCCCGCCGAGAAGATGTTGCCGGTACCGGTCAGCACGACCGCGTCGACCGGGTCTCGTTCGGCGCCCTCCATGGCGTCTGTCAACGCAAGCGCGAACTCGAGGTCGAAAGCGTTCGCCTTACCGTGCTGCATTCGAAGAAGCCGAATGCCGTCGCGATCTTCCAGGTGAAACACGATCGAAGCCTCCTTCGGCTGCCATGTTGTCTTCGGTCGGCGAATCAGTGAATCGGGTTTGTCCACGGGGTAGGACTCTCGAGAAACGCGAGTAGCCCTTCGAGGTCGCTGAACGACTCGAACATGCCACGGAAACCCTCCGCGAGAAAACCGTCGTCAATGGTTCGATTTAGCTGTTCGATCAACGGGTCGTAATAGCCGCCCCAGTTCGCCAGAGCGACCGGCTTGTTGTGAAGGCCCAAGCGCTTGAACGACAGGCACTCGGTGACCTCCTCGAGAGTACCCGTCCCGCCCGGCAACGTGACGAACGCGTCGGCTCGATCGATCATGATCTGCTTGCGTTCGTGCATGGTCGTTGTCACGACGGTTTCCCCGATATGCGGGTGGTTCCATTCGAGTTCCATCATGAAGCGCGGGATGATGCCGACGACCGAACCACCCTTCGTGAGCGCGCCATCGGCGACCTGACCCATCAAGCCGGACGATCCGGCGCCGTAGACGAGGCGCCACTGACGATCAGCCAGCGCTTCGCCGAGGCGGTGCGCTTGCTCGAGAAAGCTCGGCTCGATCTTGGAGCTCGATGCGCAATACACACAGACGGATAACGACGGTTCACTCATTCTGCTCGTCCTCGCGAGTCGCGTCCGCGGCCAGTAGTCCGAGGTCCGTCAGCCGCTCCAAGATGCGACTGCCACCTCGTCGCCCCACACAGAGAGTACGCTCGTAAGAAAACAACGACGAGTCAAAGTCCCACTCGGGGAGCAGATATCCGAGTTCGTCGTTGACCAACCCGACAATAGCAGTGACTCCGCTGCCAGCCACCGCGCGTTTGATCCGCAACCCGAGATCTGGCGTAATCTCGCCCGGCACCGAAGCCCAGCGGGCGGCGCCAACCTCGACCAGCGATACGTCCGTTTCGACGTAGCCCCCTTTGAACAGCGTCCGGTCGAGGAGACCCGTCACTCGCATCAGCCGGTACCCGAAGTTCTCGCAGGCTAGAAACAGGGGAGAGTGCCAAACGCGAAGGGCTGGCTCCGAAGAGTAGTCGGTAATCGCGCGCACGGTGACAAGGGTTTGTTCCGCGAGAGCGTTACCCACGCGGGCGCACTCCGCCCAGAGGTCTCCGTCGTCATCGATGTCCGGCGACGTCAAACCACCGAGCGCGCCCGAGACGTAGAACGCGACTCCTCCGATCTCAGCTTCGACTGCGGTTCGATAGTAGTGCGGAAAGTCCGAGGTGATGTCGTTGTTCTGACGATCTTGAACCTCTGGATGGCAGCCGAACTCCACCAGCGTCGCTATCGGCTCTCCGCCGCCTACGGCGCGCACCGCGAGAACCGCGACCTCCCGGTCGACGAGCCCTGGGCGACGCAGATTCTTCACCCAGCCGGCTTGCGGGGCGAAGAAGCTCGCCGTCGCCAGTTCGGCCGGGCGGGTGTTGGCGCGGGCCTGCCGCAGCGACTCGACGATAGCGTCGCGCACTCGTTCCATGTACTCGTCGTCTTGCCCGGACATGATCGGAGGCAAACCCCAAATACCGAGGGTGTCGGGCCCCGAGTGATTGTGCGTCGACACGATCCAAACGTGACGAGGATCTATGCCGGCCTCCGTCATACGCGAGCGGACGGTTCGGAGATCCCCCCGTTGAATGCCGACGAGATCGACCACCACCATCGCGAACTCGAACCCACCTCGATCGAGTACCAGCGCCCGACAGGTGATGGGGTCATGAATCGCCGCGCTCTCTCGCATCAGACCGTACCCGCCGAGATAGATCGGTTCGTCAGGAGTGATATCGATAACGGACACGCCGGCGCGAAGCGCGCCTTGCGTCGCTTCCGCTCGGTAGACTGCAATCGTCTCGGGAACCGCGGGCTGGAAGATCGTGCAGCCGCCGGTCAGCCCAACGAGAAACACCCAGACCGCAAACCGCATCCGCGACGCGCGAAACCGCTTGACCATTAGTTCACCACCTCTGACAAGACTCGACGTGAGTTTCCTGCAATGGTTGTTTCACAAGACGATCCGAAGTGCGAGTCTGAGCCTCGACAAAGTCGGCAACGGCGAACGATTCCGGACTTGGCAATATTGCTACGGTCAGTTCGTATCCACCGATTCGCTGATGACGTGAGTGAGACGTTGCCAACCCATGCTCGATGCTCTCGAACCGGAAAAGACTCGCCGTGCGCCCGCAGCTTGCCAACGCCCTTCGCTCCACCGCTCGCGTTGCCGTGACCACATGCGTTGCGGTCCTAGGCCTCACGTGCACGCTGCCGTGCAGCGGCCAACAAGCCGCCACGCCCGACCCGGTGTTCCGCACTGCCGCGTTCACGATCGACAATCTGCAAAGCGTAACGGCCGCTTGCTTCGACGATTCTGGAAACCTCTACGTTCTCGAGCAGTGGGCGTCGCGCGTTCGCTTGTTCAGCGCGGACACGCGGTCTCCGCTACGCAGCTTCGGACGGATCGGTGATCGCCGCACTGAGTTTCACGACCCGCATGACATCGCTCACTCCGACGGGAACTTGGTCGTCGCCGACACGGGGAACAACCGAGTTCAACTCTTCTCGACGGACGGGTCGTTCCGACTCGAAGTCGATAGCTCGCAGGACAGACTCTTGGCGCCCAAGGGCGTCGCGATCGATCGCACTACCATCGCGGTCGCCGACACCGGTAATCATCGCGTCGTCCTCTACGACTTGGACGGTCGCCCGAGGCAGACGCTCGGTCAATACGGGTTCGGCGATGGACAACTCGTCGCCCCTCACGATGTCGCGCGGGACCA
>JAJFFE010000220.1 GCA_021776775.1 Planctomycetota bacterium | reverse complement strand
GGAACCGCACCCAGCTCGGTACGAATCACGCCGCCCAGCGCACACGGCTCATCGCCCAACGCGCCTCCGCAAGCATCGGGCACCACCGCTGCCCAACGCCCCTAACAGACTGGGACCGATCCCGATCCGCCCGTCCGACGTTCGAAGCCGTCCCGGTGTCCTGCCACTGCCCCGCGCCAAAGCCCACCCCTACCTCATAGTCGGTGGCGAGCCATCGACTCCGCCATCCCCAACCCACTGGTGTTCGAGCCACGCCACGATGCGCCCGGCAAAGGGGCCCCAAGACCTGAACGAATGGCTAGCTACGCCTAGCGATCGGCCGCTGGCAACGATCCGCCACGGATGCGCTCCGCGATATGGTTGGCAAGGGCGTGATTGCGAACCCGCACGGCCGCTGTGTGCGTCTTGCCGCCGCTCGTTCGAATTCGAATCCGGAAGTACCTCGTCGCGCCAGATTGCGTGGATTCATCGACCATGACGTCCGAGATATCACTGCGATCGATGGTCACCTCGCGCCCGAATCCGAACGAACCGCCGGAGAGCACCACCTCGGACGACTCAATGCGAATCGAACGAGACTCGACCCAAAGCGGAACGACCGCAGCGAACAAGGCGATATCCACCAGACCGAAGACGATCGCAAACCACGGCACCCCCACCGTCATCAAGAAGGCGACGACCCCGGTCCAAACCAACCAGAGAAGGGTGATCGACATCGCCAGCGACGGGTGGCGCAACCTCGGGAAGCGCAAGACGAGGCCACCGCTCGATGATTGACCGACCTCGATGCCAGACTGTCGAAACTGCTCGTCCGTCGGCTGCTCGAGCTGCAAGGATTCCCGGACGTCTTCCTCGAGAACGAAATCGTCTCGGGACTCCGCAGTCTCGAACACCGGGGCTTCGAACTGATCCACGTAGTCCAAGCCCGGCCGCGCAACCTCGACCTCGACTCGCCAAACGATGCCCCCGAGCGTCGTATCGACGTCGCTCGACGGCAGCCGACGCGGTATCGCAAACAGCACCGGAATCCGCGTCATGTCCTGGCCGTGGTCAAGGAACTCGGGGCGCACGATCAGAGAGTCTTCCCACTCGACGACTTCGTCCGCGACCTCGTCGTCTTCTCTTCCCACGCGAACGCATTTCACCGAGACGCTCGCAGCGGTCGCACCGTCGAACGACCCGGTCGCCACAATGAAGCCCCCGAGTCGCCCCCCGATGACGGCGGGATTCGGGATCAGCTCGAACTGCGAGCGGCCGAATTTTCTCCATCGAGCGAAGTTAACCCCGGCCCAAGCAAGGACGAGGATTCCGATTGCAGGAAAGATGAGAACGAAGCCGACCAAGCCGTTGTTCTTTCCCCAGTTGTCCGCCGTGAACAAGATCGCGATGGGAACCGCGAGGGCGTTCCAAAGAAAGGCGAAGACGCACGCGGAGGTGAAGAGTCGGCCACGCGTCGACGGGACGCTTCCGTCTCGCCACGACTCTCGCCACTTCCACCGCTCGTCCGGGTGAGCGGCTTCAAGCGCAGCTCTCTTGTTTTCGGAGACTCTTCGTCGCAGTCCGGTCAACAGAATGGTCGCCCCGCCTCCGCCGAACGTCAGGACGAACGTGAACTGGAGAAGGAAGAGCTGCCACCGGATACTCGCATCCAAGATGGATTCTTGGGGATCGTCGGGATTGACGAGGCACGGATACTCGAGCCTCTCAGCGACGTGGCGTGACAAGACCTCATGCATTTGCTCATGGTACGAACCGATATTGTCGCCGCGGCTGGTGAGGGACACGCGCGTCCCTCGGAACTCCTGGCCGTCGAAACGATACGAGTACTCCGCCTCCACTCGGTAGGTCTCTGAGTCCGCACCCATTCCCGGCACCAGCTCGACCCGCTCGATCAGGGCCGGCGTTTCCACCCAGCCACGCATGCTCGACCATTCCCAGAGCGTGGCCGTCAACCAACCCGACACAAACACGCCGATCGCTATGAACGGCAATGCCAACACGATCAAACAGCCCGACCCTCGTCCCACGAAATCACACACCCTTCCGTGCTTCCCTTTTGTTCCTGGCGTCGGATAGGATCCTAGCGACGTGATTCGAGACCACCAGCCCGTCGTGGTCACTGAACGAAGCGCACAGTAGACTTTGACTCGATTGCGCGACCGACCAGCCGCTGACTTTGCTGGCAGGAACGCGAACCTAACTTCAAGGGCACCCGCAAGCCCCGGCGGGAACGATCTCATGATTTCGACGGCGAAACGGAACCACGTGGCGCTGGATAGAACTCCCAACGATTCGGAAGTTGGTCTATCAGAACGACGCCCCCCCCGGCCGCGGCCAAGTCGAATCGACGATCACAAGAACATACCGCGCCTCGCCTGGTTCACGGTGACGTACTTCCTGGCCAATCAGCTGAGTCTCTCAATGCGTCCAGGGGCGGAGAGCGAGAGTGTGCTCTGGCTCTCTAGCGGCGTTGCGTTGTCCGGATTCTTGTTCTCGTCTTACCTCGCGTGGCCGATCCTGATCGTTGCCATGATCCTTGTCGACGCCGCGACGGTATTCGCCCGGGCCGACATCGCAACGTTCGACTTCTTTCGCCTCGTTGAACCCATTGTCAGCGCAGTCTTGATTCGCGTGCTTCTGGGAGTCCGCTCGGATCTGCCGAGAACGATCGATCTCGCGAGAGTCGTCTTGATCGGTGCATTTCTCGTCCCCTGCGTTCTCGCGGTGCCCAGCGCCTGGCTGCAAGAGAGTACGAGCGTGCAGACCGCATGGCAGATCCGTTGGTGCGCCGATGGGCTTGGCGTGATCATCGCACTCCCCGTCGTCTTCGCCTGGATTCGAGTGAGCACGCTCCGCCTCCCCAAACAGCTCGCACTGGAACTCTCGATCACGCTTCTCCTCACTTGCCTCGCCATTCCGATCCTGTTCGGGCGGACGGCGATCGCGGATTCGATCACGGACTTCCCCTACGTCATCTTGCCAGTGGTCTTGTGGTGCGCCTTTCGCTTCCGACTCGAGATCGTCTCCGTTCAACTTCTGGCGATCGCGATCGCCGCCGCCACACTCGGGGTGGGAGCGGAAGGCAACACGTCATCTCGAGGGCTTGAAGCGCAAGTGTTCATCTGGACGCTCTCGTTGTCTGCGCTGTTTCTCAACGTCGCCGTGACGCAGCGGCGAAACGCGACCAGGACAACTCTGCAACTACGCGAAACGCTCAGCCAAGTCGAACGACGAGAAGTCTTGAGTCGTGTCTCAGCGGGAATCGCACACGATTTCAAGAACGACCTGCACGTCGCCATGGGTTGGTTGGAAGTGATCGAACAAGAGGGCACGGCGACGAACCCGACCGTGAAGAGCGCGATCGATTACGCGCGCAGTGCGCTGGAGCGGTCGACCGAATTGACGCAACGCCTTCTTGGACTTGGAACCGAGCCTGCCAGTCAGGTCTCGTCGACGTGCCTCTCCGATTTGGTGAGCCAAGCGAGCCGGACGTGGGCGTCGATCGCCGGAGGTCGAGTTCAGATCCGATCCAACATCCCGGATTCAGTGTGGGTTCAAGCACCGCGCGCCGAGACCGAGCACGCCCTGATCAACTTGCTGATCAACGCGAAGGACGCAATGCCCAAGGGCGGCGAGATCACCATTGAAACAGCGGACCTGGAAGTAGCCCGGTCGCCGGACGATCGCCTGCCGCAGTTGAGCCCAGGGTCGTATGTCGAAATCAGCGTGCGCGACACGGGTGTCGGCATTCGCCCGCAACTCATGGAGCGCGTGTTCGAGCCGTTCTTCACCACGAAGTCCGCAACGCACGGCAGCGGACTCGGACTCGCTTCGGTGGATTCGTTTGCTCGCCAGTACGGCGGTACGGTTCGCGCGGAATCGACGGTCGGCGTGGGAACCGTGATCACTATCATTCTTCGTCGCGCGAGGGGGGCTTCAGCGGAAGCGAGCGACGAGCAGGGTGAAGTCATCGACGGTCGGATCGGCTGAGCACTCGGTGACGCGACGCCGCAGTCGATCGGTCTCAGCCTCGCCCTCGTTGCGCTCAGACTCTTCGACAATGTTGACGAAGTCCTCCGAAGACCAACGATCCCCGGCGGTCGTCTCGATATCGAACACGCCGTCGCTGAACAGATAGAGCTGGCTGTCTTCCTCAACTGACGCGCTCGCCGACCCGTACGGCGCGGCCGGAGACATGCCCAACGCGAGGCTCTTGGTTTGGAGACGATCGACGGCTCCGCTGGATCGACGCAACAAGGCGGGAGGGTGCCCGGCGGACGCGTAGTCGAGCATTCGCTCTTCGCGGCGAAAAACGCCGTACCACATGGTGAAGAACAGTCCACCGTGTCCGCGCATGTCGAACTTCTCGTTGAGAGCGACGAGGACTTCGGCCGGGGCGAGGAAGTCGACGTCCGGCAGAGCCTGCTTTCGCAAGACGTTGAGGATTGAAACAGCGTGAAGGGCGGATCCGACGCCATGGCCCGACACGTCGATCAGATAGACGAGCAGGTGATCATCATCGTAGTCGTGGTATCCGAACCCGTCGCCACCGATATGACTCGACGGATTGAAACACCAATCGACTTCGACCGGGCCGTCCGTACGGGGAGCTGGGAGCAACGCTTCGACGTAGCGCGCTGCGCGCTGCAGGTCGGAGAGCTGTTCGCGATCTTCTGGAGTTCGACACTCGTAGCGAAGGGCGGTCCCACCCACGCGGAGCGTGAGCCCGGCCGGAAGCATGGCGGACTTGCTGATTCGGCGCCCCGCCAAGAAGCTTCCATTCGTCGAGCCGAGGTCCTCGACACGCACGATGCCGTCAGCTCGAACAACCTGACAGTGGAACCCAGACACTGACGGATCGGTCAGCGTAAGCTCGCACTCGTCCAGTCGACCGATCCGTACCGGCGTTTCGCCGAGACGGACCCGTTGACCCCGCTCGGGCCCCTCGGTAATGACCAAGAAGTGCTCGAGGTTCCGGTCGTCACCGTCCGAAGGGACGGCGTTGTGGATCAGTGTGGTGAAGTCAGACATCGAACCTCCGGGGAACGGGGGCGATGATGAACTATCTCGGCTCGTCCGAAAACTAGGAAATAGCAAACAAGTCGCGAGAGTTACTCCACCTCGAGGCAGACGCGAAATCCGATGTCCCGCGATTTGCCGTTCTTGTCGAGGCGTCGCAGGATCGGAGTCCCCTTCTTCCCGTCCAAATAGGAACCGCCGCGAATCATGTGGGCGCCCCGATTCGCTTTCGACGGAGAGACGTCGCGGCACCACTCCCAGACGTTGCCCGTGAGATCGTGGACGCCTAGCTCCTTCGTGGCGTCGAAGCTTCCCGCCGGGGAGGTGGTGTATCTCCAGCGGTCTCGCCCGTCGGAGCCGTCCACGTTGGCGGCGCGGTCGGTTTTTGCGTCGCCGTAGTCGTCGCCCCACAGATAGTTGGTGAGTCGTCCGAACCGGGCTTGGGTCTCGACGCGGCACGTCCACTCCCACTGCGCTTCCGTCGGGAGCGTCATCCCCAGCCGTTTGCAGAACTGCGAGGCCTGACTCCAATGAATGTTGACGACCGGGTGGGTCACGTCGCACACGTTGCGATCGACCAAGAAGTCGTCCTTGTCGACGAAGAAATCGATCCCCGAGGCAGCCAACTGCGCGACGGTGACCTCGGTCACGCCGATGTAAAATGGTTTGGCTACCACGCGGGTTCGTTTCTCCTCAACCAGGAAGTCTTCCAGTTCGAACCCGTCGGGTCCGGAGGCGGGAACCAAGGTCAACTCGATCGACGTACCCTTGCGGCGAATGCGCTTCGGACGTCCTTGATCGTCGGCGGCGTCCCCGACCGCCTCGAATCCCTCGGGCAGGGCAAAGTCCGCCGGCTTGCGGCTCTTGATGGTGTACTCGGTAGTCGACGTGTTGCCGAACTGGTCGACGAGATGCACGCTCACCGTCGCCCCGATGGAGACCTCGCCAAACGCCTTCTTGCCCTTGATGGTGACGGCCTTCTTGTCGAACGTCGTCCCGGCTGCCAAGATCTCGGTCGCATCCACCACCAGCTCGACCGTGTTGTCGTCAAACGGTTTCTCCAGCGGTAAGCCAAACATCTTCGGTTGCACGTTGTCGACTTGCACAGTGCGCACAACCGCGGCGGGAGCCGGCTGCCCATCCGCTGGCCGGAATTCGACTGTGATCGTCCGCTCGACGTTGTCCGAACCAGCCACCGGCACCTTCACCCGCGCCCTCCCGGAGCGGGACGAAGTCGTCAATCGATCGATTTCCGCCGGCTCACCGTTCACGATCAACTTGCCCTGACCGCGAACCTCGACCTCGACGATGATCTCGTCCACGGTCAAACGGCTCCCGTTGGTAGGCTCGAGCACGGTCAACTCGGGCGCGAGCGGCTTCGGTGGCGCAATCTCGGTGACGACTTCGATGTACTTCGTGATCGGCTTCATGTTCTTGGCGGCGTCCTCGACCATGAACGTGATGGGAAAACGCCCGACCGTGGACACATCGATATTCGACGTGATCTTTGTCGAACTTGGGGTGAATGCCTTCTCACCGATGTGCGCCCTGGCAGCGATCTTTTTGGTCGTGATCGACACCGCGAACGGTTGATCCGACCGCAGGATCTTTTGCCCCTCCTCGAGACTCACTGAAAAATCGGGCTCAGCGCGATCGAGGTGAACGATCAGGGCGACCTCGTCGGACTTGCCGTTCGCGTCCGTGATGCGCAGGACCACCTTCGGGTGCAGGTCTTGTCCATCGTTGACACGCAGCGGACTCGAGGCAACGAACTGCCCCCCGCGCTTGGCAAGCTTCAAGGGCACCGGATCAGCGCCGTCGATCGTCACCGCGGCTTCGATCGGTTCGACGCCGTTCTCCACCGTGAACACGAACTCTGGCGCGGTTCCGTACGGGACGCCCTCTTTCGGTGATACGACAGTCAGCGCCACGGCTAGTCCGCCCCCGCTACCGCCGGTTTGGTTGTTGGGATCACCGCCCGTCAATCCCAAGCTCTCTCGGTTGAGCCAGACCCCGACGCCCGCGCCCGCGACCAACAGAATGACGAGCACGAGTAGCCCGATTCCACGCCCCCCGGACTTAGCCATCTTCTTCACGGGCGCCGCAACCGTGTTCATGATGGTCGGGTCCCAGTCGTCGCCATCCGTGTCGGACGGACGACACGCCAGCAGAGCGTTGCGGAAACTCGCGGTGCTCTCGTACCGTTCGTCACGGTCCTTGGCGATCGCCTTCTCGATGACCTTCCAAATTTCAGGAGAGAACCCGGGTATCAACTCAGGCAAGCTCGGCGGCGTCTCCGTGTGAATGGCGTGGTAGAGACGTTGAACCGTCGTTCCTCCGAACGGCTTCCGCCCGGAAAGGCACTCGTAAAGGATCACGCCGAGTGCGTAGAAATCGATGCGCTCATCGACTTCGTCGCCGGCGATATGCTCGGGCGCCATGTAGACCGGGGTGCCGACGATCATGCCGCCGGTCAACATGGTGTGACCCTCGATGCTCGTATCGTCCACGAGCGAACGGGCGATGCCGAGATCCAGAACGCGCAGTCGTTCCTCGCCGTTGGAGTCGACCTCGACCATCAAGTTCGCCGGCTTGAGATCGCGGTGCAGGAACCCCTTGCCGTTCAGGAACTCGAGGAACGACAGGACTTGAAGCCCCCAGTCGATGGCGCGCAACGGCTCGATCTTCCCCCGCGCTTTGATCTCTGACGCCACGGTTCGACCGTCGACGTAGTCCATCGTGTAGTAGAGGGAGCCGTCGGATTCGCCGGCGTCACGAACGGCCACTGCGTTTTCGTGAAGGAGGTCGCGCGCGATGTGCATCTCTCGCAGGAATCGTTTGCGATAAACGGGGTTCTCGCCGATTTCGGGATGCAGAACTTTGATCGCTTGTCGCCAGCCGAGTTCATTGCGAACTTCGTAGACCGCCCCGAACCCACCCTTACCGATGAGTCTTTCGACGCGGTACTTGCTAGCGAACGTTCGACCCGGTTCGAGCGCCGGGTTCTCCCCCGTAGTCATGACGTGCGTCTCCGAAGTGCCTGTCGCTTGCGCGCGTGCGTTGACGGGGTCTGGATCGAACTCATCGGGTCGAGAACCTCAGCTTCTTGGCGTCGCGCCCGAACAAGCGAGGCGCCGACGCATCGGGAAACTCCCCACTGATGTGTCGGTCAACGCCGGCCGCGAATGAATGGGCGTTGACGGCAGGGTTGCCACTAACGACCGATAACACAGCGAGCGCGAACGGACTCCGCGACCGATCGTCCCGGCTCGTGTCCAGGCCACCCGCCTCGACCGAACTCAGGACGGGTCGGGTCGTACTGACCCAACCGGCAATCCCGTCCGCAACAAGTACTGTCTTAGCATCGGGATAGGGATCGAGCATCACGAACTGACGACGACTCTTCGACGTGCCCATGGCGGCGTCGAGCGTTCGTGAGGATATCATCGTCCCGTGCGGGCGCGTCCGATCTCCGTCGTACGGGACCCAGTAGATCCGCTGACCATCGGGCGAGTGTACACGTCCGGCAAAGTAGACGACCAAGACGTCATTCGGAGAGAGCGCGGCCGCCGCCGTGGCCAGCAAGTCACGAATACCGCTCTCGGAAGCCGCCCGCCCGGTGATGGCGTGTATCCGACTCTCCTCGACCCCGCCCCGCGCCAACTCGTGGCGCAAGAACTCGACGTCCGACTCTGGCGAAACTAGCGGCGGAAAGTCGGAGGTGCGGTAACGCGAGACGCCGATCAGCACGTAATGCGCGACCGAATCGCCGCTCTCTTTGGCGTCGGCCAACGGATCGATCCACGGTTCGAGGGTCTCGGCGATGCGTTCTCCGAGAGGCTCGCCCCATCGAGTCGCGTGAGGACCGGCCAGCCACCAAAACAGGGACCAGTGCTGACGACTAGCGACCCGCATTCGAACCTTGACTCGACCACGGCGACGTTGGATCTCGAACTTGGTGGAGACGCCAGCGTCAGCAACGTCGCTAGCGGAAAGCGCACTCGTCACGAGTACATTCGGCTTGCGAACAGGGTAGGGCGAGACCTCATAGCCTTCGGCGACGAGCGTCGATTCGATCGATTCCCGAACTTGGTCGAGATCGGTATCACGCACGAGCCCGAACTCGCGCTTGTAACAACTCGACAGGGTGACGAGTGACGCGACGAGCAGAAGGGAAAGGGTCGCTCGCCGTGGTTTCGTCTCTAGCAAAGGGCTTCTCCGATCGAGTGACACACGCGAAGAGCGAACTTCAATCGCCGCGTGATTTTAGAGAACTCGACCCAAGAATCAACGGAGCCGGTGACCGGCGGGCGCCGCGGACCGAGATTGCCGGAGCAGCTCTTCCGTTGGGGAGATGCGAAAAGCGGAGTCGTACCCCGTGGTACGACACCGCTTCTGGCGTTTTCTAGAGTGGAAACTCTCGGCCGACTGTCTGCCGAAAGGCTAGCCCCCCGGCCGAGGCGCGTTGATAAAGCGCACTTCCTTCGCCGAGTCGCCGTAGATCTGCGGGGTCATGAACAGTCCCGCGTTCTTCGCCTCGTCGTAGACACGACCCTTGATCGCTCGGTGCAGCTCGTCGGCGGTGACCACGGTGTCGTTGTCCTCGTCCGCCGACACCTTGCCGCTGAAGACGTCGATCACGGCCGATGCAAAGGGGCTATAGGTGCCGTTCTTCCCGCGATCGAGTGCCCGCTCGCTGCCCTTGGTCGACGTGATGACGACCCGGCCTCGACCCTCGAGGGGGCGGAAGGCGTCGTCCGCCACCGACGCTCGGGTGTCCGGCTCGGCGAAGCAGCAGTCGAGCAGCAGCAGTTGCCGTTCGGCTTGCGATTCGTCGAGGACCTTCTCGATGTGATCGATATCGATCATCGAACTCGTCGGACTGTCTTTGCGGCCGTCGTACGGAACCAAGTAGCGGTCATCTTTGGTCGGAGCCTTACCGTGTCCGGCGAAGTACACGATGATCGTGTCGCCCTTGTTAGCCTGGTTGGAGATGGTAACCAGCTTCTCGATGATCGCCGCTTCTTGAGCGTCGTTGTCGAACAGGAAGTGCATGTAATCAGACGGAACACCCTGCTTCTCGAACTCTAGCTTGATGCGCTCGGCGTCTCGTCGCGCCGCTGTGAGGTCTTCGAAGTCGCCTCGATACTTGGAAATGCCGATGACGAGGCAATGCTTCACACCCGAGTCTTGGGCGAGAGGCCCGGTTCGGGCTGGCCTGACCGGACGGTCGCCGACCCGTAGATCAACCGGCGGTCGAACGGGCGCAGACCCAGCCTGCGCCAACGTGAACCCGCGGAGACGTTCTTCGATCCGCAAACCCAGGTCGTAGCCGTAGAGTTGGGCCGTATCTTTGGAGCTCCCGCGTATCCTCATCTTCACGTCGACGCCGTCGCGGCGCAGTCGATATTCGAACTTGGCGGAGGCGCCGCCGTCTTCGGCTTCACCGGGATTCTCGGCGGACGTGACCCGCTCCTTGATCTCGCTCCTCCCTTTGTCCTTGTGACGAAAATCGACGTACCCGGCGGCAGTCAACTCTTCGGTGATCATCGCGTCGATCTCCGGGATCGAGCCGCCAGCCGTGCGAAGGAACGTACGCTTATAGGTACAGCCGGTGGACATGCTCGCCACTACGGCCAGCGCGATCAGGGAACAGAAGCGAATTCTCATGTAAGCCTCCCGGGCAGATCAGGTTCGGAGCGAAACACTGGGATCGTTCAATTATGCGCGACAACGGCGAAAATGGCCGGGGACGTATCACCCGTCGGGTGCCATTGAACCACTCGGAGCGATTGAAGTAACATTGGAATAGTATCTTACGGTGTTGGCCGATCACGAAAAAGGGGTGATAACGGCCTCTCGGGGACGCGGTTTGAACGACGGGAAGCACCCCCGAGCAGACGAACGAGGCGAAGAGAGACCGTTGTCGGAACACACGCGTTCTCGATCTCGAGCGACTTTGCAGGGGCCAGCGAACCGCGCCGAATCAGCCGTCTTCGAGCTCCCGGTCCCGCCGATCCAAGTGGCTGCTGGATCTCCACTTCACTGAGTCGCCGCCCGACCCGATAAGAACAACTACGCCAAGACGGTACTCGCGTCGGACGAACAATCTAGACGCCCCAATCCGGCGAGGAAAGTCGCTCGTGTTCGAACCCAAGGTGTTTGTAGCGCTCGCCGCCTTCGCCATTATCGCAACGGCGGCCCGCGGGTTCGGTCGGTTGTTCCAACGGTTCCACCTGCCCCTGATCACCGGATTCCTGTTCACCGGAATCATCGCCGGACCCTACGCGCTCGGGCTCATCTCCACGGAGACGACCACGAGTCTCCGGTTCGTCGATCAGATCGCGCTCGCGTTCATCGCCTTCGCCGCCGGCGGAGAGATGCACCTCAAAGAACTTCGAAGCCGGCTCAAGAGCATCGGGTGGGTCACGCTCGGACTGGTCGTGTCGACCTTCACGATCGCATCGACGTTCTTGGTCCTCGTCAGCAACTACATTCCGTTCATGGCCGAAATGACGCTGCAGTCCAGGATCGCCGTCGCGATTTTGGGTGGGTCCATCTTGGTGGCTCGATCCCCCTCCTCTGCGATCGCGGTCGTCAACGAGATGCGCGCCCGCGGACCCTTCACACGAACCGCTCTTGGTGTCACCGTCGTCATGGACGTCGTGGTGATTCTTATCTTTGCTCTCAACTCCTCGATCGCGGATGTTCTCCTGACTCAGGATGCGTTCCAACCGATGCTCATCGTTCTCGTCATCGGTGAGATTCTGACATCGATCCTGCTCGGTGGCCTGATCGGCAAGTTAGCCCTGCCTCTGATCACGCGTCTGCCGGTCCCCGCCGTCTTGCGCGCAACACTGATGATTCTCTGCGGCTGGGGCGTGTTCTACGGATCGGATTGGTTGCGGCACTGGACCGAAGAGCGGTACTCCTTCGAAATACTGCTCGAACCGTTGCTGATCTGCATGGCGGCGTCGTTCGTCGTTGCCAACCAAACCACACAACGGGCGGCGTTCCAACAACTCATCGACGACGCTGGCCCTCTCATCTACACGGTGTTCTTCACGCTAGCCGGCGCCTCGCTCGCCCTCGACGTACTCTGGTCGGCGTGGGCGATCGCACTGGCGATCTTCGCCGTACGAATCGTGGCCATCGCAATCGGAACGTTCATCGGCGGAACGATCGCGGGAGACCCCGCACGCGTCAATCGAGTGGGCTGGATGGCGTACATCACCCAAGCGGGGATCGGACTGGGGCTGGCAAAACAAGTGTCGGCCGAGTTTCAACCGTGGGGAGCGACGTTTGGAACATTGATCATCGCGGTAATCGTCCTCAACCAGTTCGTCGGCCCGCCGCTCTTCAAGTGGGTCCTGACGATCGTCGGTGAGGCACACGTCGGTGCCGGCAAGAGGGACCTCAAGGGAACACCGAGCGCCATCATCTTCGGGCTCGATGCTCAGGCGGTGGGGCTCGCGCGGCAGCTCGATCTCCATGGGTGGCGCGTCGTCATCGCGACCGGGCAAGAGAACAAGACGGTCGCCGTTCCACGAACCAACGCCGATATCCGACCGATCGCCTCGTACGATCGCGAAGAGCTCGAACGCATCGGAGCGAAAGACGCCACTGCAATCGTCAGCCTGCTGCGCGATGAGGACAGCCTTCAAGTCGCGGAGGTCGCGTACGAGCACTTCGGAACGCGCAACATTGTCGTACAACTTCACGATCGCAAGAACTCCGACTCCTTCCAGGATCTCGGCGTGAGGCTGATCGATCCCGACACCGCGCTCATCAGCTTGCTCGACCACTTCGTGCGATCGCCGGGGGCGACGGCACTACTGCTCGGCATGGAGTCGGGCCAAGACGCCGAGGACTACTTCGTTTTCAATCCAGACCTCGACGGCGTCGCCCTCCGAGACCTACGCCTTCCGCTCGACACGCTGGTGCTGGCAATTCAGCGACGCGGCGCCACGCTGGTGTCACACGGATACACGACCTTGGAACTCGGCGACCGAGTGACCGTCGTCGGAAGCGCCGAGAGTCTCGTCGACGTCGAACGAAAACTGCAGTCCGCGTAGAAATCTCCAGCCGGTCAGTCACGATCGTCCGGAGGCCTGCGATATGGCAACCTCTGACATTCTCGCCCCACCGCTCCCCTGACAATCACGGCCGTCGAGAGTATGATCCGCCCGCCAAGTGAATCGCAGGAGAAGCTCACGACAATGCCAAGGTCTGTTCTAGCCGCTCTGCTCCTGGGAGCCATCATGGGCACCGGTTGCTCCTTCGACTCCGCCCATCGGCACACGCGCCTCGGAGCGTGGGCACGAGCCGCCAGTCCGACCAATCCCAACCACTGGCCGAACCTCGCCCTCCTGGCGTCGTATCCCTATTGGAACGGTCAGGACCGCCGGCTTTCAAACCACCTCGCGAGCAACAAGAAGTACGCCGGTAATGCTGGAGCGCGAAACGGGGACGCAGTCTCGTTTACGCTCGCCGCGCTGCCGGTCTTGCCCTACGCGTTCGAGCTGTTCCGGGGCGAAGACTCCTCGAACGCCAACGCGCTGCTGGAGATCGCGGTCGAGTCCACGGTCACCAATATGCTCCTGACCACCGGTCTCAAGCGACTGGCCCGGCGCGATCGGCCCAACGACAACGCCGGGATCGGTGGCCGCGACAAACCATCCAATCAGTCGTTCCCGTCCGGACACGTGTCGGGCGCGATGACGGGCGCCGCGCTGGTCGGCCGGTGGCTTCGTGAGCAGAGTCCGTGGTTCGTGCCGGCCGAGATCGCGCTGTACGGAGGAGTGACCTACGTCGCGATCACGCGCGTCGAGCATGACAAACATTGGCCGACGGACGTCGTCTTCTCGGCCTTCATGGCGCACTGGATCGTCAACACGATTTGGGACGCTCATCACGGCCGAGACGACCACGAAGGAATCTTCGACCGACTGCCCAAACCCATTCCCGTCCCGATGGAGGATGGCGTGGGCGTCATGTTCGGCGTCGATTTCTAGCCCGGACTTGTTGGTCAACTGATAATGGCGCCTCGAAGGTTTCTTTGCGGTGCGCCTTAAAGGATGACGCACCCTCATGGCGTGTGGTTCAACCCTGGGGGGTCACGAGGGCAAGAACCTGAGCGCCATGTCTGGCTACGCGGAGTCAGTTGGGCGGAAACAGAGAAAACGGCCTCGGTGCTCGAAGAGCGCCGAGGCCGTCTTATTGGATAGGTCGAAGCGTCTGTGAAGCGTCTTCCGACGCGGACTAGCTAGAGGTGCGGCCGGAAAGTGCAGGTGCGGTGAGTGGTGGAGTTCGGCGGGAGATTGCCGTTCGGAATTCGCAGGCGAATTGGTGGATTCGTTGAGGATTACGAATGGTGAGATTCCGTCGAAGACCGCCGCGCACCGTG
>JAJFFE010000219.1 GCA_021776775.1 Planctomycetota bacterium | reverse complement strand
TAGTGGAACTCGTTGATCCACGCGACGCCGGCGAGGTCGGGCGCGCCCCAGATCTCGGCGACGTAGTCAGGGTGATCGACGAACGGGTTGCGGTTCTCTTGGATCAAGTCGTAGATCGCGTCGTTACGTTCGGTTTCCTTGGCCGACACCGGGTCCAGGAGGTGCCACGTCAGGAGCGTGTCGAGATACCCGAGGCAGACGCACCCGGTCGATGATTCCACGTTGTCGAGTGATAGCGCGGGTTCGTCGACCGTGTCCCCGTTGTAGCGCACGTCCATGTAGAAGATCGCGCGAGCCACGTCGCCCTTTTGATCGTCCGGGGGCTCCCAGGTGGAGAAGTCGAACAGAGCGGCGGGGGCTTCAGTGGGTGTTCCGCAATCGACTTCGCAGTCATCGAAGTATCGGTTGGATCGTAGCGAGTTGACTCCCGCATCGCATGCGAAGAGATGGTGAACGTCGCTGTAGGCAACCGATCCGGAGTCGGTGCCGAGCGAGACTGGCCACAGGTGCTCGCGGTTCCAATCGGGCCACGTCGACTTCGCAACCGACACTCCCGAGTAGATCAGCACTACGTTGTTCGGATTGCTGGGATCTTCGTCGAGAATTTCCACGGCGTCGCGAACGTCGAACGAAACTGCGCTGTACGGAATGACGATGTGGTCATCGATGATGTCGTGCAGCGCCGAACGAAGTGCGGTGCCGGAGAGGCCGCTGGCCGGATCGTAGTAACCCGGCGGGATCTGCGCCAAGACGCACGTGTTCGACACGACGACGGCGAGTGCGATCCACATGAGTGTCATCCAGGGCTGCCTCTGCGGGAGCGTCATGACTCAATCCTTCGTGTCTGCGAATCCGCGTGGGGCTGGATCCTCAGCGTGCGATTGTCCGTGCTGTCCGATGGGAGGCCCCTCGTATCCGGGCGGGGTCGTTCCTGCATCGTCAGCCGGTCTTCGATCGGGGGTTGCCTTGCGATTCGTTCCCTGAAATCGCGAACGCTAGTCTACCCGCACGAACTCCCAGTGTGTGGATTCCGCGGTGGGTTTCGCGGGCGCCGGGAGGCTCCCAACCGTCCGTTGGCGGCGCGCCGGGTCGTGACCGGGCGGGCGCGCTCAGTCGCGGCACTCCGCAGTGAGGGGGCGTGGCCGGCTTCCTCGCCCACGACGGTCCGGTGCGGAGTTTGCCTGCCGCGACCGGAGCGCGGCTTGTCTGGCGTCACGCTCTGCCACCCGGAAGGGGCATTCCATGCCCAAGAAGACAGTGCTCGCCGTCGCGCTCCTGGTCGCGATCGTCGTTACCTATCCGATCGAAAGAAAGGCGACCGCGACCGCACCTTCTAGCGGAGACGTTAACGGTGACGGATTGATCGACGTGGCCGACTCCATCTATCTGCTCCAGTATCTCTTTTCGGACGGTGCAGATCCTGTCGCGCTGGCGGCTGGACGCTCGCAAGCCGACCGTGAGATCTTGGATCTGTTCACCCTGACGACCGTCACCGATGAGCACGGTGCCGAGTATCCGACCCTGCGTATTAGCGGCGTGAATCTGCAGATCGTCAACGGGCTCGGGGCGACGAACGGTAACAGTGTCGACCCGACCGCGGTGAATCCCGACTCGACCGAGACCAACGGCGTCGGGAACTTAATCGTCGGCTACAACGAGTTGGCGCCCGGGTACGGCTCTCGACGAGGGTCGCACAACGTGGTGGTGGGATCGCAACTCGCGTATCAACGATTCGGTGGCCTCGTGGTTGGACATCGCAGCGAAATCGATGGCGTGTTCGCGACCGTCTCGGGCGGGCGCGGGCGCGCGCGTGGGCTCTACGCGAGCGTGTCGGGCGGAGACGGCGTAGCGCTGGGTGACTATTCGTCGATCTGCGGCGGGCTGTCGGGAGTCGCCGGTGGCGACGGAGCGTGTGTGTCCGGTGGCGACAACAACGAGGCGGCGGGTCCGCAAACTAGCATCACCGGCGGCGAAGGGAACTACGCCGTGGGCTATGCGAGTTCGATCACCGGCGGCAACGGCAACGTCACGACGGCGCCTCTCTCGGCGATCAGCGCGGGAGAGCAGTTGGTGACGCTCGAGATCCACGCGTGGGCGGCGTGTTCGTTCGCCTGTCCGTGAGTCACTCGTGTGCGAATCTCACCAACGTAGCGCCATAACGAAGAACCCCAGCGCGAGAGCGCTGGGGTTCTTCGTTTTTCTAGAACGTTGCAGCCCGTGAACTATGGGCAAGAAGCGAAGCTGTCGCACGGAAGGGGACCGGGATCGGTTCCGCATCCGGGATACGGCGCTGACGGAGTCGGCCCACCGGTGAACAGGGCGTCGAGCGTGTAAATGGCGTCACCGATGTCGGCGGCGTCATCGTTGTTCGCATCCATCGCCACGAGGCACAGCTGAGGGCCGGACGAGAACAGGAACGCCAAGGTGTAGATCGCGTCGGCAATGTCGAAGCCGCCGTCGGTGTTGGAGTCGCCGCGGATGAACTGCGGCCCACCCGAACTTGGGTCGCCGTCGATGATCGCGCGAATCATGATCTCGCCACTCGACAAGAATGACCATGCGCCGCCGAATGCTTTCGTCCAACTGTTTCCGAAGGCACTGTCGTCAATCCCGATCGCGTTGTTGGTCGCGCCTTCGACCACGCCGACGAAGAACGAGCCACCTCCGGTAAAGGTCGGCTGGAGGAACTCCGGTTGGATCGACAGGATGTTCCAGCCCGGTCCGATGTCACCCGGCAGATAGTTCAGCTGCACGAGCGACGAGCCGGGTTGCACGCCCGCGTCGTCGTCGTACGCCTTCAACGTTATCGCGGCGCCGACGTACTCTTCGATGTAGACCGCGACCTTGGTCAACGCGTACTCGCTCGTCGACGGCAGCTCGAAGCTGACCGCCATCTCGCTATTGAGACCCGCGACCACCAAGCCGGTTTCGGCCGACGCATCGTCATGGCTGACGATCGTCTCGGTCGCAAGCAGCAAGTACGAGAACGCGGAATTCGACGGATCCGAAGGGGTGTCGAAGCCCGCCGCGTCGAGGATGGCGACGACGACATAGTGGTTGCCCGCGCCCGGTGTGGCGCCGGTATGGGTGAACGTCGTTGTCGCTCCGCCCACCGCTCCGACCATGGTGAAGGGCCCACCGGCAGCGCTCGCATGGCGAACTTCGTACGACAGCAGGAGCGTCGTGGTTGCCGGCGGATCCCAGGTCAAAGTGACATCACCCGACGAGACGAACGGTGCCGAGAGGTTGAGCGGCGGTTCGTCGGCGTTGATCACCGTTAACTGATAACTCGTCGAATCGCTGCCCGAACCATTGGTGGCGACGACGGTGACGGTGTGAGGGCCGAGATCGGCTGGCGTCGGGGTCCACTCGATGAGCCCTGACAAACCGCCGACGGTCATTCCCGTGGGCGCGGTGAGTAACGAGAATACCGGAGCAGGCTGCCCGGTCGCCGTCACTTGCAGCGAGTACGGGTTTGCGGTGGTGGTCAGCAGCTCGTCGGCGATTGGATCGATGGCCGGTGCTTCGGTGGCACCGCTGTTCTCGAACTGTACTTGGAACGCCGACGCTTGCGTGAATTGGATCGCCGGGATTCCGGTCGGCGGCACCGTCGTCGAGAACTGCTCGGACGTGATGCGCGCGACTTCGTCCATGCCGGGAGCGAACCAGGCGTACGATCGAAACGTAATCGTGTCGAGGTAGAACAGCGTTCCACCGCCGAGGATATCCGCCGACACGTCGACGGTCGTCAACTCTTGAACTCGCAAGCACGGCACGGTGCCCAGGTCTGGCAGCGTGATCGTGCCCCATCCGTCGCAACTGGCATCGACATGAATGTCACTCTGGGTCGCCGTCGGAGATCCGAGAACGTCGAGCACTTGGTCGTACACCGTATCGACGGTCCACACGTCACCGAAGTTGATCGGCGTTGGATAGTCGAGCCCGGGCGGCGTGTGCACGATCTCGGGTTGCGGGCTGAGACCCGGCTGGTAGATCCCGTAGATGCGACGCCCGGCCGCTTCTTGCCGACCGTACAAGTATCCCACGATGTCCGCCGTCAGCTCGACGGTCAGCTTTTGAGCAAAGTCGGCGTCGGGGAAGATCGTTTCGCCCCCGAAGCCACCGTCACTCGGGTCGACGTAGTCATAACGAAGATCACGAGTGAGCGTGCCGCCGTAGACGGTGAAGTCCCAATCGTTCTGGCCGCCGGGTCCGATGGCGCCGAGCACGGTGACGACTTGCCCGCCGGGACTGGCGTTCGTTCGGTAGAAGTCTCCGACGTCGAAGAAGTCGTCGTTCGTCAGGGTGATCTGCGCATGTGCCGACACGGCCGAGACGAGAATCAGGAAGAACGCAAGGATACCGCGCTGCATTCCAACCTCCTTGGGATTGAGTTCACGCATCCCGGCGTGCGGTGAGACGTGTCGTGCTTGGCCGCGTTGTTTGCCGCGTCGTGCACACTTCGTCCGTGGTCCGCAGTTCAGGGTGAGATCGATCGGGTGAAGGGGTAGAGCCCACGCCGACTATATCTGCGCCACCGCGTTCGAACAAGCGGCTGCCTGGTGGCGCCTTCGGATTCAAGGCGCAACCGGAAGGCGACTTAGATCACTTTTCCAAAGTTGGCAGACCGAAAACTCCCACTGGACGGAACCCGGAGGTAGAGGCGCCCGACCACGAGGAACGTGGCCGCGGTCGATCTCAATTCGCCCACCGAAGGGAAAGACCATGACTGCACGACTGGGAATCTTCATCGTCGCCATCGCTTGTACCGGAGTGTGTCACGCACAGTCGAGTAACAACGGAACGTTGCCGACACCATTCTCTGGCCACTCACTCAGTGAGATGGCCATGCTCGGTCCGACGTTCAGCATACTCTATGCTCCGAGTAACCCCGACGATCCCGACTATCGAGCCGAGATATCCGCGGCCGCCGACGGCGCCGTTGTCGACTACTACGACGCTCGCAACGGAACGCCCAGCGCGTTTCTGCTTTCGCAATACGATGCCGTCTACACGTGGCCCAACTTCGACTACGACAACAACACGCTGTTCGGCGACCGCCTTGCCGACTACGTCGATGACGGAGGCACCGTGGTGCTCGGCGTGTTCTGTACCTACACGTCGGGAAACTTCCTCGCCGGACGCATCATGGATCCCAACTATTGCCCGGTTACTTCGCCCTTGGGGACCGGGCACTTCACCGAGAGCGATTGGAACGGCACGGCGTCGACGCGAGTGCACGAGTGCGTCGAGGCGTACAACAGCATGTCTCGTGACGAGTTGGCTCTGCAGGGCAACGGCATTGTCGACGCCCGTTACGACGACTTCGAAATCGCCCACGCCTACCGACCGGATCAACGCGTGATCTACTCCAACGGGGAAGGACACGGCGCCGGAGGGGCCGACGGCGACTGGGGGCTGCTCGTTGCCAACGCCGCGCGCTACGGAGACTTGGTGCGGGTCCTCGTCTACGAGGACACCTTCGACGCCCACTTCGCCCAAGCGTCGATCGACCTTGGCTACGTCACTCAGGTGGAGGAAGACTCGAGTGATTTCGTTACCGCTCTCACCTCCTCTGAATGGGACATTGTCGTCGTCGATTCCTCCCTGAACTTGATCTCGGGAGCAGTCGCCGACGCCGTCTCGGACTACGTTACGGGGGGTGGCAAGGCGATCTGCAGCTACTGGGATCTCGATGGCAGTTCGTCCGCCGATCCGGCGGCCACGTTGCGAGCGACGTTCGACGTCGAATCGACGTTCTCGTTCTCTGACGAAATGGACGTCGACGCGTGGAGCCCGGAGCATCCCATTTGGAGTGATCCGTTCGACGTCGCGTCCCTGTCCACCGGAGCGTCGTCTCTCTCGGACAACGGCGACTTCCTTACGCCGGTGCCCGGAGCGTTCACGGTCGCTGGATTCACGCCCAACCCGTTGCCGGGGCAAGCAGCGACCATCGTCGGTAACCAGTGCCGGACCATCGTCAACGGCTTCATGCCCGACGATATGGCAGCTCCCGACGTCGACGAATTCGCGCAGAACCAGATTCGCTACCTGGCAACGCGTAGCTCGATCTTGATTCTCGATCTCGGATCGAGTGGTGAACTGACCAAGCGAGCCGTGCAAGGGCTCGGCGTCCGTCCGACACGAACCGACGACGAGGACGCGTTCCTCGCTGAACTCGGGACGTGTGCGTTCGACCTCGTCATTGTCGAACCGCCGTGCTGCTCGTTGTCTCCCGCCATGGCGCCGGCGTTGTCCGCGTTCATCGGAAGCGGGGGACGGGTGTTGTTCTCGTACTGGAACCTCGACGCCGATCCGGGGCTGCAGAACTTGTTCGGTGTCGATAGCACGATCGAAATCACCGTCCCCGAGACTCTCTTCGCTTGGGAAGTGGCGCACCCGATCTGGACCACTCCCAACACGATCGGAGTCGCGGTCGAGACATCAGGTACGGACACGTTCTTCGACAATGGCGACCGGCTGAACCCAGCCGCGACGGCCACTGTGGTCGGCGGGTTCGACGTCGCTCCGTCGGCGGATGGCGGGGCTATTGTGATCGCCAACGGCGGGCAGACGATCGTCAACGGGTTCGACTACGACGGCCTTGACGCTTGTACTGTCACGAATCTGATTCAGAACGAGATTGTCTTTTTACTCGATAGCGGTACCGGAGACGCGTTCGTTCGTGGCGACTGCAACGACGACGGCGGCACCGACATCTCAGACATGATCTTCATTCTCGGAGAGCTGTTCGCTCTCGGCGATCCCGCAGTGTGTGACGACGCGTGCGACATGAACGACGACGGTGCCAAGGACATTTCCGACGCCGTCTACGGTCTCGCTTCGCTCTTCGTCCTCGGGTCGCCGGCGATTCCCGCTCCGGTGTCGTGTGGCGCTGATCCCACCGCAGACGCGCTCGATTGCGCAGCGTTTGGTGACTGCCCGTAAAGCTCGGGAGCGATCGCAACCGTAGCTTCTATTCAAGAACGTAACGAGCGTCGCGCTGGGGATTCCCCGGTGCGACGCTCGTGTCATTTACTCAGATTCACGACGCGTGATGGTGTTCGCCCGGTCGGCGTTTCGACTCGGCGCGCTAAGCGACGGCTATCGTTTTGCGACGAGGGGAACGAGGTGCGTGTAGATCTCGAGCGCCGCGGCGGTGCCGAACACCCGGCCGATTCCCGGCATGTCGATATAGCCACCGTCCGACGTTCGGGCGCGAGCGATGAGATCGAGGATCGGCGGCGCGAACTCACGTTGTTGATCGGTGGGTAGCGCCGCAATCGCCTCGGCCGCGCCGGCGTAGTCGAACAGCACGTAGTGCGAACCCTGCCCGTGCGGCCCCGCGTGCATGAGCGACTTTCCCTGTTCGCGGGCGAGACCCTCGCGGTGTTCCACGAACAACCGCAGGGCGCGACGGAGCTCCTCGGTATCGCAGCGCCCGCCACGATGTAGCGCCAAAGCGACGGCAGGTCCGCGACCGGCCGCCGAAGCTGGCGCCGTGAACGGAGGAGAGGCGCCAATACTGCCGTGGTACGCGTAGAGCCCGGGAGAGACGCGCATCGATTCGAGGCAGAGCAAGCCGCGGTCGATGGACTCTTGCGTGACGTCGATGCCGGCTTCCTTGGCGCGAAGGAGGGCGAGGCAGACCGACGAGGTAACAAAACTGATCGACCCGGTGTCCTGCTCGGAAGAGCGAAGATCTCCCGTGACGTAGTAACTCCAGCCACCGCTCGGTCGTTGTTTGTCGACGAGCGCTGCGGCGAGCGTTCGGCCGAGCGCCGCGAGGTCCTCCGCGCTGCCGATGCCGTGGGCCAAGCACTCCGCGACGAACCGTAGCTCGTAGCACTTCGTCCACACCCAGAAGTCCATGAAGTGAACCCGCTCGGTCGCGCGATCACGGTTGGATTTTTGAATCCGCTCCAAGGTGCGGTCGATCGCGGCTCGGACGAGTTTCTTTTCTCGATGCGGAAGCAACGCGTGGGCCGCGATGGCGACGATCGCCTCGGCTATCGGGTTCTGTTCGCCGGCCGCGGTCTGGGCGGCATGGTACGGGTGCGGCCAACTACCGTCTTCTTGCTGGCGTTCGAGTAGGTAGGTCAGCGCCTCCCCGGTGGCCGAGCGATTGATCGTGGCGCGCGACGGCGACGGCACTCGCACCGCGGCCATCACGTCGTCACTCGGCCACGCCGATGACGGCGTGATGTCGTGCTCGAACGTCGGCCCCGTGACGATCGCCGCCGCGAGCCAACTCCAGCGATCTTCCGGCGAACGCCGAATGACACCGTGGTAGTACGCCTCGGCGCCGGCTCGATCTCCGGTTTCGAGGAGAAGCGAGGCGAGACGAACGTCCGCTTCCGCCGCAAGATCGGAGTCGGCGAACAGGCCCGCGTTGATGGCGCCGTTGAGGCGCTTGGCGGCAGCTTCGGGCTGCCCGGTTCCGGCGAGGACTTGCGACTCCTCGAGAGCGATGCGCCGCAGGGCTGACTTCGAGGCGTCGACCTTCGCCAGTTCGAGTTGCGCGATCGCCGCGTCGCCCTGACGCAAGCGTCGATGAATCGTGGCTTGGAGAAGTCGCGCTTCGGATCCCGGAGTATCGGCCGCCACGGCTGTCGCTTCGGAGAGTTCTCCTCGCGCCGCGTGCCAACGGGCGAGAGCGAGCCCGGTGCGCTCTCCGGGTTGTGCGGCATCCGCGGTCGATCGGAGGGTCTCACGTAGGAAGTCGTCGACCGTCACCACGCTCGTGGCAGGCGTTTCGCGAATGACGACGCCCGAGGAGGCCACGACCAGGAAGGCTGCCCCTAACGCATGGGGGCCGAGACCGTAGCGGGATGGGGCGCTCAGCGGGAATTGATCGACGGCGGTCAGTTTGAAGGGCACGAAGCGGGATTCGATCAAAGCCTGGATATCCGCATCGAAGAGCGCTCCAGGACCGTGCACATCCGGCATCTCGAACCCACGAAAGAACTGCGCCGCGACCAGGATCAACTTTCCTTGTTCGCGCGCCTTCTTCACCGCGTCGTTCCAGTCGGAAGCCCACGCCAACTCGGAGCCGCACCGTGTCGACAACGCCGCGAGGCGACGTTGGTACCGCTGTTGTGCATCGATTGGCTGTTTTACGAACGAACGAAGGAATGCGTTGAACGCCGTCGCGTGCCGTGTGAACTCTGATACGGGCGCTGTGATCTGAACGATTGTGCGGACACCGTCGCGAACCTTGAAGAAGGCGTGAACCCGATAGGTGATGGCACCGGCTCGGATATCGGCGGCGATACCGGGCACTTCGACGCCGCCGACTTTGCCGCCGAGCTTGCCGACGAAGCGTCGGCGAAAGGTGTAGCCCTCTTGTTCGCGGATTTTGGCGATCGATTGCGAGGCGAGGCTCTCGGCGGTGGTGTCCGAGTCGACAAACGCCAGACGCACCGCACACTGCCACGTCGAAGCGCTGTCACCGCCAGTGGCGGTGACCGAGAAGTCATCCACTCCGGACTTCGATTCAACAACCGACATGCCGGTGGGAAACGTCACCGTAAACCCGAACGCTTCGTTGCTGTATGCGTCGCGGATGGCCGCGTCAGCGGTGACGGTGGCAACGGCGAGGAGGGCGATCAGAAGAAGTCGCATGCGAGTCCTGTTCGTGCCGAGGCTGGCTACCGATCTTCGGTGGCACGGCCTTCGCGATCGATCCAGATGACAGTCCCGGGCGCGAAGGTTCGACCCTTGATGGTGACCTCCGCGCTGAGTTTGCACCCGGCGAGCCGACCGTCGTCGTGAAACCGCACCGGCGTGAACAGTGTCGCTTGGCAGGGG
>JAJFFE010000218.1 GCA_021776775.1 Planctomycetota bacterium | reverse complement strand
CTCGAAGACAGTGGGGGGGGAGTCGTGAAGAAGCTCCGAAACCACTTCTTGAATGGACTCGTCGTCCTCACCCAACACCACCCGGGCTGGCAGCTTGATTTCACGCACTGCCTTGCTCGGTGATTCCGTGACCGCCGCCGGGAGCACGGCGACCGGCAATCCGATGCGGATACACGTCCCACCGAGCTGTGACTCACTCAGTTCGATCGACCCGTGGTGGGATTCGATGATGTTCAGCGCGAACGTCAACCCGAGCCCGGTGCCGGGTTCGGCAGAGTTCCCGAGCGCCCCCTTGGTCGTGAAGAACGGGTCGAAGACGCGGTGCCGGTCTTCTTCGGGAATCCCCACCCCGCTGTCATCGATCTCGATCCAGACGTGCTCGGTGTCGCTGCTCCCGCGGATCGCGATGCTGCCGGTCCCGCCACCCGCGGTAACCGCCTGAATCGCGTTGAGAACAATGTGCACAACCGCTTGCTGAACCCGACCACCATTCACACGAACCGCACCGATGTCGTCCGGGATATCGATCGAAAAATCTACGACTTGTCGTTTCAGCTCTTTGTGCAGCAAGCAAACGGCGGATTCGATCAGCTCGCGAGGTCGCGCGAGCGAGGAGGCGCCTGAGGTCGACCCAGCAAAGGTTGCCAGGCTCGAAGTGATCTTCTGCGCCCGTTCGCTCTGGTCCAGCGCCACTTCGATCAATCGCTCGACAAACTTGTCGTTCCCACGTGCGAGTTGGGCGTACCCCGAAATGCCGCTCATGATGTTGTTGAACTCGTGAGCGACGCCGGCCGCGAGCACGCCGATCGTGGCGAGCTTCTCCTGCCGAATCAGAATCTGTTGGGATTCGGCGAGATGACGGTGGAGAGACTTGAGCCGAATCCCCGCTTTGACCCGAGCCTTGAGTTCGCCGAGCGAGTAAGGCTTCGTCACGTAGTCGTCGGCGCCGAGCTGAAAGCCCTCAATTTTCTCGTTCACCGAAGACTTGCCGGTCAACAAGATGATGTACGCGTGAGCGAGGCGTGGATCCTTCCGGATCTCGGCGAGGGCCGCGAGTCCGTCGAGCCGCGGCATCATGATATCCACGATCATGAGGTCGGGAGGAGTCAGCCTGGCGACCTCGAGCAGCTCTTCGCCGTTGGTGGCTTCGTCAATCTGGAACCCCTCGATCGTCAGTGCGCGTCGCAAGACGAATCGAGTGTCTTCGAGATCATCCGCAATCAAGATACGGAAGTCTCCTGAGTCGAAATCTCGCCACTGGAGAGCGTCCTGATGGACGCGTCTACCGGTCTCAGGCTGTTCTTGGGCGGACAACGGCGTGGGTATCCCTTGGATCACGTAGGGTTGAATACTCTAAGTACAGAGTACCGCACCGGCCGCGATCCGGCCGCTCGCCCAGCGGCAACCCTTGCCCCCTAAGTCTTTTATCAAAGTTCGCTGGGTCGGTCCCGGTCCCTAGCCACAGAGTCGCTCGCGCACAGATACGTGGAAAAATCGCTGGGGACGGGGGCGACCATTCGCCGTGGCGCTCGCCAAACGGGGTGGAGGAACTCCAAAGCGCAAGAATGCAGAAGCGCTCGGTCGGGAAACGGAAGCGAAGCGAGATCTGCCGTTTTAGCCGAAGAGCCGTAACCGACATCTCCAAGAATCGGAACACCTGCATGGGCGAGGTGGATGCGGATCTGATTCTGTCGACCGGTTATCGGATGACAACGCACCAAGCTGTGCGATTCGAACCGCTGAACAACCTCGAAACGAGTCTCGGCCGACTTCCCAGATTCGTCGGCCCGCGCGAGTCGATGGCCCTGGTTCTTGTCGCGGTCGAGATGGGCACTGATGGCGACGGTGACCTCGAAGCGATCTGAGCTGGGACTGCCCTCCACGATCGCTAGATACGTCTTCGACACTCGGCTGTGCTCGAAGTCATAGGAGAGCCTTCGACGAGCCAAGTCGCACTTGGCGACGAGCAGCAACCCAGAGGTATCTCGGTCGAGACGGTGACATAGCTTCGGCACGATCGGTCGCAGGCCGCGCTCGTTGACGGCACGGTAGGCGTGGTGAAGTTCGTTGACGATGGTTCCGGAAACAGTGCGACCCACCGGATGGACGAGCCGGTGGGGAGGCTTGTCCACCGCGACTAAAAATGGGTCTTCCCACAAGACGGGCGAAAGCTGAGTCGTCGACTCATCGGCATTGTCTCCGCCGGGATCAATCGAGATGCGAATGACATCGCCTCGAGCGATGCGTCGAGACGCTTTCGGTTGCTCGTCGTTGACCGTGACCCGACCGAGTTGGATCAGACGTTGCACTTTGTTGCGTGACTTCCAACCCAATCGATTGAGCAGGTATCTATCGAGCCGTTCTTTCGAGGACTCTCGCACGCGAAACTCGATGCGGTCGTGTGCGCGTGACAGATCGCGACCGGTGGGAAGGGTCGAATCGAATCCTATCTCCATAGGTCATCCGCCAATTCCGGCGCAGGTACGACGCGGGATCTTAGCGCCGGATACGCCTCGATAAGTCGGCTTGGCGCAGGGACTGGTCGCCCTTCGTACTCACTCTTCACCGCCATCAACGTGGCCGGCGCCTGCGCCCGAAAGTGATTATTGGCCGCCACGAGCACGCGAGGAGTCCGGGAGGCCAGCGTGCGAATAGCGGTCACGATCTCGGTGACTTCCTGGTCGAGATACGAATAGTCGTACCGTTCATCTCGGCTCGCGCTGGGATTGGACCAACCGGACAGCGAACGACCGTGTAGGCGCAGATAGGAGACGGGGCCGGTGTTGATGGTCGATGGCCCGGGAAGAGAACGCCAGCTCGGCAAGTCGACATTGACGAATCCACATTCGTTGTCTTCGAGAAAGCGAAGGAAGTCCGGTCGATACAAACTGCTGTCGCGAACTTCGACGAATAGCCGGCAAGGGCTGACCGCCGCGACGAGTCGTCGGATCGATGTTAGGTCTGGCAACGAGTCCCGTCGTGCGTGGTACGACGGCGGGTATTGGGCGAGAACGCCTTCGAGTCGGCCGGCCTCGAGGAGAGGATCGACAATCTCACGGAACATTCGGAGATCCTCGCCCCCGGGAATCTTAGCGCGATGCGTCCAGCCACCAAACGCCTTGACGACGAAGGTGAATTCGTCCGCTGTCTCGGCGAGCCAGCGTCGAGATTTGTCACCTCCCATGGGATGATAGAACGTCGCGTTGACTTCCATGAAGTCGGTGAACCGAGACAGCAACTTGAGTCCGCGAAATCCCTTCGGGAGCAGATCAGGATAGAGCGGGCCACGCCAGTCTCGGTAGTCCCAACCGCACGCCCCGTAGCGAACCGGGACTCCGTCGTGTTCGCGCGACGGTTTCTGTGTCAAGCTGGTCGACATGAACGAAAATGACGCTTTCCAGGAGGGCAACGGCTCCGACCCCGACGAGCGAGCGGGTGACGGCGAGGCGACGGCGAAGCCGCAATGGTACGGGGCGATCCGTGCCCTCTACCAGGAACTCGACGACGAAATCGACCGAAGCGCGTCTTCCGTCTTGTCCGAAATGGCCAACGAGGGCCGAACCCAGTCGAGTCTCTGTCTGCTCCGCGGTGTTTGCTGCGACTTTCGGGTGGCCGATCATCGCCTCTACGCGACCGGTGTCGAGGTGGCGTACGCGTTGGAGACCCGTGACGTGGCCGCTCCGGAGGTGGGGGACGACACCACCCTTTGCCCGTTTTGGGCCGACGGCTTGTGTACGGCACGACACGAGCGGCCGGTGGGCTGTCGAACCTACTTTTGTGATCCACGGTGGCAGGAGACCGGCCACGCGCTGCACGAGGAGTATCACCGCCGCGTCAAAGAGATTGGGGAATCGGCCGGGTTCGCCTACGAGTACGGATCGTTCGTCGCCATGGCCCGTGCCTCGACGGACGGACCGAGCCGCGCCCCTCTTGACCGTTAACTGAGCCCTTTCTAGGATCCCCCCCTCTGGCAACTTGTGTCGTCCGTACGGTGTCGCGCTAATCGACACCGAATGGGATAGCCGATTCGAATCGGCTGCCTCGTGGCCTTCCTGCGCCGAAGCTTGGCGAACTCCACGTTCAACGAGCACCGGCGCGCGCAAAGGTCCGGAACGACCCCGAGGTTCTCGGTGTCCGAGAACCGCGAGCGACGCACGGCCTCAAGACGAGCCCCGAGACCGCGAGGGGCGGAAATCAGCACCGATGGATCTGTCGAGAGTAAAAGAGCTGATCGAGCTCATGGATCGCCACCGCCTCGAGGAACTCGAACTCGAAGAGGAGGGCTTTCGAGTCCGCCTCTCGAAAGGTGAGAGGGTGCGTGAGGTCATTACGGTTCCCGCAGCAGGAGCACCTGCGGTCGCGGGAGGCGTACCCGCAGCGGCGGCGGAAGACCCGGTCGACCTCGCCGGCGCGGTCACGTCACCGATGGTTGGGACCTTTTTCCGGTCACCCAATCCGGATTCCGACCCGTTCGTCGAAGTCGGCGATCGGATCGATGAGGGTCACGTGCTCTGTATCATCGAGGCCATGAAGGTCATGAACGAAGTGAAGGCGGAGCGCGGTGGCTCGGTCGAGGCCATTTTGGTCGAAAACGGCGAGTCGATTGAGTTCGGCCAACCGTTGTTCCGGATTCGGTGACACGGGGCGGAATGAAGACCTTTTCACGCATTTTGATCGCGAACCGAGGCGAAATTGCCCTTCGCATCATCCGAGCTTGCCACGAACTCGACATCGAGACAGTAGCGGTCTACTCGGAGGCGGATCGAGGCGCGGCCTACCTCGATCTCGCGGACGAGAAAGTGTGCATCGGCCCCGGCCCCAGCGCGCAGTCCTACCTAGACATCCCAAAGATCATCAGCGCGGCGGAGATCACCGACGTCGAAGCCATTCACCCCGGATACGGGTTTTTGGCCGAGAACGCGCACTTTGCCGAGATTTGCCAGTCATGCCACATTCAGTTCATCGGACCGACGGTAGAGAACATCCGCCGTCTCGGTGACAAGGCGGCGGCGCGTGAACTCGCGATGAAAGTCGGAATCCCGGTCGTACCCGGATCGAAGGACATCGTCCCGGATGAGGAGTCGGCCCTCAAAATCGCACGGGAGATCGGTTACCCCGTCATGGTCAAGGCTACGGCCGGCGGGGGCGGACGCGGTATGCGCGTCGCACACAATGACATCAGCCTGGTGAGCGGGTTCAACTCGGCGCGCCTCGAAGCCGAAATGGCATTCAAGAACGGTGACGTCTACCTCGAAAAATTCGTCGAGAAGCCGCGCCATGTCGAAGTGCAGATCCTCGCGGATTCGTACGGAAACGTCGTCCACCTCGGTGAGCGGGACTGCTCCCTCCAGCGAAGACACCAGAAGCTCATCGAGGAGTGTCCGTCGCCCGCCGTCGACCAGGAACTTCGGGAGCGCCTTGGGGAGATGGCGTGCGAACTTTCGAGGGCGGCCGAGTACCGAAACGCCGGCACCATCGAGTTCTTGCTCGACCGCGCTGGAAACCCGTACTTCATCGAGATGAACACCCGAATTCAGGTCGAGCACCCGGTGACCGAGATGGTGACGGGAATAGACCTGATCAAAGAGATGATTCTGGTCGCTTCTGGCTTCCCGCTGCGGTACTCACAAGACGACATCGTGTTCCGCGGAGCCTCGATCGAGTGCCGTATCAACGCGGAGGACCCCGACGACGGGTTCCGCCCGTGCCCGGGGTTGATCGAGAAGCTCATCTTGCCAGGTGGATTCGGCGTCCGAATGGACACCCATGCCTACGCCGGGTATCGGATCCCACCGAACTATGACTCCATGATCGGGAAACTGATCGTCCACCGGGAGACCCGCGATGAGGCGATCGCCACGATGTGTCGCGCGCTAGATGAGATGGTCGTCGGCGGTGTGAAGACGACGATTCCGCTGTGCCGGGAGATTTTCCGTCACTTCCACTTCATCAAAGGAAACCTCGATACGAGCTTTATCGAGGAGTACTTCCTCGACTGAGGCGGACGCGCCACCCGCCTCCGTCGATCTTAAAGCAAAACAAAACAGAGGGTTACATGGACACCCACCGTTTCCCCTACTGCCTGCGCGCTCCCCACCCTAGAATGCCTGGCTTCGATTCCATCCGATCCGAGCCCGGCAACCGAGACGCCACCGAGACTTGCGGCGATGAATCTCAGGGGCGGTGCAACAGCCTCTTGGGGCGACCGTCTTTGAAGGCGGCTACGGTCCATAGGGCGCGCTCAGTCGACAACTTCGAGTCGACTTCGTGAGTCGGGCAGACACCGAACGGATGAAGATCTAACGACGGGGAGTGCACGGTGAGCCTCTTGGGCTGCGTGCACCAGCGGACAGCGGAAACGCCCGAAGCGTCATGCGATGATCCGGGCCGGAAAAGCAAGCGACCACGGGCTAGCCAGAATCACTGCGGACGTTGGTCTGCGGAGCTCGTCCTTGAAAGGCAGCAGGGGAATGAACGTTCCAACACGGACAACCACCGATACGAAGCTTCGGGGTGGCGTCACCCGTGGAGCCGCTCAAGCGGGCTTTACACTCATCGAACTTCTCATCGTGATCTTTATCATCGGCATCTTGATCTCGCTTCTCACGGTCGCCGTGAAAGAAGCCAAGAAGAAGTCCAACGCAGCGACGGCCTCGGCTGACATTTCGAAGTTCGTGCAGGCGATCGCCGCGTACAACTCCGACAAGGGTACCTACCCGGGTTACGACAAGATCCCGGATGAGAGCGATCTAGAGAACTTCAACGCGTTCCCATCGCTGTTTCAGGCGGTCTACTACGACTCGTCCCAAGGCGGCGGCCCGAACGGACCCTACATCGAGCTCAAGGTCGACAAGATCGCGGTGGAAGACCTCGACGACGAGAGCGGCTACACCACGGCGAAGAAGAGCGAGGCTCGAGATCCCGAGGTGGAGAAGTACTACCGCGACCCGTGGGGATTCCCATACATCTATCGAGAGAACGCAGCCAAGCGGAAGAAGCGCGTCTGGATGATCAAGTCGAGCAAATACGACCTTTGGTCACGTGGTCCCGACCAGCTCAACATGGCTTGGCAAGGGTTGTTGGACGACGACGAATACGAACGCGAGAATGACGAGCAGAAGTTCGATGACATCGGCAACTGGTAACCAGGGGAGAGCAGCCGTGGCAACGCCTCGACGAAGCGGATTCACGATGGTGGAACTCCTCATCGTTATCTCGCTGATCTTGCTCCTGATGGCGATTTTCGCCGTCGGAATGCAAAACGTTAAGAAAAAGATGCGGGTCTCTCGAACGGTGAGTTTGGTCGAGCGGGTCGGTATTGCGCTGGAGTCTTACCACTCCGCTCACGGCGCCTATCCCAGCGATGGGATCGAATCGCCGGTGGTGACGCGGGACGGCACTCGACTCAAGAGCGGCGCGGCACTCACCCACGCATTGACCCGTCCCATGCTGAAGACACGAACCAACGCGGCGGGCGAGCGGATCGTCATGGGCAAGAGCGAGCCGCTCTTGGACCTCCCTCAGGGAGAGTTGACCAAGCCACTCGAAGGTGACAAAGAAGCCGTCGAAATGGTCGACGCGTGGGGCAACGAACTCCACTACGACAACCTGTCGGGCGACACCGGTCGCTTCGATGAGCAAGGTGACGGTAGCGTCCACCTGAGCGATCTCGATGAACACGAGGAAGACCCGCGAACGACCGAGTTGGTCATTCGCGACGGCGCACAGAGCACGGGTAAATTCGACTTCTGGTCGCACGGACTCGGAGGACACTCCGAAGAGTCCGTCCTCGAAGCGACGATCTCGAACTGGGGCACAGTTGCCACCGGAGAAGATGAAGATGATTGACCGAAGTCCAGACTCTCGACGCGCCGGGTTCACGCTCATCGAAATGATGGTGACGCTCGGAATCGTCATGGTTGCACTGGGGCTGATGGTCCCGTCATTGTCGGAGGCGTTTCGCAGTCGTAAGTTGACGAACGCCGGACAAGTCATCGTTCGCACCATGAACCGAGCGCGAAGCGACGCGGTTTCCCGCAAGCAGGCGTTCACGGTTGTTTTCGTGAAGAGCGGCGTTCGCTTGTTCAAGGAGCCAAAGGGAGCCGATCCTGGCGGCTTTATCGGCGGGATCGAGGCGGTCGAGTCCGACGGCAAGAGTTTGATCCACTTCACATTGCGGTTCGCTCGCGACAACGGCATGGAGCAAGACGAACTCGAAGAGATCAACGAGGAGATCGAGCGAGGTCAAGACTTGGGCGAAACGAACGACATCTTCGTACGCTTCCTCCCGGACGGCACGGTCGACTTCAACAAGAACAACGACATCAGCTCGGCGGAGTACACGGCCAATCGCGATGCCGACATCATCATTCGGCAGGACGGACTAGACCGCATGAAGGGGTTGATCGACATTCGTCCGACCGGGCGAGTCGCCTTCAAAGTCGAAGAGGTAGTCGAAGATGAATAACATCGATCCGCGTACCCTTCAGCGCAGCGGTTTCACGCTGCTCGAGATCATGATCGCCGTCGCCGTGCTGGTGGTGGGAATCTTGGGAGTACTCGCGCTGTTCCCAGTTGCGCTCCGCTCCGGGAAGAACACGATCCAAGACACGAACGCGATCATCATCACGCAATCAGTCGAACAAGCAATCCGGTCGGGTCTTGCCCACCGAAAGGGCCAGGACAAGTCCGGTAAGTTCACCTATTTCATCTTCAGCCATCCGGGGGTCAAAGATCCGCTACCGCTCGAAATCGATCAAGCTCGCCCCTCCTCCGACTACTACATTCTGCTCCCGGAGGATGATTCGGATGCACGCCGTAAGCGGATAGAGGACCGAGTCTCGGCATACAACCGGGGAAAAGTGTTCGTCTACCCCGAGACCGATGGTAAGAGTTGGCTCGACGAAGACGAACGTGAGCTCGAAGACATGGAATCGGGCACCCTCCCCAACGGAGGCGGCGACGCGACGCGCGCCGACGACGACAAAAACGACATCGAGCAAGAGATCATCGTGGACGGTGAGATACTGACTCGCGAGACGTACGAAGTCATGAAGACGTACAGTCTCGACGAAGACTTCTTCCAAAAGAACGAAGACGAAGAAGAGTCCGACCTCATCACCGGCACCGAGAAACGCGACCCGATTCGCGACTACTCGTTCTGCTTCGCGATCCGACGGGCGCACAACGACGCCTCGCTCGGTCGCCACTACCCGATGGAGAAAGCTTTCGTCCCGGCCAACGAACTCTTCGAGGTCGAAGTCTTGGTGTACCGCTCGTTCCGAGCGGGCACCGCGATCGCTGACAATCCGATTCTTCGCACCATCTTCCTGATCCACAAGTGAGAGATCCCATGACACATTCACGCACCTGCCGCGACCAGCGAAGCGAGTCTGGATTCACTCTTCTGGAGTTGATGGTAGCCATGGCTCTGTCGGCGGTGCTGATCGGAATGATCGTCGCGGTCAGTACGGGAGCCCAGCAGATATACGACGCGACCTCAGCTCGGGTGGAAGTTCTACAGAAGGCTCGCTACGTCTTGAACGATGTCCGCGACCATCTCAAAGGCGCTCTCGTCACGTCCGACCTAGAGTTCTTCACCGACACGACCGGTGGGAACCTGGCTCGCAACGGGCACTGGGAGGAGGGCGAAGAGATCAAGGACACCTCGGGTCCGAATCTCGTCGGCGGCCGCCCACAGATCTACGACGAGGGCGCACACATCATCGAGCGCCAATACACCTCGAGTCGGTTTGGCGGAGAGTCGACCCACGCAAACTTCTCAATCTACTTCAAGGCGCCGACGGTCGTGAAGGGGCAACAGCGCGTCGCCAACATCGAGTACTACCTGGCGGACCCGGTCAAGTTCGCGGCCGGCGAGACCGGCAAACTCGGTTCGGTGGTGGATGACAACACCAATCTCGCCTTGGTCAAAGTCGTGCGCTACATCGACACGGATCCGGAGAACCTGCACAGCCAGGAACTCAAAGTCAAAGAGGCTCGCTACGAGTTGTGTCCGAACGTCACCGACTTCAAAGTCGAGTACTTCTACGATAACACCGGGGACAAGCGACCCGGTCGATTCATCACGCCGGCGGAAGAGGCACGCGGCGAAGGCGGACTCAAGAGCGAGCAACGCTTGGTCCAGGTCGATGGCGGCTACTTGAAGGAGTTCCTCTACGGTGGCTTCAAGCAGAACACGACGCGCGGCACTGCGAAGCCTGGGCAGCGACAGGCACGAACCGGCTTGAATCGTCCTCCGCACTTCGAGGTTGGTGACGACCGCCTCTACTTCTCGGAGCTGAAGTTCGGTGACACCCTTTACATCTGGACCGACGGCGGAGCGGCGGCTCGATTCCCCTCAGGGGACTACACCGTGAAGCGTCGAGAAATCGACCGAATCTACTTCCAAGAGGCGATCGATGACTCGGGGTGGGACAACAGCGACCAAGGTGGATTGCGATTCAAGGCAGGCTACCTACCGAGTACGTTCCGAGTCACCGTCCGAGTGCTCGACGATCAAGGGGGCGAGCCGCGCAGCATCTCGATCGTGGTACAGACCTACAACAAGAAGTCGTAGCCAGACCGACGCTTTCGAGACGAAAAAACGGGCGGCGCCCGATCGAGCGCCGCCCGTTTTTTGATGTCCGCTCCCGAAGACGCTTAGTCGGCTGTCATGGAGGCGTAGAAGTCGTCGTTCGACTTCGTCTGCTTCATTTTCACCTTGAGAAGCTCCATAGCTTCGACCGGGTTCATGTCGTTGAGAACCTTACGCAAGATCCACAACTTCTTCTGCTCGTCGCCCGCGAGCAGTAATTCTTCCTTACGAGTTCCCGATCGATTGACGTCGATCGCCGGGAAGACACGCTTGTCAGCGAGTCGACGGTCTAGGTGAAGCTCGCAGTTTCCAGTCCCTTTGAACTCTTCGAAGAT
>JAJFFE010000217.1 GCA_021776775.1 Planctomycetota bacterium | reverse complement strand
GTCTTCCAAATGACACCGTAGCTGCCATTCCAACGCTTCCCGGTACTGGCAGCCAAGTTCGTGACGGACCGACGATTCCGCGTCGAGCCAAAGCCGCTCGAGGCTTAGACGCTGGATGCGCGGAGCTCGCTTCTTCATCGCAACAACGAACTCGTCGAAGCTCTTTGCCCGCACGCGATACGCACTTCCGTCGAACTCTTGCAGCAGTGCTAGACCCGATCGTCCGAACAAAAACTCGGTTCCGAAGCTGAAGTCGCCGAACAACTCATCGAGCACCGTCCAGATGCGCGACTTCGTCGCGATGATCCGATTCTGGTTCTCCGCGTAGATCTTCCCCGTCTGGCGAAGAGACTCGCAATCATCGTCGAGCAGCCGATGGGTGAGCGTCTTCCCGATCTGAGCCAGCGTGTTGATGACCCGCGGATCTTTGAGATCCGTCTTGCCGGTGTCGTTGGTCTCGACCACCCGGAACTTGCTCACCGCTTCGGCACTGACGTAACGCGTCAAGTATCCGAGACGACGCGCCGCGCGAAGAAGCTTGCGCTCGTAGCCACCCGTCGGCTCGCAGATCACGCGCAGTGTTGAGCAGCCCGCCTCCGTCGTCAGTGCGAACAACCGCTTCAACTTCCGCTCGATCGTGTCCGTCCGGTTCCCGAACTCGTCTTCGTAATACCGATCCTCGATTTGCACCGTGACGTTGAGCACGTTCTTGCTCACATCGAAACACGCATCCAATCGGTCCGAAAGCTTGACTTGGCATGCCGCGGGCGAGATCTTCATGAGTGACTCCGTTCGGTGGGACGTGGTTTAGAGGCCACCCGGTATGTTCCGGGGTTCCCCGGACGGAGCCACTTCTTTCCACCAACTTCGCCTACTAGCATGTACCTGTAGGCACTCGTTCGCAGCTTCAACGTTCGACGGAAGTGTCATGTACGTGAGCTGCAACGAACTGAGAGACAAACATGCCTGCAGATTTCCGATCGGCTTGCTTTTATTCATCTCCAGCGGCGTCTACAGTTATACGCAGGGCGCGGACCTTCTTCTCACCGGACTCGCTCTCGCTTTTCTTGTCGGCCTGTTTCTCGTCGGGACCGTGCTCTTTTCTGGCCGTGGGTACACCATATCGGACGGCACACTCAAACACCTACGTCGACGTCGGTGTGTGTTCTCCGAAGACTTGCACGACTCCAAACTCGAGATCAGCAAGTCCTCTATATCTGTAAACGAGCGTCGCCTGCCCTACCTCGTCGGCAGGTCGCAACGACTGGTGGCTCTGCTAATCGAACGGAGCCGTGGAACCTCAGGACGTTAGCGGGTCTTATTGCGAGTTCCCCCCGACAAGCAACCAGGACTTCGGCCCTATGGCCCATTCGCCTCGTGCGGCCGTCGTGGGCCACGTCCTCGTTTCAATCCACGCTTTCCGGAACGCTGCCCATTGAAGTAAGATGTCTGCCAAAACACCTTCACACGCCAACCAACGTGATTTCGATCTGGATGCGAACCATGAGTAATCCCTTTGTCCCACGCGTCGGCGGAACCCTCAGCGCCGACATTGCGGTTCCCGAACATGAACGCGAAGTGCGCTTCTACTCACGTGTACTCACCACGGGCGAGAATCCGCTTTGGCGCGACGATCTGATGAACAACCGAGGCATGCCGATCATCGGCTTGGGCGCGCGCAGCCCGGAGTATGCAGACCTTCCGCTGCAATGGATGCCGCACATTCAGGTCGCCGATGTCGCAACCAGTGTAAAGCGCGCGCTCGACCTGAGCGGAAGTGAGCTCATGCATGGCAAAGACGACGATGGAGAAAGCCAGTGGGCGGTGCTGCTCGATCCCAATGGCGCGGCGTTCGGGATCATCCCAGTCGTTCCTGCGGAGGCGCTCATCCCAACTGAGGACGTCTCATCGCGAGACGCAGAGGCGCCTGTGGGTTGCATCTCCTGGCTCGACCTAACGGTCTCGGACGCCTCGACAACCCGTGACTTCTATCGCCAGGTCGTTGACTGGTCGGTGCAGGACGTCGAAATGAAGGACGCAAGCGAGCTCTACGCTGACTACAACATGTGCGGTTGTGATGGCAGCCCGGCTGCGGGAATCTGTCATGCGCGCGGCGTGAACCTGGGCGTGCCGGCTACCTGGATGATCTACCTTCCCGTTGGCGACCTGGCCGAAAGTCTCCGTCGCGTTCAAGAGGAAGGGGGCAAGGTCATTAAGGCAACGCGGGGGGCGGATGGGGAGTACGCACATGCGGCTATTCAGGACCCGGTGGGGGCGTGCCTGGCGCTGGCGCAGGGATAAACTTCTAGAGACACGGGGGATCGCGCGGCACCCGTGCCCGAGTTGCCATGTGATGAGCTGACGAGCGGACCCGGCGACGGGATCACCTCCCTGTATCTCGACGCACACGGCGCCGTACGCGTGCATTTCAGCGAATGATGAAGGGCGCGGGATGAAGCTGCCAACCATCGCCACCGGTGGTGTCACCGGGCCACGTCCGCCGTTACAATCCGCGGTTTCACCGGTGCTGTCGTAGGCGTGTGAGCTTCACGCTCGGCGGTGCAAGTTTCGACGAACTGGAGTGGGGTCTTCGATGGCGAAAGTAACCGGGATTGGCGGCGTGTTCTTCAAGAGCAAAGGCGATCGCGCCGCGCTGGCCGCGTGGTATCAGAAGCACCTGGGCATGTCGTTGGAAGACTTCGGCGGCGCCATTCTAAAGTGGCCTGATGACCAAGCCGAAGATAAGGGACTCACCGTCTGGTCCCTCGCGGACAATGACACCGAATGGTTCGCTCCCAGCGATTCATCCTTCATGATCAACTACAGGGTCGACGACCTCGACGAGATGCTCGCGCAACTGCGGGAGGGCGGGGTCGAAGTCCACAAGGGCCCGGAGTCACACGAGAACGGAAAGTTCGCGTGGATCTTGGACCCGGATGGCAACAAGGTGGAATTGTGGGAGCCGAAGCTCTGGGACGAGAAGAACAAGGTTTCCTAAGGGACATAGGGTTTCCCAAGGGGCAATAGTGACGCAGCGAGCAGCGGGGAACGCAGGCTTGGCCACGGTCACAACACGCTCGGATTCCGCCGCTGCTGCGTTGGGTCTTCAACGTTGGGTGCCACTATGAAGCACGTGATTTTCGTCGCCGGTACCGTGCTGATTGCGATTTTCATGGCCATCGTCGGCGGAGCCGTGCTCGGGCTATGGAACTCCGAGCACCCCCTGCTCACGACAGAGTATTGCATCCCCTCGGTAGTTCTGTGGGTTCCGCTATCCTTCATCCTTCGCGATGAACCTCTCGGTAAAGCGCTCTTCTACGGGGCGATTTCGCCATTTGTCGGCGCCCTATGGTTCACCCCGTTTGCCGCAGTTTTCATGTTCACCATCTTCTACCAGACAGTCCCCGTGGGAATTGTCACCGGCTATCTTGTGTGGCGATGGTGTGGAGCAAAAGACGTGTGGCGAACACGCGCGCGCGACGGGTCAGCTCCGTCGCGGTTCCGATCCACGCTTCTGACATGTGGTAAATCCGCATCGCTTAGCCACAACTGTGGAGCATTCTCCACCTAGAGACCGGCCGCTAGCTTCCGGGACGGCCATTGGTCACCTCGTCCGGGCGCGATGCGCGCGTCTTCATCCCCGCTGAACCACCCGTCCGTCACCGCAAGGCGTTGCTCTAGGCGGGCCGTGTCAAACACAGCCCGCCCGACTTCGCTTTATTGCGCGCTATTGCACGCCCCTACTGCACCTCCAATGTCGCCGCGGCGGCGCCGTAGGTCGCGGTTACACTCTGCCCTCCACCTAATCCGGTAGCGGACACCGTCGAGAACGAGCCCGACGTCGAGCTGTAGGTGATGAGATCGAACGTGTCGCCAATCGTCGGTGTGAATCCGAAGTCGACGTCGAGCACGCCGGCGAACGAGGCGGCGTCGCTGACGTTGATCACGCCGAACAGGCTCAAGCTTTCGACGGCGATCTGGAGTGTTCCGCTGGTGGATTGTGTCCAGTCGTCGTTCGAGACCCAGATGGATCCAGCGTCGAGCGTGACTGTCGAGTTGTTGGTGAAGGTTCCATTTGACCGGAACCGTGCCTCACCGACCGACTCGATGATTCCGTCATTGGTCAGGTCCTGAACGGTGATCTCTTGGCCGGAGACTTCGGACCGGATGGTTCCGTTGTTGATCCAACTCTGATCCACTTGCGACGCCTGCAGGCTTCCGTCAGCACCACGGACCGTGAGATTCGGTCCGATCGTCCCCACAGTTCCAGTCCCGATGGTGCGGAGGTACCGCACGTAACCCGACGGATTGTCGACCATGACGATCTCGCCGCTCCCGCCGATTGTTTGTGTTCCGCTGAGGGAGAGGTACGAGTGACCGTTTGCCGCAGACCCCATGGTCAACGTGCCGTCGACCGTCAATCCGTTGACGGCGGTAACGGAACCACTCGGGGGAATGCGGAAGCCGGTGCCGACAAGAGTCACGGCGTTCAGGGTGCCGCCGTTGGTGGCGACCAACCCTTCCCCGTCCGATCCGTCGATGGTTCCGTTGGCCACCGATCCGTTGCGGAGATCCCACGACCCGGTTGTCGCGTCGAAGGCGAGTGTTCCGCCCTCGAGATCGAGATCGTCATCGATTTCAATCGTTCCGCCACTACGGGTGATCGTGCCGAGGTCGGTGAGTGTGAAGTCGCCGTCTAAGTTGAGATGGCTATCCACAACCGAGATGGTTCCGGCGTTCGACCACGAAATGTCGAGCGTCAAGATTCCCCCGTTCAAGGCATCGAGCGATCCGTTGTTGGTGACGCGAGAAATGTAGACCGTTTCGCCGTTGACGTCGGATTGAATCGCCCCGTCGTTCACGATGGAGTTGTTGGACGCGGTGTTGAACGTCAAGTGAGCGCCGCGCACGGTCACGTTCGAACCGATGGTCAACACGGTCCCGGCAGCTTGCGGCGTAATGAATCGGGTGTATCCCGTTGGACTGTCGATAGCCACGATCTCGCCGGTGCCACCGATGGTTTGGGTGCCACTGCAGTAGATGTAACTGTGGCCGTTGGTCGACTCGCCGAGAGTGACGGTCGATCCGTCGAGCGTGAGACCATTGAGGAGCGTGATCCAACCACCGCTCTCGACGAGGAGGCAGTCGCCTTGCAAGGTGACGGCGTCCAGCGTTCCGCCGTTGTCGGCGCGAATCCCGAACCCGCCCGTACCGGAGACGGTTCCGTTCACGAAACCGCCGCCCGTGACTTGCCACGATCCGGTGATCGCGTCGAATGCCATTGAGCCACCTTCAAGATCGCAGATGCCGGCAAGGTTGACGGTACCGCCCGTTCTCGAGAAGGAACCGAGCCCGGTCACGGTGAAGTTCCCGTCGAGGTTCACGGTGCTGGTGGTCATCGAAATGCTACTCGCGTTCGACCATGTTCCGTCGAGCGTAAGCGTGGAGGTGTCGCGAATCGTCACCGGTTGATCGACGGTGTACGTCCCTTCGATCTCCATGGAGCCACTCGAGCTGAGCGTCACCAAACCGAGACTGCCGGTCAGGTTGTTCACGTCGAGAAGCCCGCCGTCCGCAGCGAACTCACCGAGATTGGTGATCCGGGTAACTGTGACTTCGTCGGCGTCGGCAGCAATCGTTCCTTCGTTGATGAACTGTTGCCCCGGGCTTGCGGTCATCGACGCATCGCGACCGTGAATGGTGACTCCGGCGCCGAATGTCACCTGAGCTCCTGTACCCAGCACGTTCATGAAGCGGGTGTAGCCGGTCGGCGAGTTGGCGAACACGACTTCGCCGGTGCCGCCGATGGTCTGCGTTCCGTTCAAGTAGAAGTACGAGTGACCGTTATCCGTTGTGCCTACCGTGATGATGCCGTTGTCGAGCGTCATGCCATTGGTAGAGGTAAGACTCGCTCCCGAGGGGATCTGGAAACCAGCGCCCGACAGCGTCATGTCGTCGAACGTCCCGCCCGAGCTGGTTGCGATCAGGTCACCGCCCGGCGAGGTAGCCAACGTTCCGTTGGTCATGGTTCCTGCGACCATGCGCCAGTCGCCCGTCAGGGCGTCCAGCGTGAAGGTGCCGCCTTCGAGGTCACACGTCCCGATCAAGTTGACCGTGCCGCCGCTTCGGCTGAACGACCCGAGCCCGGTGATCGTGAAGTTGCCGCCTAGGTTCACAACGCTGTCCGTCATGGCGACCGAACTCGCGCTGCTCCACGTTCCACGAAGCGTCAACGTAGAAGAGTCTCGCACGACGATGGGTTGATCGACGGTGTAGGTCCCGTCGACGTCCACCGTTCCGCTCGCCGCAACGGAAACCATACCGAGGTTGCCCGAGAGGTTGTTGACGTCGAGCGTGCCGCCCACTCCTTCGAAGCTTCCAGAGTTAGTGATGCGATTCGCGGTCACGGTGTCCGCGTCCGCGCGAATAGTGCCCATGTTCTGGAACTGTTGCGTCGCCGAAGTTGTAAACAGGATTCCGTCTCGACCGTGCACCGTCATGTCGGCACCGAGGGTGACGACCGACGACGTCCCCTGCACGTACAAGTAGCGGGTGTACCCGGTCGGCGAGTTGACGAACTCGATCGCCCCCGAGCCGGAGATGGTCTGAGTCCCGTTGACGTACAAGTAAGTGTGCCCATTGACCGTGGTACCCAGGGCGATGGTGGCGTCGAGCACGAGCCCGTTCAGGAGCGTCATGTTCGTCCCCGACGGAAGCGTGAATCCAGACCCGCCAACGACCATGGCGTCGAGCGACCCGCCACTGGTCGTGGGAATCAACGTCCCGCCAGCGGTGACCAACGTGCCGTTGGCCAAGCTACCGCCGAGCATTCGCCAGTCGCCAGTAAGCCCGTCGAGTGTGAGCGTCGACGCTTGCAGATCGCACGTACCGATCAAGTTGACCGTGCCGCCGCTGCGACTGAACGACCCGAGCCCGGTCATGGTGAAGTCGCCACCGAGGTTGATGACGCTGTCGGTCATGGCAATCGAACTGGCATTCGTCCACGTCCCTCGCAGAGTCAGCGCGGAACTGTCGCGCACAACAATCGGCTGATCGACAGTGTACGTTCCGTCGACGTCCACCGTGCCGCTCGACGCAACGGAGACCATGCCGAGGTTCCCGTTCAGGTTGTTGACGTCGAGCGTACCGCCCACCCCTTCCAAAGAGCCGGAGTTCGATATGCGGTTCACGGTCACAGTGTCGGCGTCGGCTCGAATGGTGCCCTGGTTCTGAAACTGCTGCGTCGCCGCGCTCGTGAACATGTAGCCGTCACGGCCATGAACTGTCAGGTTCGGCCCAAGGGTGACGATCGTTCCCGCTGCCAGCGTGTACAAGTAGCGGGTATACCCGCCCGGCGAGTTGATGAACTCAATCGCGCCCGCGCCATCGATGGTCTGCGTACCGGAGACATACAAGTACGTGTGCCCATTCTCCGGACCGCCTAGTGCGATCGTGGCGTCGAGCGTCAGCCCATTCACCAACGTCACAATAGAACCGGACGGCAGAGTGAAACCGCTGCCGACGATCGTCATGGCGTCGAAGGTTCCGCCACTGGTGGTAGGGAGAACCGTCCCGCCCGGGGAGGTCACTAAAGTTCCATTTGCGAACCGTCCGCCAACCATTCTCCAATCGCCGGTCGTCGCATCCAACGTGAACGTCGAAGACTGAAGGTCGCAAACTCCGGAGAGGTTCACCGTTCCGCCGGTCCGCGAGAACGAACCGAGCGCGGTCGGAGTGAACGTACCGTCCAGCGTCACGACGCTGTCCGTCATGGTGATTGAACTCGCGTTCACCCAGGTGCCGTCAAGGATCAACGTCGAGCTATCGCGCACGACAACCGGTTGATCGACGGTGTAGATGCCATCGAGGTTCGCCGAACCGCTCGCCGAAATGTCGAGTTGCCCGAGTGCGCCGGTCAAGTGGTCGACGTCTAGCAGTCCGCCGGTCGCTTGCAACATTCCGAAGTTCGCCAAACGGCTAGCTGCAAACGGTTCACCCGCAACGTCGGCGCGAATCGTGCCGAGATTGATGAACTGTTGGTTGGCGCTCCCCGAGAGCAGATTGCCGTGAGCGCCGCGCACCGTGATGTCCGAACCGATCGTCAGGTGCGTGGTACCGCCCAACAGGTAGAGATAGCGCGTGTACCCGCCCGGCGAGTCCTCCATTACGATCTCACCGTTGCCACCGAGGGTTTGCGTTCCAGTGAAGTACAAGTAGGAGTGCCCATTGGTCGCCGTACCGAGCGTGATCGTACCCCCATCAAGGGTCAATCCACCGGTCGCGGTCAACGAGTGCGACGGACCGATGAGCAGTGAAGAAGCCACAGTCACGCCGGCAAACGTACCGCCGGAGGTCGTGGTGATGACTCCCGGACCGCCACCCTGCTCGAGGCGGGCGCCAGCCAAGGTTCCCCCCTGCATGCGCATGCCGGCATTGTGGGTCAGCGTTCCCAGTACGTTGAGGCGACCACTGGAGATGAACCGGATCTCTTCGTTGGCCACGACCGAGGCACACGTTCCGACATTGGAGTTGACCGTGACGGTCAACGTGCCGGGATAGTCCGGAATTATCACGTCCGACGATGCACTGGGCACCACGCCGCCGGACCATTTGCTGGACTCACTCCACAGTCCGTCGCCGGGATGAATCCAAACGCCCGGGGTCAGATCTTCGTGCGTCGCCACATACACTTGGTACGCGCCGCTTTCGCCCGAATCGGATTCGACTTCGACGCGGTAGACGCCGGTATCCGGAAGCACGACCACCGACGTCGCGATGCTCGTCCCGGGCGTCGCCGCCACCACCGGATAGCCGTCTTCGTTGAGGATTCTGAAGCGTCGTGCGGTCGGGGATCCGATGTAGCTCGCACTGACGATCTGACCGGCGGTGCCGTCGAACTCGTAACAGTTACGCTCATAACCGGAGACGAAACTGCCGGCGACGAACGTATCCAAGGCGATCATGGTCGACGCACAACTACCGCGCACCAGGGCGTACGCCGTATGCCCGAGGTCGACGCTGGTCGCTTTCACCAGTACCGGAAACGCGCCATTGACGGCGGCAGGTGCCGTGTACAAGCCGGTGGCCGAGACACTGCCAGGATCAGCCCCCGCCACCAATGATTCGACTTCCCAGTTGACGACACCACCGGGAACCCCGTGCACGACGGCGGCGAACTGTTGGCTAGTGCCGTAGTCGAGATCGGCGACGTCGGGCGTCACGACGACGCCTTCCAAGACCAATGACCCGACGTTGACCTGCGTTCCACCGGGTAGCGTCAAGACGATGGCGCCATCCACGGCGGTCAGCGGTATCTCGACCGTAATCACACGTCGAGACACCGAATGCACGACGCCGGCTTCGCCGTTGAAGTCGATCGCGAACTGGCTCGGATCGGTCACGTCGAAGTTGCGTCCGTAGATGTTGATACGGTCTCCGGGGATCGCCCGGTTCGGTTCAATGCTGAACCCGCCGATCCCGGTCAGCCGTATTTGATTGGTAGCGGAGGTTCGATTGCCATCGGCATCGACGACGTAGCTCGAGCTCGACTGTGCCGAGACGAGCGTCGTACCACTCACCACAGAAAGGACGAGCAGCGGGAGCAACAAGGCTCGCAACGCGCGCTCGATTCGTTGGGTGTTGTTCATGGGTTGCTCTCTCTGCATCAGAAGGTGATCCGCAGGCCGCGGCCCACGGGCGTGTTCGTGATAGTGGAGAAATCGGGCAGTCCGATTCCAATGCCGATCTGGCCGCAGACCCCACCGCCGGCGCCATAGATGACAAGGATGCCGCCCGCGCCGAGTCCGCCTTCGTCGTCCCACGGATGAGGAATCGTCGGAACCACGGGAGGCAGGTCTTCCGGCCTGGGCACTTCTCCGAGGGAGAGGGTGAAGTCGCCAAGAGAGAGCTTCGGGAACGACACTCCTTGTTGGCCGCTGGGGTCCCGTCGATTGACCGGATCACCGTGGCTGTAGACGTAGAAGTTTTCGCCCGCGAGCAATCCGAGCGGATCTTCGCTGAGAAACCGTCCGAGCTGCGGCACGTAGTACCGAGCCCGCATGAACGTCAGCCCGCTTTCACGGTCTCGCTCACGCGCGATGAACCCGAACGGTTGGTACAACCCGGACGCCAACTCTTGAACCAAGCTACCGAACGCATCGTAGACGTAGAGCTGCGACAGTCCTCCGGTTTCGTCGGTCAGCCCGCGTACGCTGCCGAGACGATCGTGGTGGTAGAAGTGTGTTTCTCCGCCAACACGATCGATGACCGCGAGCGGCTCATTGTTGCCACGCCCGTGCACGTAGACCCGTCGCGAGAGATCCCGGTGATCGAGCTCTTCGATCAGCCGTTCGCCGTCGTAGAGGTACACCGACCGAATGCCGTTGATCTCTTTGGCGATTCTGCGACCGAGCGGGTCGTAGTAGTAACGTACGTCCAACGTCACTTGCGGCGACCCCAGGACAAGCCCGGTTTGCTGCAGGTTGGTGAGCTGGCCGTCGGTGTCGTACTCGAACAGATCCGACGCCTCGCCCGAGACCTCGTCGCGAACCGTCATGCGCCCGTCGGTATCGTGCGTGTAGCTGTACTCGCTATCCGAGGTGATACGGTTGGCACTGTCGAACAACGACGTCACGTTGACCAGAGCATCACCAAACGACTCACTAGCGTCGGCGTTCGTCAACCGAGCGCGGTCGTCGTAGTCGTAGAGCCAGCTGCTCGACGCCACACCGGAAACCAACGTCTCGTCGGTCACCAGACCGTCGAGATCGTAGCCGTCGTAGAGATTGGCGATGAGGTTCGCCAGCGTGCCGTCTTGATGCTCGATCGAGACGAGCTGACTTCCGACATCGTAGCCGTACTCTGTCGTCACCCCGTTCGCTCGGATCAGCTGCGCTAGCCGTCCTAACGCGTCGTAGCTATAGGTCCAGCTGTTGGTGAACGGATCCGATACCGTCGCGAGCCGACCGACGGGGTCGTACCCGTAACTGTACGTTCCGTTGGCATCAGCCATGGTCAGCCGCCGGCCGGTACGGTCGTACGTGTACGACAGCTCGTGCTCGACCGGGGGCGCACCCGTTCCCTGGAAGTCCAGTACGGAACGGACCAGCGACGCGCGACCGAGGAAGTCCCGCTGGATTTCAATCGTGGAGTGGCTGTTCTCGGCCCAAGTCAAGTTGCCGAAGTCGTCGAAGTCGAACAAGGTCACCGACCCGTCGGGACGGACCTTCGAGACCAGTTGGCCGCGATCGTCTCGGTCGAGAAGCGTCAGTTGATCGGCGCGGTTGCGGTGCGACACGAGCGCACCCTCGTTGTCGTACTCGAACAGCTCGACTTCACCGTTGGCGTCCACGCGCGAGACGCGACGGCCGAGACCGTCGTACGTCATCATGATGGTCTCGCCACCCGGCAAGCCGACTTCGGTGATCACGCTACCGGAGTATTCGAAGCCGATGTCACCGTCCGGGCCGCCAGTGCTCGCCACGATTCGGTTCATGGCGTCGTAGCTCACCGTGGCCGTTCGCAACTCCGGCGTTGTCGTGCTGCTCAACAATCCCGTCAACGGATCGTGAACGTAGGTCGTGACGCGGCCCAGCGCGTCGGTCGTCATGGCTAGGTTGCCGTGCACGTCGTACGACGTCGTCACGAACGCGTCGCCGCGCTCGGTGCCGGTCACCAACGACGGGTGAGCAACGCTTCCGTAGAAGAACGCAACGTCGTCTCCCAGGTTGTCTTGGACTCGAGTCAACCGACCCGACGCGTCGTATTCGTAGAGACGCTCGCGTCCCTCGGCGTCGACTTCACGACTTAGTCGACCGTTGAGCCCTTCGTACTCGCGCGTGATGGTGGCGTACAACGTGCCGCCGTTGCGCTCGTGAACCGTGGTCAGCCGCCCCTTGTCGTCGTAGTCGTAGTGCGTTTGCCATCCGGACGAACGCACGATGCTTGTCATGCGTCGCTGCTCGTCGTAGGTAAAGAGCGTCTCGACGGCTCCGTTACTTTCGCGAATGGTGTTACCCATCCCGTCGATTTCGTGTTCGTGAACGGTCCCGCGACCGTCGACCATGTAGTCGATATTGCTCGCCGCGACGGGGATCGGAGCGAGGATCGTTCCCAGCCCATTGGCGATCGCCAAGCCAGCTTCACCGGCCAAGGCGCTGGGATAGAAGTACCGCTCTCTAAGAACAGTCGTACCGTCGCTCTCGTAAGAGATCGCCGAAGTGACCCGACCGTTCTCGTATCCGTACGTGCTGCGTTCGTTGCGAACGCCGATCTGCTCGGTCAGCAGGTGGTCCGCGTCGTAACCGAACGTGCGCACCCCTTCGGCGCCGTCGACGACGGTCAAGTCGCCGCCGGCCACGGTGAAGAGTGTGGTGCGACCCGCGGAATCCGCAATTGCTGAGAGCTTGTCGTTGCCGTCGTACGACAGGGTGTAGAAGTGGCCCGTCGGTGACGTCACCGACGCCAACCGACCGCCGCTGTAGACGAACGTTGTCGTCGCGCCGAACGGGCTAATCTTCGCCATGAGCAAGCCGCTCGGGTTGAAGCGTGAAATCCACCCTTGTTCGTAGCGACGCTCGTAGTTGCCGGAGGACGGATTGCGGATGAGCTCACTACCGTCGGCGAACATGGGCACCCAACGGTTCGAGCTCGCGGTATCCGGAACGAAGAGTCTTCGGTCTCCCGAGCCGTTCGTGAACAGGATGCAACCATCGGGATCGTTGTGCAGTCGCTCTTCTTGAACGATGCTCCATCCTGCGCCGTACGGAGAGTCCACCCGGTTCAGCAGTAACGCGCGACCGGACGTCAGCTTGGATCGTTGGGGAACGAGACCCGGGTACTGGATATCCGTGAACTCCGTCACGTCGGGCCCTAGTCCGCCCCCGCCGAAGATCGACGGGATGGACACGGAGACGTTGGCGTTCAAGCTCGATACGAAGATGTCGAACGCGTAACTGCCGGTCGGCATGAGCGAGCCGGTACCGTCGACTCCGTGCCAAATGTACTTGCCGTGGTGCTTGGTGTTGTTCTCGCTGAAGTCGTAGACGGCGTGAACCTGCTCGCCCTCGATGTCGAACTCGTATTGCGTTCGTTCGACCGGGCGCGTGCTGTCGTAGTCGGTCTGCGCGCTGAGCGTCACCGACGGCAAGGCCGAACCCGAGAAGTACGCGAGCTGAAGATTGAACGCAGTACCGCGCTCCTGCATGGACGGTAGATTGACGAACTCGTAGAGGTAGCCCTCACGCAGCGAAACTTCCGACTGACCGCTGGAATAGCCCAGCGCTCGTGCGGTCCGGCATAAATCTTCTCTGCGACCTTGCGGCTGTGGGCTGAGGATCGGAATCACGGCCGGAACCGGCGCACCGGGCGGGGGACCAGGCGGTCCGGGTCCCGGAGGTGGTCCCGGCGGAAACGGTCCGGGCGGCGGCGGCGGCGGTGCGTCGCACGGCCCGGGGTCGGGCGGCGGAGGCACCGGCAAGCAGTACGACGTGCAGATCGAACAGAAGTGATCGAACTCGACTTCGATCACGGACCCGCCCATGCCATCGCTAACGACTCTACCGACGAACGACTCGGGGGGATCGCCGGGCCCCGTGTAGAGTTCGGTGAGATCGCTCCACTCGAGCGTGTTGTGATCGACCTTGCCCATCGGAATTTCGATCGGCGGGGTCTGTACGGGCAAGTTGTATCGGTTGGGTATGCGAAGGGTGACCGGGCTCGATGTGATTTCGCCGTCGAGTCCACCGATGTCGATGAACGTCCCTTGGGTCGAGACAAACTCCGGCAGGTAGTCGCGTAGCTGATCCGAGCTAGCCAACAGCGTCACGGTAACCAATGTGTCGTCGGCGATTGCACCCGCCGGGAACACCACCTCGGCCCCGCCCATGTCGACGGCGGTACCACCACCGGCGGCAGAGATCAGTTGGGGTGGCCCGAGCTGTTGCAGTGCAGCGTCGTCGACGCGGTAGCAGCGTCCGGCCATGATCGTGACCTGACGCAACGCCTCACTGTGGCCGAGAAAGCTCATGCTCACGAGGAACGTTTCGATCCCCGTGAACGGTGCGGTCGTCAGCTCGAAGTATCCGTTGATGTTCGTCGTGGCCATGCCAACCGGAACGGCTCCGACTTCGGGTGGCGGGTACAGGTACGCTCTGGCCGTCGCGTTCGATAACGGCGAGGTCTCGCCGGTCGCGATGTCGACGACAAACACATATCCCGTGATGAGCGCTGAATCGGTGACCACCGGGGGCGGCAACGGCGCGTTCGTCACGAAGTTGATCGTGGCGACCCCGCCGCCAGATCCGCTGCCGTCGACGTCGACGAAGCGCCCCTCGATGTCGCGCAGTCGGTTGCCATGGACGGTAATCGTCACGGTCGAGCTACCGGGGAGAAACTCCGGGAACGACAGCAAGACCCGCTTGCGATCGAGCGAGACGATGCGTTGGGTAGATATGGAGGCCCCGCCGGAAGTGACGGTGATCGATTGACCGTCGACCGTATTTGGGTCGATCAAGTCGCTGAAGGCGATCTCCGCCACGATGTCGAGATCGATTCCTGTCGCTCCGTCGGCGGGGGCGCCGCGCGTCATCGTCACCAGCGGACGAACTCGCTGACCGAGTTGATCGGGGCGCTGCGCATCGACGGAATCGGCGAGCAGAACAGCCACCGCGCCGAGCAACACGAGAAACAGAGTGCGGGATAGGGATGGCATGAATCGCCGCCCTTTCTTGAGAGTCCGGGGTCGAGTCTTCTGGGGTTGTGAACGCGCCTGTGAACCAAGCTGGGCCTGGGGGGTCATCGTGATGATTGGACGGTTTGGGTCAGGCGGTGCGATCAACATCCGATGAACTCCAAACAGTCGAGGGAGTCCGGGGTGGGATCGGTACCGCAGCCGGGGAACGGCGACGGCATGGGCGGGGACATGAACACGAACAGATATCCGAGGATGTACACCGCGTCGCTGACGTCTGCCGTTCCGTCATCGTTTCCGTCGGCGGCCGAAAAGCACGGCAGAACATCGGCGCCGAGTATGAACAGGTAGCTCAACAGGAAGACGGCATCCGAGATGTCGACTCCGCCGCTGGTGTTGGCGTTACCGCGCTCGAACAGCGGGTCGCCGCCGGCGGGCGACAGCGCAGTGCGATAGCTCGTCGCGAGCGCCACTCGGTCGCCGCCGTAGCCACCGAACTCCCACGACTGCGCGAGAACTCGAGCGCCGCTCGGCGGAACGTAGAATGTTCCGGTGACGTACGCTTGCGATGCGTCGAGCCAGATGGACCCGGCGCCGGCTCCCGGCGTATCGAGATCGACACCGCCGGTAGAGCCGGTCGGCAAGATTCGATCGGTGTAGTCGCTGAGACCGGATTGATCCTGGTCGTACGTCGCGCTGGTCCCCGCAAGCGCGAGCACGTTGTGGCTGGCGCCATCCATAGCGACGAACGAATCGTCACCGTCGGTCGCGGTGCCGTCCTCGACTCCGTCGTATTCGGCGAACGACGTGGCCGGATCGAATCCCCATGCGTCCGCGGATTCGAAGTAGATCGCGGTCCCGGCCGCAGCCAAATCAGCGAGCGTTTCCCCATCTTCGATCGACAACACGTAGTTGTCGGGGAACGTCCCGGCGCAAACCCACACCACACCGCTCGACGGCATGGAGTCGAAGCACGCGAACTGGAGAGTCTCTGTCATGAGGACAGATTGACCACCGCTCGCTAAGTCAGCGGCGAGGGTCGACGCGCTATCGATGTCTCCGAACGGGGACTCCAGGCGCACGACCACGTTCGCTTCGCCACCGTAGGGAGCGTGCAACACCGAGCAGCTCGACGCGCTCGCCCCCATGGCACAACGGCCGACCACGTCGTAGCTGCGTTGGCCGGCGTCGGCGGAACTATCGAGGAACGTCGCGTCGGTCCCGGGTAACGTCGCCAAGAGCGACCCGTCTCGGTAGATGTCGATGGAGTCGTAGCTAGCACTGTTCGACCAGGTGAGATCGACCCCGCCAGTAGCGCAGTCGGAGCTACACGCCAGAAACGCCGGAGCGCTACACGGTACTGGACAGACCAGCAGCTCGGCCCGTCGTAGGGTCCCCGTGTTGCCAGCCACCGAATCGACGATGCGTAACTCCCACATGCCCGCGATGGCGTCGTCGTCGAAGTCCGACAGCGAACCGACAGGGGTCGCCGTCCCGAAGCCGTCGTTGAATCCGCCCGGGGCGTCGTCGAAGCGCGCGTTGCCGAGCAGCGCGGTCGGCGCGCCGGCAGTTTCGAGCACCACCACGGTGCCGGTCGGAGAGACGAGCTCGATCGAGAGTTCGTGGGGAGCGGGGTGGTCGATCCCGAGCGTCACGTCGAGATCGGCCACGTCGCCGATCGACTCCATGTCGACCAACACGGAAACGCCGAGCGGGTTCGCGTCGGGGATCGCGAGCGCCGTCTGCACCTCGAGCGACCACGCCGTCAACGTTCCGTCTTCGCCACCGAAGTTGTCGGTGACCGCGAGCCGCCACGGGCCATTGGCCGTCAATCCGTCGAAGTCACTCATCGCTCCGGCGCCCGGATCTGTCAGTGCCCCGCCGGACGGTTGCATCACATCGTCGGCCGCGAACGGCGGTCCGAATCCCCGCCCGTCGTCATCGAACGTTGTCACGATGTCATCGCTAGCGACGCCGGCGCTGTCGTGAAGGTGCACGATGGTCGCCGCCCCCACGCGCCGCAGTGTGACGTCCAAGTCGCCGATCCACGTGTGATCGATCTCGACCGAACACGACACCTCTTGCACCAAACCCGGCAAGCCGGTGACCGAGATGGTCGAAGTGGTGGTCGGCAACAGGGAAGTGATCGCGGTACCGGGAGTCGCCTGAAACGTCGCGGTGGGAAATCCGCTGAACGATTGTCGGAGACTGGCGCCGGTGACCGCGTGACAATCCGACGGAAGAGTCGGACACGGGTCGAGCGCTTCGATTTCGAAGATCGCACCGCTAGCATTGTCGACCACGAACAGCGACGGCACGGCGAAGGCTGGCGACGTTGCGGCCGCCGCCACACCGTTGACGAACGGTCCTAGGCCGAAGATGCCCTGGCTTCCGAGCACCACGCCGTCGGAGTTGACCAACGACGCGTGTGTGACTTGACCGGCGGCAGTCACTCCGTGCAGAAGTTCGAATGCGCCGCAATCGTCGCGAAACGCCAACCCGTTGCCAAACGCGCCCGGCGCACTCGGTTGGCCGAACCCGTCTCCGAGCGCCGCACCGCTGGCGCTGTCGTGCGCGGAAACGTAATCATTGATCACGTCGATGACCCAGAGTTGACCGAGATCGTCCCGGGCGAGGTCACCGCACGACCCGGAGAGCGGCAGAGCGATCGAGCCGACCGTCGACAGTGCGGTTCCGTCCATCGCCGATGTATAGAGGGTGTCGTCCGCGGCCCAATAAAGCAGCGAGCCGTCGGTCGTCAACCCGGTCGTCACGCTCGCCCCGGTGGGCGTCGGGATCGTACCGAGCAAACTGAGATCGTTGGCGTCGTACAAGTATGCGTTGCCGTCGTAAAGATCGACGACATACAACGTCGGCACGCCAAACACGGCGCCGCCGGAGTCGAAGCACATCGCGAGCGGTTCGGCGCCGGCGTGAAACGCCGGCCCTTGCAGCGTGCCGGAAGGAATCCCCCCGACTCCGACGGGCGACATTCCGGAAGCTCCCGAAAACGACAGCGAACTCCATGGGTCACTGCTGGAGACGACGGGCACTTGCGATTCGACTCGCAAAGCCGCCGACGAAACGATGGCGGTCACAAGAACGGCGGTGACAAACCGCATGACGAGCTCCCCTCTCCACCGGTTGGCTCGAGTACCGATGGGTGGCGGTGTGGTGTGAACGATGAGCCACGAAAGCGGACCGCGTCCGCCGGAGTGCCATGCGCCTTCGGGCGTCAGGGCCTATCCGGGTTTTGCGTAAGTCGCCTCGCACAAGGTGTGTAGCGCTTGGCCGGAGGACCGGGTCTACGTGCAGCGATCTATGCCGTGGTCGAGTGCCTTGCGGATTCGACAACTTATTGCGCATTGGAATCCGGCCTCGCAAACCGCGACGGACAACGTGATCCATCGCACAAGCCGCAAAGCTCGAGGGGGGCGGTTCAAAGTCCCGACATATTTTCTAGCGAGAGGTGCGGCCGCAAAGTGAGGTGCGGTGAGGTGGTGTGAGTTCGGGGGAAGATTGCCGGTCGACCGCGGCGGCGAATCGTCCGTTGCAAGCGACTCGATTCCAGGCTCCACTACCGTTGGGTCGTCCAACACGAGACAAACTCCGGGCTGATCCGCCAACGTCCGGAGCTCGTGTAAGACGTTTTAATAACGTTGGGTACGTTACATCTCAGAATCGAAATCCTCATGCGCTGCTTGAAATCTGTGGTTTCTGCGACCGTTGCTGTACTGCTTCTCTCTTCCCCGTCGTGGTGCCAAGAGTGGTCATTTCGTCGCGGAAACTGCCAAGTCGACGACCAACTCGATATCACCGATGCCGTGGTCTGTTTGGAATACCTGTTCGTCGGAGGCTCCACGTTGGCGTGCTTCGACGCCTGCGATGCCAACGACGACGACTCGGTCAACGTCGCGGACGCGGTCTACATCCTCGAGTACCTGTTCCTTCTCGGGCCACCGCCGTGCCCCCCGTTCCCGGGCTGCGGCACGGACCCGACACCGGACACTATGCCGGACTGCATCGGCCCGTTCTCTGACTGCGGCGTGGTGAGCGGACCTCCGAGCATTACCTCTCTTCCCGTGATAGACGCCACCGAGGGAAGCGCTTACTCCTACGACGTCGAGGCTAGCGACCCCGACGTCGGTGATGTGTTGACCTACTCGCTGCCGGTCGGCCCGGTCGGGGCTGCGATCGACGCCGGCAGCGGAGTGGTGTCGTGGACGCCGACGCTCGATCAAGCGGGCGACCATGCATTCGTGGTGCAGGTCGAGGATCTCGGCGGACTGTTCGACAAGCAAGTCTTCACGGTGGCGGTCGCCAACACGAACCAACCTCCGACCATCACTTCACCGCCGGTAACAAGCGCGGTCGAAGGAAGCGTGTATCTATACAACGTCGACGCGACGGACCCGGACGTCGCCTTCGGAGACGGAGTGACCTACTCCCTGCCGACGGCCCCGGCCGGCGCGACCATCGATCGAATCACAGGGGTCGTGACGTGGACTCCGACGCTCGACCAAGCGGGCGATCACGCCATTGTGGTACGCGCCGAGGACACGTTCGGCTTGTTCGACGAGCAACCGTTTTCCATCACCGTTGCCAACACCAATCAGTCTCCGGTGATCACATCGACCGCGGTCGTGGTCGGGATGGAGGCTGAGTCGTATTCGTATGACGTCGACGCTGACGATCCCGACCTCAGCCAGGGTGACACGCTCAGTTTCTCGCTGTTGATCGCCCCAGCCGGGGCGTCTATCGACGACGCTTCCGGTTTGCTGACATGGACACCCGGGCTCGACGACGCCGGCAGCCACGCGTTCGTCGTCATGGTCGAGGACTTTGCAGGGTTGTTCGACAAGCAGAGCTTCGTCGTGGCGGTTGCCAACGCTAACCAAGGGCCGTCGATCACCTCGACGGCGATCACCAGCGCCACCGAAGGGCAACTCTACTTCTACGACGTCGATGGTACCGACCCCGACCTGGCGTTCGGCGACAGCGTGACGTACTCGCTACCCACGGCACCCAGCGGCGCGATGATCGATCGCCTCTCCGGGGCGATCACGTGGACACCGACACTCGATCAGTCCGGCACTCACGACGTCACGGTCCGGATAGACGACAGCGCGGGACTGTTCGACGTGCAGAGCTTTACCATCGTCGTCGCCAATACCAGTCAGCCGCCGGTCATCACGTCGACGCCAACGCTCGATGCCACGGAGGCCGCGCCGTACGTCTACGATGTCGACGCTGACGATCCGGACCTCTCCGAAGGCGACGCTGTGTCGTTCGCACTGCTCGTGGCGCCGATCGGTGCGACCATCGACCCCGCGTCGGGCGAGATGAACTGGACCCCATCGTTCGATCAGCCGGGCCAACACGCCGTCGTCGTTCGCGCCATGGACACCGGTGGACTGTTCGATGATCAAAGCTTCACGATCACCGTCGCCAATACCAATCAGCCGCCAACCCTGACGTCGACGCCAGTCCTCGCCGGCATGGAAACGCAGCCGTATAGCTACGACGCCGACGCTTCCGATACAGACCTGCCGTTCGGCGACTCGCTGACCTTCTCGCTACCGGTCGCCCCGACCGGCGCCACGGTAGATCCGGAGACCGGCGCAGTCAGCTGGACACCGTCGCTCGACCAGAGCGGCGACCACCCAGTCGTCGTACGAGTCGCGGACGCGGCCGGCCTGATCGACGAGCAGAACTTCACCATTTCGGTGGCGAATCTCAACCAACCCCCGGCGATCACGTCGACGGCGGTACTCACCGGCGTGGAAGGCGAACTGTACGCGTACGGCGTCGAAGCGGCCGATCCCGACCTCACCGTCGGCGATCTGTTGACGTTCTCTATCCAGAGCGGTCCCACAGGCGCCACGATCGATTCGATCTCGGGCGCTGTCACTTGGACTCCGGGCTTCGACCAAGCGGGCGACCATGCGACGGTGGTGCGGGTCGACGACGCAGCCGGACTCTTCGACGAGCAGAGCTTTACCATTGTGGTCGACAATGTGAACCAGCCTCCGGCGATCACCTCGACCGCTCCGACGACGGCGACAGAAGGACAACCGTACGCGTACCCCGTCGAAGCCGAGGATCTCGACTCGGTCGACGGCGACACCTTGGAGTTCTCGCTTCCGATCGGACCCGAGGGCGCCGCGATCGACCCGGCGTCGGGATTACTGTCGTGGACGCCGACCCTCGAGCAAGCGGGTGATCACCCCGTCACCGTTCGAGTCGAAGACGTCGCGGGCCTGTTCGACGAGCAAGAGTTCACAATCACCGTCGCCAACACGAACCAACCCCCGACCATCACCTCTACCCCGTTGACGGTCGGGTTTGCCAATACGCTCTACAGCTACGACGTCGACGCAAGCGATCCCGACACCGCGTTGTCCGACACGCTCACGTATTCGTTGACGGAAAGCCCGGTGGGCGCGTCGATCGAACCCGGCTCGGGCGTGCTGAGCTGGACTCCGACGCTCGCACAACTCGGCGACCATCCGGTGACGGTGCGAGTCGAGGACAGCGCCAGCCTCTTCGATACTCAGAGCTTCACCATCTCTGTCTCGGACGCCACTGATTCCCCGGTGACCGTCGACGACGACTACATTGCGGGCCCCGGCTGCACGATCGATATCGACGCCGCGACTGGAGTCCTCGCCAACGACTCCGACCCCAACGGAGATACACTCACGGCCATACTTCTCACGCCGCCGACCAACGGTAGCGTGACTCTGGCCGACGACGGGTCGTTCAGCTATACACACGATGGAAGCGCAACGACCACGGATACGTTTGTGTACGAAGCGAGTGACGGCTTCGCCACGATGCCGGGCAACGTGACGCTTCACATCACGGAATACTCGTTCGGATTCCTCGATCACTTCGACGCGACGACGATCGATCCTCGTTGGGTCTCGTCACAGACCGCATCGGGCACCGCGGTGCTGTCCGGCGACAGCTACGTTGCGTTCGATTCACCCACCGTCGACGCGACCGGGTTTCTGTCGACTGCGACCGACCTCGATCCGTCGCAATCACAAACGTGGTCGTTCTGTGTGCGTCGCATCGGCGGCGGCAACGTCCCCGACTTGATCGGGCTCTGGCGATTGCCGGACGGACAACCCCCCCAGTCGGAGACCGAGTCCGTACTCGACACGCAGCGACTGGCGTCGATCGCACTGGTCGATGACGGCGTCGATCCGACGATTCGCTTTCGCTACGACCCCAGCGGCGACGGCAACGGTCGTCACTGGGATGGAGAGCCGTTCGCGGCGTGGACCGATCCCGGAGTGCTCGGTGAGTCGGTCAATCCAATTCGCCAGGGAGACCCCGGCGACTGGTATGTCGTCGGATTCGAAATCGACGGTCCCGGGCAAGCGGTGCGATTCTTTGCCGCGCACAAGCGCGAGAGCTTGATCACGGACGGATCCCAGGGCGTACGAATGGTGGCGTTGACCGATTGGGTCGACTACGCGTCGTTCGGTGGCTTCGCGACCGACGATCGACTGTGGCTGACCATCGGGGATCGACACAACGATGCGTACGCCGGCCAGTACGACGTCGAATGGGTTCGTCACGAGGCGGGAGAAGCGTTCGACGGCATTACCAATGCGCGACCGACGGCCAGCTCTGAGTATGTGTTGCGCCACCACCGTTCCCACGGAACGCAGTTCATGCCGGACGGGCGTGGCCTGAACGTTCTGGTCGGAGGTGGACCCGGAACGTGGAACGATCGCGGTAATCGCAAGAAGTCGATCATTCTCGACGACGACGGCACGTACTACCTTTTCTACGAGGGTCTCGATTCGAACTTCGAGTCGTCGATCGGCATGGCCACGGCGACTTCCATCGACGGGCCTTGGTCGCCGAGTCCGACGAACCCGGTCATTGCACGAACCGTCTTGCCGGGCGCCGGCGTCAACTACGACATTCTCACGGCGCCGCGGATCATCAAGGACAACGCCGAACCCGACGTGCAGAAACGGTGGAAAATGCTCGCCTGCGGAGAGGTTCGTCTGACCGCGACCCACCGCATGTTCCTCATGACCGCGCCGGCGCCCGACGGCCCGTGGGTCCTTGAGCCCGGCCCGGGTCTCGATGGATCGGTCCTCGACGAATCCCTCGCGGGCGACTGGAAGGACGACGGCGTTTGTGACCCCGTCGTCTGGTGGCACGCCGACACCTCCGAGTGGCGAATGTACTACTCCGGGCTTCGCGAAAAAGACACGACCTTCGGCCCGGGCGGCTGGAGCGTCGGGTTCGCGTCGTCTCCCGACTTGATCAACTGGGTCGAAGATCCGGGCAACCCGATCATCCAAGCAGACGATACGCAACTGCGATCGTGGACCGGGATCAACGGTCGCACGATCACCCTGACCGACGCCTCGGGCTTCGAAGAAGAGTCTTTGCTGGTGATTCGAAATCAGTCGACGCAAGACGGCTGGGGTCTGTCGCGCATCCGGCGCATCACCGGTAACGATGTCGAACTCTACCACGAGATCGGCGGGATCACCGGCACCGACGCCAACCGCACCGTGGCTATGGCGAACGCGGGATCGATCTCACCCATGGCGCTGGTGCGTGAACCAAACGGGTGCTACCGACTCTACGTCACGACCTTCCAGCCGTTCGTGCTCGGTATATTGACGGCTGGATTCGGCAACTGCGAGTTGACCGGGGCGCTGACGGCCCCTACCGAACTGGGTCCGTGGACTTGGGACCACCTCGGAGCTCCCCACGTGCTCCCCAACATCTGGGGCGCAAACCGCAACCAAGAGAACCTGAGAACGGTCTTGGCTCCGACCAATCGCTGAGACACGCGGCTCGAACGCGAGATCAGTTCAGAGCCTTCTGGCTGCGACGACAACGCCAAGCGGTCGCCCGCAAACTGGGAAAGTTCTTCGGCTGAACTCCGCGTTCGAGCTGCGCGAGACGACGACTCGCTCGCGCTTCGACGGATACGGATGTCGTCGTCGACGCACGACTGCTCGCACCTTCAGCGCATATCGCACGACGAACCTCACACCACGAAGTCATCACACCAACGATACGCGTCGATCAGTGCTTGCTCGCCCTCTTTGCCGCCACGACTCAGTCCGTGCTCCATCCCGACGACGCCGTCAAACTTCTTGGCGTGTAGGTGCTTGAACACGTTGCGGTAGTTGATCTCGCCGGTCGTCGGTTCTTTTCGACCCGGGTTGTCGCCAACTTGGATGTACGCAATCTCATCCCACGCAAGGTCGAGGTTGGGAATGAGATTCCCTTCGGTGATCTGCTGGTGGTAGAGATCATCGAGGATCTTGCACGATGACGAACCGACCGCCTTGCAGATGAGATACGCCTGCGGGATCTTGGTCAAAAATTCACCGGGATGATCGCGCCACGGGTTGAGGGGCTCGAGCACCATGACCAACCCCGCTGGCTCGGCGACCTCGCACATGGCCTTGAGGCAGTCGACGACGTTCACAGTCTGGTAGTCCCATTCGAGTCGAGCGTCGAACCGGCCCGGAACCACGGTGCACCACTTCGCGTGAACGCGCTTCGCGCACGCAACGGCGCGGCGCATCTTTTCCTGCAACGCGCCCCGCGTTTCCGCTCCGCCCCGAGCGTAGTTCGGCTTGCCAAACTCAGCGTCGGCAACGAACACGCCCATGGTCATGCCGAGTTCTTGCATCAACGCGCCGGCGCGTTCTTGCAACTCGGCCGGGCGTCCCATCATTCCGTTATCTTCCCAAGCACGGAATCCTTGATCCGCCGCGAACTTCAACTGATCGAGATAGTCGGCGCCGGCGTGGTGGCGAAACATTCCGTGATGGGGAGCGTACTTGAGCTTGAACGGCTCCCCCGCGCGGTGCCGACTCGAAGGTACGGACGCCTCAACTCGGTGGTTCATGACCACAGCCCCGGCTGCCAAAGAACTGGCGATGAACGTTCGTCGATCCATGTCGCTCTCCTTGTTCGCAGATCAGTGAATCCGAGGTATCGCAGAACCTGACACATAGGTCCATCCCCAGAATGGCACGCCAGCCCTTGGAACCGTGATGAAATCCAACCTTACGTAAGTCCCGACTCGACCTCGGGCCGACTCCTAAAACGCAACGGGGACCCGTCGGTTGATTGAGCCCAACCGCCCCGGGGTGATAGGATCGCAGGGTTCCATTGGGAAGTTCTAATGAGGTTCTTCGGCTTCGAAACGCCAGCCGCCCGGGGCGCGCCGCGAATCGCCGCCGTCGAGAGGAGATGCACGTGCGACGCTTTATCCTTACTCTGGTGGTCGCTGCGCTGGCCTGCACGGCCAACTCAGCTCGAGCAGATTTCGACTACCCGGATTTCAGTTCGGTGGTCGATCTCAACATTCTGGGTGCGTCCGCTCAAGTCGGAGCACAACTGAGCCTCAACCCCGACCTGGGAGGTCAGACCGGCGCGGTCTGGCACATCAATCAAGAAGCGGTCGGCGACGGGTTCGAAGTGTTCTTCGACTTCCAGGTGTCGGGCGACGGCGCCGACGGATTCGCCTTCGTCATACAGAACGAGACCGACAGCTGGCTCGGCCTCGGCACCGGCTCGACCATGGGTTACTCCGACGGACCGGCGGCGTGCGGCTACGCTCCAGCCGTCGTCGGGATCACCCAATCGATCGCCATCGAGTTCGACTCCTGGGATAGCGGACCGTGCTTCGGTGAGCCGGGCACCGCCCGACACATCTCGATTCAATCGAACGGCCTCGACCCCAACACCGGCAACTACAACGATCGACTGGCCGCCAACGACGCGCCAGTCAACTGGGAAGACGGTGCGGTCCACACGGTTCGAGTCGTGTACGACCCGAGCGTGCCGATCATGCGCGTCTACCTCGACGATCTCGCCGTCTCCACCGTCGACGCCAGCTTCGACCTGACGTCACTCATCGGATCGGCGAACGCGTGGATAGGGTTCACCTCAGCCACGGGTGGAGTAAGTTCCGCGCACAATATCGATAGCTGGAGCTACTCGTCGATCGTGCCCGCAACCAACGACGCGTGCGACGGCGCGATCATTCTCAACAACGGCGACATTGTGAACTTCGACTCCAGTAGCGCGACCGCGGACGGCATCGATCCGGGATGCGGCACCGGCGCTCCGGTCGATCTCTGGTATCGCGTCGCTCCGATCTGTGACGGCGACTACTCGTTCAGTACGTGTGGCAGCGCACTCGACACGCGCATCGCCATCTACGACGGTACGGCGGGTTGCCCGCTTCCGGGTGACGTTGCTATCGCTTGCAACGACGACTCATGCGGGTCGCAGTCCGAGCTGACTCTGTCCGCGAGTGCCGGAACGGTCTACTACGTTCAGGTCGGGGGCGCGGGAACCGCGGTCGGCACGGGAACGCTGGCGTATACGGATCTCACGTCTGCTCCGGTCAACGACGAGTGTACCGGCGCGATCGCCTACACAACGCCGGACACCTTCAGCACCGTGTGCGCCAACTCAGAGGGAATCGATCCGACTTGCGGGACCGCGGTCGCGTCGCCCGATCTTTGGTACTCGTACACCGTGCTTGTCGATTCCGAAGTCACGGTCAGCTTGGCGGGCTCGCTCTACGACACGGTCGTCGCAGCTTGGGACGCCTCCGCCGGCTGCCCGGCTCCTGGCGATATCCCGATCGCTTGCAACGACGACGCGGTCGGCCTCCAGTCTGAAGTGACGTGGATCGCCACTGCCGGCGACACCATCTTCGTCCAGGTCACGGGCTTCACCGGTGCGGCTGGTGTCGGCGAAATCGAGATCACTGAATTCGTTCCGCCCGACGTCACCGGCCAACACCTCGTCATCGATGGCGACGAAGACACCGGGCTGGTCGACAGCGTGACCCCCATGGTCAACGCGCTCGACGCCGCCGGGATTACGGCCGTGGTGATTACTGCGGATCAAACGTTCATCGGCGAACCGATCGCGATCTACTACATGGGTGGCTCGTTCCCGGACAACGTCGTGCTCGGAACCAACGGAATCGGTAACACGATCGCCGCTCTGATTCAAAGTGGGACGAACGCTTACGTCACGGGTGGCGACATCTGGGGCTTCGACGCGGGAACCGACTTCTGGACGGTCGACGGGATCGACGACGTCGCCACGCTCGACGGCAACGACACCCACCTCGGTGGTACGGGCACCCTCGGTGGCCCGCTCGAAGGCGTCACCATGGCGTACACGCAGGATCAAGGCGGTAACGACTGGACGGATCAACTCGCCGTCTCGACGACCGATCTCTTGGGCGACCTCAGTACGCCGATCTTCGAGGACGACCTGTCCGGTGCCTCCGCAATTCCGTACAACGTGATGACGTTCTACGACACCACGGCGGGCAGCGGCAAAGTGGTCTGCGGCTCCACCGAGTTCGGCGGCTACGACGACCCGGACGCCATGTACGCCGTGGTCGCCAGCCTTCTGGCGGGAGGTCCCGTCACTCCGATGGATACGTTCCGTCGTGGCGACGCCAACGACGACGGCGGGTTCGATATCTCGGACGCCGTCTACGTGTTGGCGGCGCTGTTCGTGGTCGGCTCGCCCGCACCGGTTTGCCTGGACGCAGCCGACATCAACGACGATGGCGGCACCGATATCTCGGACGCCGTCTACGGACTTGGTGCACTGTTCGTCGGCGGCTCGCCGCCGCCGCCGGCTCCGGGAGAGTCGACGTGCGGAGTCGATCCGACCGTCGATCCGCTGGTCGACTGCGACTCCGTCACCTGTCCGTAACCGACGGACGGAACTAGAGGCCGCACCTCTAGAACACGAAAAACCCCGGCGCACCGATGGGTGGGTCGGGGTTTCTTCGTTTGGCGGTACAGCCGTTTCGACGTACAGCTTCGTATCGCTAGCCGATGCGAAGTCCGCAACCCGAACAGTGCTCTTCTCCCGACGGCGTGGAGTCGCCGCACGCCGGGCAACAGAGATCTTCCCCGCTATCGTGGTCGATCGTGTGAAGGGCAGCGTCGCGAAGCTGATCGTCTCCCTCGACGGCTTGACTGAGCATGGTCTTGTGCGCTGTTTCGACGTCTTCGATCGCGACCGCGATCGCAAGAGTGATGTTTCACGTGTTGGAGAACTCACCTGGCTGCAAGACCAACGCGTTCACGCCGGCTCCGTCCAGGATCCCCTTCACTTCTTTCACCATCATGAGTTGGCCTTGGTAGACAATGGCCATTTCCGGTGCTTCGGCGTTCATCGACGATTCTCCTTCGAACAGTAGTGACCAAACACGATACCGCGCACTCACGCCACTCGGAAGCGTAACCTTCCTGATCGCGGCGTCACCTCGGTGATCATCACCTGTACGCGCTCTCCCGGGGTCAGCCCGTCGACGCCACTGAGCGAACCCCGCAGGGTCAACTCGACCAACTCCACCAAGAAATCTCCTCGATCCTCCCGCACGACCGAGGCTTCGAGCGGTTGGTCGCGGAAGTGCTTGGCGAGGTACTCCAGCGACCAATAGCGCTTCGACTCTCGCTCGAGTCCCGCTCGCTCGCGCCCGATCTCATCGGCAAAAACCATGACCTCCATCAACGCCTGCGCGTCGTGCGGAGGTGTCTCGCCTCGGAGGTGCGCCGAAAGCTGACGCTGCAGGGTGAGATCCGCGTAGCGCCGCAGCGGCGACGTCAGCTGCGTGTACGCTTCCAACCCCAAGCTGGAGTGCGGTCGAACTTCGAGCGACAACCGCGACGGCTTCATGGTACGGAAGATCGCGTCGGCCGCCGCTGGACTGTACCCCTGGCCGTCGTCCGAGGGCCACGGTTGGTCGGGCGGATCTTGCCCGCGGAAGATGATGGGCAACCCCTCCTCCAAAGCGAGCTGCGCTCCCCGCTCGTTGTAGACGATCATCAACTCGCGCACGAGCACGTGAGCCGCACTTCCGGTGTCGCGCAGGACCAGGTCCACCTCCCCGTCCTTCACCTTGATCGTCATTTCTCGGCGGTCGAGCACCAGGGCGCCGCGATCGGTACGAGATTGACTGAGCGAAGCGGAAAACGCGTGCAGCTCGCGGATCGCCTCGAGCAGGTTCGCTTCCGGCAACGGTACTTCGGACACGGCTTCTTCCGAAGCGGACTCTGCCGCGGACTCTGGGTTCAACCAGGCGTCGACCTGATCGTAGGTCAACTTGTGGTCGACGTTGATCAACGTGGGCGCGAACTTCGCCGCCGTCACCACGCCTTGATCGTCGAGATCCATCAGCAGGCCGACCGCGGCGCGGGGCCGGCCGTCGATGAGGCTGGAGACGTCACAGCCGACGCGCTCCGGGAGCATCGTCACGTTGCCGGTCGGAAGGTACACCGTCACCCCTCGCCGACGCGCTTCCTCGTCGAGCGGGTCTCCACGCAGACAGATCACGGAAACGTCGGCGATGTGCACGCCCACGCGCGTGCCGCCGTCGATGCGTTCGAACGTAAACGCGTCATCCACTTCGCGGGTCTCGGCGTCGTCGACGCTCAGGGTCAACGCCTGCGTCATGTCTAGACGACCATCCTCCGGCCCGACCGGCTGTAACTGCTCGGCGTGTTGCAAAGCCAACGTCGCGAACTCTGTCTCGACCCCACCCAACGCCAAGAATGGATCGAGGTCCCACGCAATGCGCCCGGCCGCACGCAACACCGGCACCGACGCTTCTCGCGCGAGGTGCGCCCCGCGCAACTCCTCGATCAGACGAATCGGCTCGCTGTCTTGTTTGCGGTAGAGGAACGCATGCACGTGGTCGAGCGCCTGATGGTCGGCGTCATCGAATTCTTCCCGGTCGACCGGAGCCGACGCACTGTGGAGCCGTGTGAAGAGGGCGCGAAGCCGAGTTCGTTCTTCTTCTTTCTCTATCTTGCGCTGAACCGAATGACGCAACTCTTCGACCTGCTCGGCCGGACGCGGAACGAACTCGGCCAGCTTGCGCTTGAAGTAGCACGTGTCGAGCAGCAAGGCACGCCACAGGGCGCCGACTTGGGGATCTGCGATCTCTCCGAACAGCAGCTCGGCAAGCTCGGGCACCTGGTACGCGCGCTCCTCTTCGCTGGCAAACTCCCAAATGAGATCGAGATCGACTTCGGACAACGCCGCTTCGATCTCGACGTCGAGGGCGCGCGAGACGTCCGCAAAAGTCTTTTCGGTCGCCGCCCGCGAGTAGGTGACGACCACCTGCTTGAGGTTCCCCTTGGCCTGGCGACCGTGCTCGGTGATGTAGTGGACCTTGTCTTGGACTTGCTTCGTGACGTAGCCGCGCTTGAGATCGTTCTTCTCGAAGATCTCGACGATCTTCCCACTAATAGACATACGGGTCCCACCGCTCAGAGAATTCGCGTCACGACGTAGGCCGCGACGACGAAGAATATCAACACCGGAAAGATGCGCGAGAACACGTGAAGCCAGTTATCGAAGTCGTCTCGGCAAGTAGACGCCATGGTAGCGAAGACCGCGTCGAGCTTCCCAGCCGTCTCACCGCTCGAAATCATGGCCAGCTCATGAGGGCTGATGTAGTCGGCCTCATTGAACGACTCCGCAAGCCCGTCGCCCTTCATGACGCGCTCGGCCGGCGTTGTAAACGCCCGACGAATCGGAGGGCTTGGCAACTGCTCGGCCGCTCGCTCGATCGCCCCGACCACCGACGCCCCGGAGCCGAACGCACGGGAAAGTGATCCGAAGTAGAGCGACTTATGGTGGAGCAGCAGCGCGTTGCCAATGGCCCAGCGCAAAGGCGGCAGGGTCAGAAGGATAGTGTCGATGGTGCCGCGGATCGATCCCGCCTCACGACCGCGCGTACAGAACACCCATGTCGCGTAGATCACGGTGTTGAACACGAGCCACCCGACAAGAAAGGTGAGAACCTGCCCCTGAAGCAACATCTGAACGTTGAAGCAAACATAGCCGACGTTGACGATGACCCAAGGATAGATCAGCGCGCTCAGCGTCTTCGATCGCAACGCCATGCGCCACTCGAGGTCGGCGTCGATCGCTTTCAGCGCTTCCGGCAGTCGACCGATCACTTCCCCGTCGGCAAGCATCGCCGCTTCGTATCGATTGAACAGCCCCGGGCAACCACGAGCGGCCTCGGCGAAGGTGGAACCTGCCGCGACGCTGTGCCCCATGGCTGCACACGCGGCTTGGCACGCGGGGTCCGGGCTCAACTCGGCCTGCTGCATCAAACTCTGGAGCAACGGCAACCCCGTGTCGAGCTGCAGACGCAGCGTGACCAACAGGTTCTTCTTGTGCTTCGCCGCTACCCGAGCACTCGACTTCACCGTCGCCGTCAAGAACCACTCTCCTTTGGTCGACCCACCGTAGTCGTTCGCGCCTCGACCCAGCATTGTGCGCGGCGCGACGACTCTCGGCTAGAGATGCGTTCAGAGCGTGGCCGGAATCGACCGTTGCGGGTCCCCAATCGAGGCGGCTTCGGGTAAAAGTACGAGCTTCTCCGTCACACCGATCGAACGAAAGCACAACCGCCATGAGAACGCCGGCCCCCATGACACGGCTCATCCCCTCGCTCCCGATTTTGGGGCTCCTCGCTTTCACGCTGGGACTGTTGACCGCGTGCACCTCGGGCGGCGGAAGCGATTCTGGCAAGAAGCGCATCGGAGTGACGGTGCTCACCCAACAGGACGACTTCTACCGTGATCTGCAGGCGGGACTCGAAGCGGCGGCCGAGAAACACGGCTTCGAACTGATCGTGCAGTCCGGGGAGAAGCGACCCGACGAACAGGCGCGCCAACTCCAAGCGTTCATCACCCAGAAGGTCGACGCCATCGTCGTCTGCCCGTGTGACTCGGACGGTGTCGCGCAGTCGATCAAGGCGGCAAACGCTGCCAATATCCCTGTCTTTACCGCGGACATCGCGGCGCACGGCGGCGTGGTCGTCAGCCACATTGCCTCAGACAATGTTCAAGGCGGACGGCTGGCCGCGAAGACCATGGTCAAGTTCATGGGAGAATCCGGCGAAGTGATCGTGATCGACCACCCGGAAGTCGCCTCCGTTCAAGAACGGGTCCAGGGGTTCGAAGAAGAGATGGCCAAGCACCCCGGAATCACGATCATCGACAAGCCGAGCGCGCTCGGTAAGCGCGACGAAGCGATGAAGGTGATGCAGAACAAGCTCAAGTCGAATCCGAATCTCAAGGGTGTGTTCGCCATCAACGATTCCACAGCACTCGGCGCGTTGCGTGCGATCAACGGCCAAGACATTGTGATCATCGGCTACGACGCCATCGACGAAGCACGGCAGAACATTCTCAAAGGCACCGCGCTCAAGGCCGACGTCATGCAGTCGCCCAAAGATATCGGCATGAAGACGATCGAAGCCATCGCGCAACACTTCGACGGCAAGACGCCGCCGAAGATCGTTCCGGTCGAAGTCGGCGTCGTCGACAAGGAGAGCCTCGAAAAGGAAAACGCCGAGAAGAAGAGCGCCGCAAAGGGCGCCAGCTCACAACCCGCCAAGAACTAGCCCGGTAGCCCATGACGACGCGCGCAGCACTCGAAGCCCACGCCGTGACCAAGATCTTCCCTGGGGTGAAAGCGCTCGACGGCGTGACACTGGAGGTTCGGGCCGGCGAAGTTCACGCGCTGGTGGGTGAAAACGGGGCAGGCAAGAGCACGCTAGTCAAAGTTCTCGGGGGCGCGCATGCGCCAGACGAGGGTCGCGTCACGTTGGACGGCGTGCCACTCCCGCACGGCGATCCCGTCGCCGCCCGTCGCGCCGGGATCGGCATCATCTACCAGGAGTTCACGCTAGTCCCCGAACTCACGGTGGCCGAAAACATCTTCCTCGGCCGCGAAGCCCGCGGGCCGTTCAAGCGCGGCCCGTTCCTACGCGGGGCCGATATGGTTCGCGACGCGCGTGCGATTCTCGAGAAGCTCGGCGCCGACCTAGACCCACGCACCTACGTGAAACGACTGAGCGTCGGTGCTCAGCAACAGGTGGAGATCGCCCGCGCCCTGGCCAGCGACGCTCGCGTGCTGGTCTTCGATGAGCCAAGCGCGACGTTGACGGATCAAGAGTTGACCCGTCTCTTCGAGACCATTCGCGAGCTACGCAGTCGTGGCATTGCCATTGTCTACATCTCGCACCGACTCGAAGAGGTCTTCGATCTCGCGGATCGCGTCACGGTGCTGCGCGACGGAAAGCACGTCGTCACCACAGAGATCGACGGGGTGACACGCACCCAGCTCATCCACTGGATGGTAGGGCGTGAACTCGAAGACGAGTACGCGTTTCGTCCCCGCGAGCACGGGGAGACGGTGCTTCAGGTCGAATCGCTCTCAGACGGTGCGCGCATCCGTGACGTCTCGTTCACACTGCAGCGCGGCGAGGTCCTGGGGTTTGCGGGTCTCGTCGGATCGGGACGCACCGAGAGCGCGCTGTCGCTGTTCGGTCGCCTCCCCCGTACGTCAGGCACCGCCGCCCTGTGCGGCGAGCCGATCGACTTCACCCACCCGGCGCAAGCGCTGAAGCGCGGGCTCGGCTACCTGACCGAAGACCGCAAGAAGCACGGGATCTTCGGCGATCTCTCGGTGGCGGAGAACATCACCGTCTCCAACCTCTTCGACTACCGAACCGGACCGTTTGTCTCCAGCCGCCGGCAACTAGCCGCCGCGGACGCCGCGTGCAAAACGTTCGACGTGCGCACCTCGGGCGTCGACAAGAAGATTGCCAAGCTGTCCGGGGGGAACCAACAGAAGGCGCTGCTCGCGCGTTTGTTGTGTCGAGATCTCGACGTGCTGATCCTCGACGAACCGACGCGGGGCGTCGACATTGGCGCCAAGTCGGAGATCTACCAGCTTATCTACGACTTGGCCGATCGCGGCATGGGCATTGTGATGATCTCGTCCGACCTTCCGGAGCTACTCGGGACGTGCGATCGTATCGCGGTGTTCGCGCAGGGACGAACGGTGGGCGTGGTCGATCGAGATGGCGCCACTCAGGAGAAGATCATGGAACTCGCCGTCAGTGAGGACGTCGCGTGAACGCTTTCAAACACGCCCTCGTCATCTTGGCCCGCTACGGAATCTTCGTGGCGCTAGCCATTGAGTTCGTCTTGTTCTCCTTCTTGTCTCCGCACTTCTTCGACCTTGGCAATCAGGTGAACGTCCTTCACCAGAACGCGCCGATCTTGGTGTTGGCCGTGGGCATGACGTTCGTAATCTTGACCGCCGGCATCGATCTCTCGGTAGGCTCCGTCGTCGCGCTGACCGCCGTGGTGACCGCTCAGATCGCGGTCGGCGATTGGGCGCCGGTCGGCGTGCGCATTGTCGGAGCTCTCATCGGCGGCGGGATCGTGGGGGCGATCTGTGGTTGCTTGAACGGCTTGGTCATCACCAAGGTGCGCATTCCGCCGTTCGTGGCGACGCTCGCCATGATGCTCATCGCCAAGGGTGCGGTCTTGGTCTACACCAACGCTCGCACCATCAGCGGCCTTCCTGACGAGTTCGGGGCCATCGGACAAAGTTCGCTGCCCCACGCCTTGTTTCACATCGTGACGACGTTGGCGCTCTTCGCTATTGCGTGGGTGATCCTGCGCTTCACGCCGTTTGGCAAGCACGTCTACGCGGTGGGCAACAACCCGGAAGCGGCGCACCTCTGCGGCATCCGGGTGTCCATGGTGCTGATCGGGGTGTACCTGCTGTGCGGATCGTTGGCCGGTGTCGGTGGGTTGATGCTCTCGACCCAACTCAACTCGGGAGATCCGAAACTCGGTGAGCTGGACGAGCTCGAAGCGATCGCCGCGGTGGTCGTCGGCGGTACCAGCCTCATGGGCGGCCGCGGGTCGGTATGGGGAACGCTCGCCGGCGGGCTCTTGATCGCGTACCTGAAGAACTACCTGACGCTCGAAGGGCTGCCCTTTTTCTGGCAGAAGATCGTCGTCGGGGTCGCGCTCATCCTCGCCGCCTTCCTCGATCGCTTTCGTACCGAAGAGTAGTCACCGAAGAGTAGTCACCGAAGAGCGGTCACCGAAGAGCGGTCACCGAAGAGTAGGGGCGCGACCCACTACTCGCCGGGCTCGTCCAAGCTCTCGATGAAACTCAGCACCGCCTGGTAGTACTTCGCCTGATTGGCAAACCCACGAATGCCGTGGCCCTGCCCCTCGAACTCGACGTAGTGGACCGGCTTGCCCAGCGCACGCGCCTTCTCGACAAACTTGCGGCTCTCCTCGACCGGGACTCGCCAATCGTTGGAACCGTGCGTAAGCAGGATCGGCGCGCGTAGGTTCTCGACGTGGTGGATGGGCGATCGGTCGCGAAGCTTGTCCGCCTCGAGCTTGGGATCCCCCGCTTCTTTGACCACCCAGTCGGGAATATTGCACGACTCGTAGAACGAGTGGATGTCCGAGAAGCCAGCGTGACTCCAACCGAACCCGAAGTTGAACGACACGTGACGGTTGTTGGTCCCGGAAGGAAACGTCAAGGCGCGCATGGTGGCGTATCCCCCGTGACTGCCGCCGTAGACGCCGATCTGCTCAGGCCGATACCCCATCTCCCGCACCAACCACTCGGCCGCGGCGATGATGTCGACGATCTCGTCCCCGCCGAGGTCGCCGTCATTCAAGGCGGCGAACTCGGCACCGAACCCGTCGCTCCCGCGCGGGGCCGGACTCATCACCGCGATCCCCGCCGCCGCCAGTATGTTGACCTCGGTCCGGTAGCTGTTCTGGCCACCGTAGAACGCGGTGATCATGACGCGCCGCGAAGTAGGATCGACCGGTCGGTTCTTCGGGGCCAGATAGAACGCGTGCAAGCGTCGTGGGCGCCCGGCCGTGGTCAGGTCGAAGGTCGGGTAGGTGACTCGTTCGGGAACGACGTGACAGATCTCGTTCCTCAGCGCGTCGTCGATGCCGACGAGCTCTTCGACTTCGAACTGCCATGAGCGTTGTCCGCGCTCGACCGACAGCCGAGCGAACTGGAACGGGGTCAAGAGCGAACCCATGGAGAGGATCGCTTGATCTCCGTGAACGTCCGAGATGGAGACTCGAGCCGGGAGCTTGATCGCTTGCAGATCGGCCCCGGTGGCAGCGTCGAGCAAGTGCACGGTCGAGTCGACCGGCGTCTGAACCACGGCCAGTATCGTCGGTGGTTCAGTCTCGAGCAGCTTCGTGGAGACGATGTTCGCTTGGAAGTCCGTCAACTTGCGATGAACACCAGAGGCAACGTCCACCCGGTAGATCTCTGTGAAACCCGTTTCCGACGAGACGTACAAGGCGACCCCTGGCTCAGGCCATCCGTCGATCAGGTCGAGGTCGTAGCGAGCCACCCGCGGCGGCACGATAAAGTTCACCGAGTCGTCATTGATCGCCACCCGCGCGAGCGACGTCGTGTTGCGCTGTCCGTCGTGCTGAATGGTGGCAATCACACTCTGCTGATCGGCGGTGAACTGGGGTGAGCACCAGGTGAAGCGGTCCTTGCCGCCGGCATCGCAGTGCGATCGCGTCTCTTCGCCGCTCTCGAGATCGCGCACCACCAAGCAAGTATCGAACGGCTCGGTTTCGCCGGTGCGCGCTAGGTAGGCCAAACGGCGATCGTCGTCGGAGACCCGCCAACCGTACGTGTAATCATTGTCGGTCAGCTTATCGATCTCGCCGGTATCCACGTCGATCGCATAGACGTTCGTGTGCTCGTCGTTTGCTTCGTCCGACGTGACAAAGAGGCGATTGGACGGAGCGTGATAGTGACTCCCCCAATAGCTCCGCGTCGACCAATCGGTCGTGCCGATCCGCCGACCCTTGGACAGATCGATCTTGCCTTCGCTCGGAAGGTCGAGCACTAGCAACCAGGTCCCAGTCGCGGTCTTCTCGAAGTAGAACAGCAACTCGTCTTCGATCTTGGGCTGCAACCGAGAGTACGGCTGCCCGATCAGGAACGGCTCCAAATCGATGGAACGCTCCCGAAACTGAACGACGAGCGGACCCTCGGCCCGAGTTCCCGCCCCGGCGTCCACCGCTGCGTCGAACATGTCTCCCGCGGGGGCACCCTGTGAAGGGCTCGTCGGACGGTCGGTCGCCTTCTGTGGCGCAGTCTGTGAACAGCCGGTGACGACGAGGAGCAGAACAAGCGACATTCGGAGCATCGAGCTTCCTTCGGTTGTGATGACGAGGACTCTCGGGGATTATCAACCGGTCGACACGTGTTTGGAAAGAAGCCCGATGGAATCCGCCGAATCAGACGAGACTCACGAAGCCGCAACACCGGACCCTGCACCTTTGGCCGATGGCGAGAGTGAGAAGGAACAGACCGGGGGTGCCAAGTTGCTCGCGGCGCTCATGATCGTTGTGATCCTGATGATTGCGCTGACCACATACCTCGGCATCTACGCCGCCCGCACAGAAATGATCGACCTGCCGGCGTCGCCGGGCGTCGCGTCGGTGCGTGTTCGTTGCTTCGCGAAGGATTGGCAGTGCACCGTGTGGTCGCCACTATCGACGGTGGAGGGTTGGATGATAGGCAAGCGCGTGCAGCTCATCTCCGGGTCGATCCTCGATCGGCCGGCGACGCAGTGATGCGGTTGTGAACAGAGCAGTCAAGTAGCTGCGACGGACAGAGGTGCTCCCGCTCCGCTCGGGGTCCAAACATGGATTGGGGCGGCGCCTCACCCCGCCCTGCCCGTTCCCGTCGCATCGATCCAAATGCGCTTCGCCAAGTGTGTGACCGACGCGACGGGAACGGGCAGGACGGGGCGAGGCTTCAGAGTTATTTGCACGGGTGCTGCTCCGAGATGGTGGTTTCGGCGAGATGAGTTCACGCGTCCACAGCTGTGGACGCAATTGCTGAAATGACTAGAAACATATGATTAAGTATCAAATTCGGCACTTTAGCTTTGCATGCATGTTAGGTGTTTGTTATACTCTGGGGTAGATTCGAACGACGTTGGCTTCATGGATCCACCACTGCCCGCCATTCAATATTGATACGGAGTTGATATGCCCGCCGCTGCCCTTGTCGACGCCCATGCTCTGCACGATCAGATCGTTGTTTGTGTTCTCAACTGCAATCGTGGTCGGTTGAGTCTATTGGAGCACATTGGGCAAATGGACGAGTTGCGTTTGTATGTGGAGCTTGGCTGCAGTTCGATTGAGCACTACTTGCAGAAGAAGCTCAAGTTCAAGAAGTCGAGTGCTTGGTCTCACAAGGTTGTGGCGCGGGCGCTGCCTGAGTTGCCTAGGCTGCGAGATTCTTTTGCGAACGCGAAGATCACTTGGAGCACGTTGCGTGAGATGGCGCTGGTTGCCACGGGCCGAACTGAGCAGCAGTGGCTAGAGTTCATGGAGAAGCACGGGGCCGATGCTGTCGACCGCGAAGTCAAAGCGGCAAAGGGAGATGGTCGAGACGCACCCCGTGAAGGCGAGTACTCGCTCCCACCTCAGACAGTGACGATCAAATTCGTGGTGACCGCCGACCAGTACGAGACAGCTTCCGAAAAGCTCAAGAGCGCACAGGTGAAGCACGGCGGACCCGGTGACGACGGACCGTTCCTCGAGGCGATGCTCGACAGCTACATGCAAAGCCAGACGGAAGAGTCACCGGCGAAGGAGACTTCCCCTGCTGGTCCGACAAAGACGGTCGTCTACCACCAATGTCCAACGTGTCGTGCCTCATCGGTAGAAACAGAAGTCGGCCGAGTCGAGATCGAATCCACAGCTGTGGACGCGGCGACCGAAAGCGCAACCGTCATTCAGATCACGCCGGAAGAAGAACGACCTCTGCCGCCCCTCGCCACCGATGCCGAACCCGACGACCCAACTCCACCGGAATTACGAGCCAAAGTCCTCGCACGTGACGGCCACCGCTGCCAGAGCTGCCGCGGTCACCGCGATCTTCACGCCCATCACGTGCAACCCCGGAGCAACCACGGCCGCACCGAACTCGACAACCTCGTCACGACGTGCAAGTTCTGCCACGGACTCCTCCACCAAGATCGACTCGTCGTCACCGGCAGTGGCCGAGCCGGGTTCGAGTTCTCGTGACTCGGTCCGCGTCCTGACCGAGCAAGCGATCACGCAGCTCCACCGTCCACAGCTGTGGACGCCCAATCCGCCTGGCACCTTCATCAACCACGTCCACCGCACTCGGGTGCACGCATGACCCTGGATTCATCTTTCATCCGGTACAGGCCGGACAGGCGTCAAAGCCCTCGCTGTCGAGCGACCCTCGCCCGAGCCAGAACCGTCCACCAACGTCCACAGCTGTGGACTTCCCTCTCGACCGGATCAACCCGTCATGAGTGAAGAAGTGAAGATCTCGTAACAGCGAAAGAACGCCGGCCCCGCAAATCGCAGCACACGTGCACACACCTCCGAAGCCTCGCCCCATCCTGCCCGTCCCCGTCGCGTCGGTCACACACTTGGCGGAGCCGCCGCTTGCGGGCAGTGTCACCGTGGACTGACGTGACGGGGACGGGCAGGATGGGGTGAGGCGCCCCCCAATCCATGTTTGGACCCAGACCCGAGGGAGCCCGCTTGCGGGTGATCACCAACACTCACTTCACCTCCGGTAACTCCACTCCCCTCGGCTCCACGAGCGAGAGTGTCACGAAGTGCCGTTCGTCGTAAGGAGCGTGCAGTTCGCGGGAGTGCTCGACCGTCAATGCATCGGGATCCCACACGTAGGTCTCCCCGGTCGCCGCGTCGAATAGGATCGCCGGATCCAACTTCAGGGAGTCGATGTCATCGGGGTACGAACCGTGCGCCAGTTGGTAAATCCGTATCGCGACTGCGAGTTCAGTCGCGCCGTGCTGTGACCGGTAGCGACGGTAGCGCTTCATGACTTCGACCGCCCCGTCGACCAGTACGCCAGCGTACTCCAGCCCCAGCCTGTTGCCGTTTAACCATGACGCGAAAACGCGAAGCTGACTCGCGCGGGGATCCGGCGTCACCGTGAGGGGGTGTTGCCAGCGACCGAGGAGCGGTTCGTACACCCTCCACGCGTGTCGACGAAACAGATTGGGTTTGAAGAAGGCATGGTTCACGACCCAGGTTGATTTGAAGCACCACTTTGGAATGGAGTCCGTGAGGAGGTCGTACCCACCCTCGGCGATCAAGTCGGTCATCTGCCCCGTGGAGTGGTGATAGTCCCCGAGGACGGCTTTTCGGTACTGCTGCCTGGAGGGTCTGTTGGCACCGAGCAATCTCTGAACAGAGGTCCAATCCACGTCTAGTTCTGAACAGAGCAGTTCATCGATGAACTCGTTGCCCGACATCCTTGCCGCCCCAGCAACGAGCGCTCTAAGGAAAGTAAACTGACCCCGTCTGAACTTTTCACACAGCCGATACTGAACATCGATCAACTCCAGGGCGCGCGCAGCGTCGCCGTCATCGATGGCCAACCCGGTGCGCAGGTTCACCCAGCGAAGTATGCGTACCCACTCCGAAAATCTGCTCTGACCGACGCCGAGCACGGGATGACTCAGAGCTTCTCGGATCAGCCGCTCGACTTCCGCTTCGTTCTGAAACCAACTCCTAACGACATCGCGGTACTGTGGCTTCCTCGCTACCTCGAGGTCACAGTCCGACAACGTGAGTTCAGACACGTCGTAGCCGTATTCCTCGAAGTCCGCGTCGGTCAGGACAATGGGCTCCATGTCCTCCGGCGCGACAGCCTGCCACGCGCGCACCAGCGCGTCCCAACCATCTGTCCCCACGACCAGCGGGGGCGGCGGCACGTCGGGAGGGGCAACGTCAGTTGTGAAGTTGTAGACGAACCCCGCAAAGACCACGAAGAGTCCCAACACGATCCACCATCGCTTGCGTCGTGGCTTCTTCTTGGGTTCGGGTTCTTCCGGCTGCGAGACTGACTGCGGGTCAGGTGTGGACTCGACGTCGTCCATAGCTACCACCCCTTCTCGGCCAGCGCGTCCCGCATAGGCTGAGTCGCGACGAACTCATACGCAACCACCGACAACGCTTCGACGCGGCCCCACGCGATCCGGCCCTTCAGGCGCAAGCCGATCCACGGCTCATTCTGGACGCAATAGGAGGGAACGTAGCAGTTGCGGTGCAGACCGAGTTCGCCGAGCCACTCTTCGTTGGTGCGCAGGGCAAGGCCGGGCGCGTCTTCGTGGCGTTCGAGAATGGCGAACGTCTTCTCGGTGGCCGCGAAGTTCGCTCGACCATCGATCAAGGTCTCGGTCACCTCCGGGAGCTCGAGGATGAACTCCCGGACGCGGTCTTCGGGGGAAGGCACTACTCGCCGACGGTGAGAATGATGTCGTCGAGTCCGATACGACCGACGTTCGATCCGAAGCTCGGACCGAACTCGAAACGGATCGCTTCGATGCGCGACAGGTCGAGACCCGAGGCGTCGTTTTCGAAGTCGGTGAGACGCAATCGGATGTTGTTGAACTCGTTGGCCCAACCGCTGCCGGATCCGGATCCACCGCGTTGGTAGGGACGCGTGATCGAACCGATCTCCCCGAAGTTGATCGAACTCGCCGTACCGTCTTCGTCGCGAAGCGTCACGGTGAAGTCGAGCGTACCGGCCAGGGCGTTGGTGTTGGGGTGACGCGAGCCTTGGCACGCGCGCAACCCGAGGAAGATATTGTCGGAGAAGTCGCGCATAGCGACCGGGATCTCCAACTCGTAGAAGGCGTCGGTTCCCGCCGCCCAGTCGAAGACCACCCCGCGGCTCTGGTCCGCCGGATCGAACGCCTGCGTCATGCAGTTCATGGGGTCGGTCGTCGTCCACGAGAACGAACCGTTGGTGTCGCGCATGCGGTTCTCGAACACATTGGTCACGGAGAAGGTGACCGGCCCCGTCGAGCTCGACGTGGAGATACCGGTCTGCGTCTGATAGTCGTCGATGATCGTGTTCGGGACAGTCAGTGCGTCTTTGTACTGGTTGGCCACGCGCACGTTGCCGGCGATACCGCTCGGGCGGAAGTGGTCGAAGTTGCGAGTCAGGTAGTCTTTCCCCGCCGGGTTGCCGTTGAGGTAGAACTCCATGAGTGCCAAGTAGTAGCTCTTCGTCACGACCTGTACCGCGGGTCGGCCGATGAGCGCCGGTCCGGTTCCGTCTCCGAAACCACAACAGTTGAAGTCGTTGTGCGACGCGCCTTGCACGTAGGTCGCCTGCGACGCGCCTTCGGCGGCTTGGTGCAACTGGAAGGGCCAGCTGTTGCCGGGGCCGCCGGCGACGTCTCCGTCGGCCGCGCCGTACAACAAGTGGTACGTCACGTCGTGGGGGTTGGTGGTGTTGACGTCGTTGAACATGGTCGGCGAGATACTGCTGACCAAGATGACATCGTCTTCATCGTAGTTGCTCGGCGTGAACGTGCCGATCACCAGACGGTGGTACGCCAAGACGACGCCTTCACCGCCACGACTGTGACCCATCCACGCAATCCGGCTGGAGTCGACATGGCCATTGAGTGCGCCGCCACCGATCGTGGTGAGGTTGT
>JAJFFE010000216.1 GCA_021776775.1 Planctomycetota bacterium | reverse complement strand
TGGCCGAGTCGCTGGCTCGCCATCGACTCGACCATCCCCAACCCACTGGTGTTCGAGCCACGCCACAATGTACCGGGGGGTTATCAGGGCCGGGGTCCTAAGTCGCGAACAGGAGCTAAAACCGGCAGAGCACGCCGATCTGCACCGCGATGCCGGACATGTCGAGCTGGCTGCGATTCGTGATCACGCTCGCTTTCGGGTCCACGTCGAACTCGGCCTCGATGTAGTCGACGTCGATCGCCACCGAGATCTTCTCGACTCCGAACGTGAACCCGAGTCCCGCCAGCCAGCCGACGCTGTCTTCGAACTCGACATCGCCGTCACCGTACCAGTTCGGCTCCGCGAAGTAGGCGAGCCCTAACCTTGGGCCGACGGTGACCTTCTCACCCAAGCGAAAACGCGCCGCGCCGACAATGCGGGCGTGGGCTGCGAAGATTGCCGCGTCGCTACCGACGTGAGAGAGCACTCCGCCCGACGCCACCACGTCGAGGTAGCACGGCTTGGTCTTGAAGCCGACGCCGAGTCCGATCGATGGGATGGAAGAGAAGTTGGACTTGAGGCGACCTTCGTCGGAGTTCGCCTCCGTGCCGCGAAAGCCGAATGCGTTGGCACTGACGAGTTGCGTGAATGGTGAGACCTGGAACAAGAAGGAGAAGGCGTCGTCGGAATCGTCGACGACGTCGCCCGCGTCGTCGGACTGAAACGCGGGATCTTCGAGTTGGCTCTGCTCTGGCTCGACGACCGCGGGCTTCGAGCGGGACGGACGGTACTCGGACTCTTCTTGCGGGCCGGCGGGTCCCGCCGGACCGATGACGATCAAGCATGCGATGAGGGTGGCGATCGGCATGGGGTTCCTCTACTGACTGAGCTACTGACGGGGCGGCGGGGAGCGTTCGGGTTCTTCGAGGAGGAGTACTCGATCGCCTTCGACGTCTTCGAGGACTTGCACACGTCCCGACGGCCAGCGCACGGTGACGCGGTCGGCTCGGGTTGACCCTGCGAGGCCGAAGTGCGCCTCCGGTGGAGGACTCGACAGGAAGCCGGACCCTGTATGGATCTCTCGAGTCATGCGTTGGCCGTCGACTTCGAGCTCGATGCGCGCTCCGATCGCGAGCGCGTTGCCGAGGTCCGAGCGGAGCTGAATGGTTAGCCAGTGGCCCGGGCTCGGGTGTTGGTTGTCGAAGTACTGCAGCTCTTGACCATCGTTGAGGACGACGAAGTCGAGATCGCCGTCTCGATCGAAGTCGGCGTAGGTGAAGCCGCGGCCGTCGAGAGGGCTGGCGACGCCCGTAACCCACGCCACTTCGCTGAAGGTGCCGCCGTCGTTGCGGAACAGGCAGTTACGCTCGTTACCGCTGAGGGAGTCTTCTCCGAGATTGAACGTGACGCCGTGCTTTCCGAAATCGAACCAGTTTCGACCGAAACTGCGGAAGAACGACACTCATTGATCGGGCTCTTTGGCGCCAGTGATGAAACCATTCGGACAGTAGATGTCGAGGTCGCCATCGTTGTCGTAGTCGCAGAAGTTGGCGCCCCACGCCCAGAGAGCACGCTCGGTGCCCGTCTCGCCGGCGAGTTGCTTGAACGTGCCGTCGCCTTGGTTCTGGAACAAGCTGTTGCCGCGCGTGACGCGGTGCATGTTGTTCTTGACCCAGCCGCGCATGAAGAAGACGTCGGCCAAGATCGGTAACGGGTACGCCGGGTCTTCGAAGACCCAGCGCGACGAGCTGTTCATGTTGGCGACGTAGATGTCGAGATCGCCGTCGCCGTCGTAATCCCCAAACGCGGAACTCATGCCGAAGCCCTGGTCGCTCACGCCCGCTTCTTCGGTGACGTCGGTGAATTGCCAGTCGCCGTCGTTGCGCAGCAGGTGGTTGGCGCCGAAGTCGTTGACGACGTAGAGATCGGCGTCGCCGTCGCCGTCGTAGTCGCCGGTCGAGACGGCCAGTCCCCAGCCGGCCGGTGTCATGCTCTCGCTTTCGACTTGCTCGAATGTACCGTCGCCGCGGTTGCGCAGGACGACGTCCGGGACGCCGTCGGTCGACTCGAAGACTGGGTACGCCCAGCTGGTCTTCGTGAAGTCTCCGTAGCGGAGCAGGTACGCGTCGAGGTCACCGTCGAGATCGAAGTCTGCGAACGCAGCCGACTGGTACTGCCCGATGGGAAGGTCGCCGAGATCCGCGGTGGCGTCTTCGAAGCGAAACCCGCCAACGTTTCTGAACAGACGCAGCGGCTGTGCGGCGCGAGTGAAGAACAGGTCGAGTCGGCCATCGCCGTCGACGTCCACGAGGTACGCTCCGCGGACCTTGTCGATCTGCCCAATGCCGCAGCTCTCCGTGGCGTCGACAAACGTTCCGTCGCCGCGGTTGCGATAGACGCGCGAACGCGCGCCGTCGCCGACCACGAGATCGAGCCAACCGTCCCCGTCGATATCCCCGGTACCCAACCCAGACCCGGAAAAATTGCCGGGTACGACTGGGGTTTCGTCCGCAATGACGGTGTGGCGCGTGTGCGTCAACGCGAGTCCTACTTGAGCGGCCCGTTCCACGAACTGCGGAACGTCACTTTGCGTCGTCACGGAATGGATGACTTGCTCTGACGTGATGAGCCACTCACCGTCGGACGGGCCCGCCTCAATTTGGTAGCGGACGTCGGCGCGTATACCGACGCGGCCGCCGTCGACGGTGTGCGCGTTGAGGATGCGGAAGGCGTCGATCTCCCACCCGTCGTCACTCGGCCGAATGGCATCGAAGACGAGCTTCGATTTGTCGACGGCGAGGTACTGCGTGAGTTCCGAACGGAGACGAGCCGCGAAGCGATCGTGGCCGATGGCTCCGCCGCTTCGTGTCACCACGACTCCGGATTGGTAGTCGCCGTCGCTCGCGAGGCCGAGCGCATCGTCGATCCGAAAGTTCGGTGAGTAGTGGGCCAGCACTTTCTCCGCGTCGAGCGTCTTGTAGTCGTCGGCGAGTCGGTGCAGAAGGTCGTTCACCGCGTCGCGTGGCGGTGTTGCGCTGCAGCCTGCGGCGAGCAGCGCGATGGTCAAACATGCGAGTGTGCGCATGGCTTCCCTCAGATTCGTTCTTGGTGACACTCGAGGCATTCGACAGGCGTTATGGATTGCGGGTTGATTCTACGCTGATTCGTGTGGCAGGTGCGACACGTCTGGTGGGTCGCTGTCACACGATCCGGTTTGAAACGCGAGGCGGAATGGCACTGGCCGCACGCTTGTGGTGAGTCGGGCCAGGCGACGAGGTCGCTGGTTGTTTCGGCGATCTCGTGGTGGCAAACCTGGCAGCCGTCTCGTTCTGCGATCTCGGCGTGGATTTCGTGCACGTCGATATCCACCGCCTGGTAGCGGCGAGTCGGGCCGGTCCACGCGTCCGGCGTGGCGGACGGTCGGTACTCGGTTCGTTGTCTCGAGCAGCCGGAGAGGCCCAGCCCGGCGGTCGCGATCAAGAACAGCGCCACCAAGGAAAGGTCGGCGCTATGCCGTGAGCCGGGCGTGATCATTCGATCCCCTCGATGTCGAGGATGCGTCGGGCTGCTTGGTACCCCGAGGCTTGCACGCCGGCGAAGCCGTGCGACGGTTGGGACCACGCGCCGGCCAAGAACAACCCGGGTATCTCGGTTTCGTTGGGAATGCGTAGCGACTGATCGGTGGTGAACTCCCAGCCGTACGGCACGCCGCCCTCGTTTAACGTGAACGTCCACAAGGCGAGCGGGGTGATCGTTTCCTGGACGACGATGTGTTGCCGAAGTCCAGGGGTGATCGCGCGCTCGGCGACGTCGAGTAGTTGATCGGCCATGCGTTGTTTCTGTGCCTCGTACTCGGCGGGGTCGCGCGACCACTGGTCCGCATCTGAGTACGCGCGGAGGACGAGGACCGATTTGCCGGGCGGCGCGTAGAAGTCGTCTCCGAGGTTCGAGTAGAACGTGGCGGACAGCATGCCTTGGTCGAAGTCGCTCGCCATCATGGCGTCGAACATGGCCGTGCAGTCCAGTGACGTGTTGACGAAGATCTCGTGATCTTCAATGCCCCAGTGCGACGCTTCGACGTCGAGACCCAGGTACACCCCGACGAACGAGTTCGACGGTCGCATGCCTCGGATGGTCTTGGCCGTACGCGGTGGGGTGTGCTCTTCGCCGATCAACTCGAAGTAGGTTTGGTACGGGTCGGCGTTCGAGACCACGTAGCGAGTCGTGAACGTCTCGCCACTGTCGATGGTCACGCTGTGGACTTCGCCCTGGTCGAGCCCGATCGCCTGCACTCGGGCGCCGGTGCGGACTTCGCCGCCGAGTTCACGGATGCGCGCTTCATACGCATTGGACAACGCCTGGCTGGAGCCGCGGATGTGAAACGCGCCTTCGGAGAGGTAGCTATCGTTGACCAGCATGAAGATGGGCGCCCAGACCGAATCGGGCGGGGGGCCGAGGTAGAACCAGAACTGGGCGAGGATCGCCTTCAGCTGCTCATTTTCGAAGTGTTCGTCGAGCACCTCTTGCAGAGTACTCGCGATGCAGGTGATGAGATTGAACTGGTAGAACGGAAAGCCCGCCATGAGGCCGATCGAGCCGAGCGGTCCGTTTCGGTAATGCTCCTGCATCTGAAGGATGTCCATGTGAACGCGATGCGCACGAGCCAAGAACGCTTCGATGTTGTCGCTCTCTTCGGGGAACTCCTGCGACAACGCAGCGATGGCGCCGTCGTACGATGCCGGCATGGTGAAGTCGATACCGGGGAGAACGCAGCGGAACAGGTTGGGGATGGTGATCAGTTCGATGTCGTCTCGGATGCCCGCCTTGTCGATCAAGTCGCCGATCGTTGATCCGGGGGCGCCGCCCGCCATCGCTTCGAGTGATACGTCGAAGCGAAACTCACCTCGCGAAAACGAAGACGCGCAGCCGCCCACTTTGTGGTGTTGCTCCAACAGGAGGACGTCGAGTCCGCCCACCGCGAGGTGAGTGGCGGCGGAAAGTCCGCCGAGTCCGCCTCCGACGACGATGACATCGTAGTCAGCCGTTGGATTCACCGGTCGACTCGTCGCGCAGCCGGTGAGCAGGCCCGAGAGTAGTAGGGTGACGAGCAGGATTGAAGGGGCACAGAACTTCATCAACGGGCTGTTAGCTTTCGCATCACCTGTCGCACTTCAGACGATCGGCGGGGTCATCCCGTCGACGAGCTTGACGAGGGTGTTGAGGCGTCGGGTGTGTTGTTTGACGGTTGGGTTCGTTCGATCCCACACGTATCCGCCCAGGATCGCGCATACTTCGCGGCGCGCCTTCGGGTCTTGCCTCGGGGCAAAGAATATCTTCTCGACGCGGCCATCGTACCATCCGTCCACAAACGTCCGGAAGACGTCGATTCCGACGGCCATCGCTTTCGCAAAGTCTTCTTCCCAGTCGACGGTCTCGCCGGAGAGTTCGTCCGCGATGAGGTTCGCTGCTCGTACGCCGGATTCGAACGCTAGCGTGACACCGGATGAGAACACTGGGTCGAGGAACTCGGTGGCGTTGCCGACTAGGCAGAAGTTCTTGCCGTAGGTTTTCTTCACCGTCGTCGAGAAGCCGCGAACCGTGCGTGGCTCGAACTCGTACTCAGCGTTTGCGAGTCGCCGTGCGCAGTTCGGTTCCTCGGCGAGGATTGCGGCCATGCGTTCCGTCGGCGACTCTGGATATCCCTCGAAGGTCGCGGGATCACCGACCACTCCGACCGAGGTCTTGCCGTCGGCGAACGGGATCACCCACACCCAGGAGCCGTTGGGGTGGAGGCAAATCCAGGTGCGCCCGTCGTCGAGGCCGCCTTCGACGCGCTCGCGACGATCGCCGCGAACCCAGGTGAACATCGACTGCCGCACCGGTTGCCCGGACGGCGCGTCGAGGTCGAAGAGACGCGGCAAAACGCGACCGTAGCCACTGGCGTCGACGATAAAGCGCGCCGCGATGGTGATTTCGTTGCCGTTTTCGTCGCGCGCGCGAACGGTCGGCGTCGGTTCGAGGTCGACGGCGAGGACTTCGGTTCGAAAGCGAACGTCGACGCCGCGCTCGGCGACGGTGCGAATGATGAGGTCGTCGAACTCGGCGCGTGGAACTTGCCACGCGTAGTCCCACCCGTCGCCGTGCTTGTCGTCGAAGTCGTAGCGGGCGAGTTGATCTCCCCGGAGAAAATCGGCGCCGACCTTCTGCAGGAACCCGGCGGCTTGTACCACCTCGAGCAGGCCGACATCCTGCAATCGATCGAGGCAGTGGGGGAGCAGGCTCTCGCCGATCACGAATCGCGGGAACGTCGACTTTTCGAGCACGCAGACGGTGAGGCCCCTCTGTTCGAGGGCGGCCGCGGCGGCGGCACCGCCCGGCCCGGCGCCGATGACGACGACATCGAAGTCCACGGGCGAGGTTCCGTCTCCATGTTGGCGGGCAACGGACAAAAAAGACCTCACGGACGAAGGATGGGGAGGGACCGGCGTTAGGTGGTACGAGGGGCGAGTCTCTGACGAACTGGGGTTGGCGTCAACCCTTCCGGTGTTTCGCTTGCAACCCGACCCTGATACATTCCGTGGCTTCTAACCCCGTCGCGGAATGTAAGAGGTACGGATGCAGAGGGTCTTGCTGGTCGCGGCTAACCAAGAACGAATGCCCGATCCCATCCCGCCGATTGGCGCCGCCTATATCGGAGCCGCGACGAGGGCGCGTGGGCACGTCACGAAGATTTACGACGCCTGCTTCGCCGTCGACTACGGGGTCGAGCTGACCGCTGCCATCCAGGAATTCAAGCCGGACATCATCGGGCTGTCGATTCGCAACGTCGACAACGTCGCCTTTCCCAACGTGACGTGCTACCTCGACCGTTACCAAAAGATGGTGGGGATCTGCCGAGCGGAAGCTCCCGACGCGACGCTGTTCGTGGGTGGTTCGGCGTTCAGTCTCTTCCCGGAAGAGTTCATCGAGAAGCTCGGCGTCGACTACGGCGTGGTCGGTGAAGGCGAGAACGTCTTCGTTGAGATGGTCGACGAGATTGACAAGCACGGTAAGGTCATCGGGGACTACGCGGACGAGACAGGCCTGGTGTTACCGGGCCAGGTCAAGGACCTCGACGCCGGTCTCAGCCCCGCGCTCGACCTGCTGGATGTCTCCCGCTACTTTGCCGAGGGCGGTTCGATCAACATTCAGACGCGCCGCGGCTGCGTCTACAAGTGTTCCTACTGCACCTACCCTGTTCTCGAAGGCAACAAGGTTCGCATGCGCGAGCCGGAGTTGGTCGTCGACGAGATCGAAGAAGCGCAGAAGAAGCACGGCGTCGATTTCTTCTTCTTCGTCGACAACGTCTTCAACTTCCCGGTGAAGCATTCGGTCGAGATTTGCGAAGAGATCATTCGTCGCGATCTGAACATTCGTTGGACCGCCTATGTTACGCCGGCGAAGTCGACGCGGGAGCTGTTCGAGGTGATGAAGCGTAGCGGCTGCCAGTCGATGGACTTCGGCACCGACGCTTTCTCGAACCCCATGTTGAAGAGCCTTCAGAAGAGCTTCGACGTCGATCAGGTGTTTCGCGTCACCGAGTGGTGCCACGACCTTGACATTCGCTTCAACCACTCGCTGATCCTCGGCGGTCCCGGCGAGACGTGGGAGACGCTGAAGGAGACGGTCGAGAACACGGTCAAGTCAAAGGCCAACGCGGTGATCGCCATCATCGGACTGCGCCTCTACCGCGACACGCCGCTAGCGAAGTACGTGATCGAGCGGGGGCTCACCACTCGTGAGCAAATCGGAATCACGCCGATGTTCTACATCTCGGAAGAAGTCCGGGACGGGATCACCGAGTATCTCTCCGAGGTTGCGACGACGTACAACAACTGGATCGTGCCCGGCGTTAAGAAGAACATGAACGAGCGCTACTTCAAGCGCGTTCGTCGTCGCGGAGTGCGTGGCCCGCTGTGGGAGCTGCTCGATCCGATCGAGTACGATACTCTGCCCAACCAACCCGCCGCGGGAGCCCCAGGCGAGATCGTGACCAATCGTCGCGGCATCTTCCGAGGCGAAGAAGACACCTCCGAACACGAGGTCACCGAGCTGACGGACTGACGTGGTTGAATCCGTGCACCCCTGCGTGCTGATCCCCACCTTCGACAATCCGCTGACGCTCGAGCAAGTGGTCGTCGATTCACTTCGCGTTCATCCCGACGTGATCGTGGTCGACGACGGATCCGCGGCCGAAACCGTGGCGATCCTCGACCGTTTGACCGCCGAGCACGATTCACTTCGCGTTATTCGCCACGAACAGAACCGGGGCAAGGGGGCAGCTCTTTCTACCGGGTTTGCCGCGGCGTCGGAGCTTGGGTTTAGCCACGCGATCTCTATCGATTCTGATGGCCAACACCTTCCCGAAGACATTCCGCGATTCGTCGAGGCGATCGAGCGCTCGCCGACCACACTGTTTCTCGGGCAGCGAGATCTGGTCGCGGCCGGCGCGCCGCGTGGTAGCCGCCTCGGTTGCCTGAACTCGAACTTCTGGACGTGCGTGGAGACCGGCTTGCGTCTCCCGGATACCCAGACCGGCTTTCGCGCGTACCCTTTGGCGTCGGTCATGAAACTTGCCTTGGCCACCGATCGCTTCGACTTCGAGATCGAAGTGCTGGTTCGCGCCGCGTGGACCAGCGTTCCCATCGATTCCATTCCTATTGGAGTGCGCTACTTCAAAGGCGACCAGCGCGTCTCGCACCTTCGGCCGTTCGTGGACTTCATGCGGATCGCTCATCTGAATACTCGCTTCGTCGCGCAGCGCATTTGTCTGCCGGCCCCGTACCTCGCCGTTCGGTCGCGACGCGAGTTTCACGACCAGAGTTGGCGGCAGCGCTTCCGGGCGACACTGTCCGAACTCTTTCTCAAGGAGCCGGGGTCGCCCGGTCGTATCGCGTTGTCTGTGGGGCTCGGATTGTTCATGGGGATCGCGCCGTTCTGGGGATTCCAAGTCGCACTGACGCTGTTGTGCGCGCACTGGTTCGACTTGTCGAAGCCCATTGCGGTCATCGCGAGCCATGTCTCATTTCCGTTGGCCGTTCCCGCGATTCTCTACGCGTCGCTCGTTCTCGGGCGTTGGATCGTGCGGCAGGACGGTTCCGCCGCGTGGGAGTCAGGGCGATCGTTGACGTCGTTGCCGACGGGGACCGATGACTTCTTGCCCTGGGTGGTCGGGAGCTTTGCGTTGGCGATTGCGGTAGCGACCGCCGGGGCGAGTGTGACATACGCGGTGCTTGCTGCACGCGAGCGCACTCGGCGGGCCGCGTGATGTGTGTCGCGGCGTTCGGCGCGGCGCTGGCGGCGTTGGGGTTGCCGAGCTTGATTCACACCGGTTGCGAGTTGCGGCGGGGCGAGCCGGTGTCGACCCGAGCTAGTTTGATGTCCGGCTCTGCCTCGCTGTCGGTGATCACCCTGTTGGCAATCCGAGAGTCTGGTGCCATCCGCCAGGCGGCGCTCGTCGGTGCCGCTGGCGTATTGATTCAGACACTTGTCGCTACGATGCTTTTGCCGCGCTGGGCGTCGGCGCGCCGCGCGCGGGCACCCGGCGCAGTTGTTCGAAATGGCGTGTCGCCACGCAGTGCGTCCCCGTGGTTTGTGATTGCTGCGGTGGTCACAGTCGTCGCAGCATGCGTCGGAGTGACGCGACTCACGGGGGTCTCGTGGGCTGACTTCATGGCGCGCCCACTGGAGTTGATGTTACTGGCGCTGTTCATTGTGTTCGCTTGGCAGGGTCGGCTCGAAACCGCGCTAACCATGGCGCTTCCCGGGCTTCTCACCGTGCTCGTGCTGCTCGGCGTATGGGGTTGGTGTTCGGCGTCGGTCGATTCGTCTGCGACGGCGGCTCTCCTGGTGCTTGCACTCTTGCTTCTGGACGTTTCGATCCGCTCGGGCGACGGAGTTCTGCGACGAGAACGGAACCTCGCCAGTCGGCCGCCGCCGGTGATGCGTCTGGTTGGCGCAGCAGTGGTCGCCGCCGCCGTGGCTCTCGTGGCGGCTCGAGTGGCTGGGTCCGATGCCGTGCCGCTCCTGCCGACAGCGGTTGGACTGCTGGTCGCGATCGTGGCGACGGTGGTTCTGGTTCCGGCGCTCTTGCGGAAGGTGGTCGTCGTATCGCCCGGCGCGGCCCGCGGCTGGCAGCGCGACGTCGCTCGTCGCTATCGCTACGTCGGTCCCGCAATCGGTCACTACGCCACGTCGAAGGTGAAGCGGGACCCCTTGGTGGAAGCGTTGCCGTCGCTCTGCTCCGGCGGAGGTGACCTGCTCGTCGTCGGCTGCGGTTACGGTGTGATGACAGTCCGCCTGGCCCTGGCGGACCCAAATCGCCGAATCTGCGCGTTGGACGTCGACGAACGTAAGGTGTGGCGAGTCCAAGCGGTACTCCGAGATTGCCCTGCGGTTTCTGTCGAGTGCGCCGATATCTTGGAGTGGCCGCAGAGGTCGGAATTGTTCGGCACCGCTCTCTTGGTCGATGTCCTCCACTACTGGCCGCACGACAGCCAGCGAGCGATCCTCGCGAGCGTCGTCCAGCAACTCTCGTCGGGTGGTCGTCTCGTCTTTCGAGACGGTTGCTCGACCGGAGATTCGAGAGAGCGTCGTATCACGGCCGGAGAGACATTGGCGAAGTCGGTCGGCTTCACGCGTCGTTTTGGCCGGTTCCACTTTCGAACGGAAGAAGATTGGCGGTCTCTGTTGAACGAGCTTGGTTTGCAAGTCGAGTCCGTGCGGCCCGATCTCGGGGCGCAAGCGAACACGGTCATGATCGCGAAGAAAGGTGAATGACCGTGGGTTCCCATGTTTCTCTGAGCGGCTGGCGCGTCTTCTTCTTCGCCGCCTTGCTGACCGGCTGCGGGGCACCGGTCGTGCGCCCTTCGGTAGTACAAGGACCGTTCGTCGTCGAGAATGACGATACGGAGATCGGCGAAGACGATCCGATGATCGGGATCGATCCTGACGGACGCATTCCCAAGGTCGACTTGCCGGAGGATCTCCCCAATCCGGATCGTTGGCGGTACGTGCCCGAAGGCAGAATCTTGCCGGGCAACATTATCGACCGACTGTTCGTATCGAGCTTTGCCATACCCCTCTTCTTCTTCGAGGAAGACATCGGCGCCGGCGGCGGAGTGTCGATCACCGACATCGATTTTCGTAACCAACGTCGACAGGAGTTCGCCGGGGCGTTCCTGAGCTACTCGTCGGAGGGGCAGCAAAGCTATCGGTTTGCGTGGCGGCGTTGGCAGAATCAAATCGATCTCCCGAGTGGGATCGCACAGGAAGAGCGTAACTATCTCAGCGCTCGCGGAGGTTATCGTCGAACGTTGACGCGCCGCTTCTACGGTAAGGGCGCGGACACTCGGGAATCGGCGGAAACGAGCTTTACCGATGAAGTCGCCAACGTCGGTTTCTCGCGTCAGTTCACCCTGCCGAGGCCGGGAGACGATTTGGTTCTCGACATCGGTGTGCTCGCCGAGCATCGCAACTTGAGCCACGGAGAGATCTCCGATGTCGCTGATACCAAGACTGACTTTCCTCAGCTCTTCAGTGACGGAGACAGTTATGACAGCGCCTGGGTAACCGCAGGTGTGCGCATCGACACCCGTGACAGCCAGCACAATCCGTACTGCGGTTACTCGATTGGTATCTCGACGGAAGCCGCTCCGCTGCAGACCGGAGGAGAGCTAGGCGGGACCGCGACCGTGGAGGGCAGCATTATCTTCCCGGTGCCGGGGTTGCTTCACGACGGGGGCGGCCATGACGAAGAGCACCCGCCCACCGATGCGATCGCGTTCGGCGGACTGGTGACGACCACCTACGGTGACCTTCCGTTCTGGGCGCTGCCGTCGCTCGGTGGGTCGCACACGCTGCGCGGCTACATTGGGAATCGATTTACCGACGACGCCGCGTGGCACCTCTCCGGTGAGTACCGATTCTGGCCTATCCCGCGCGGCTTCTCGATCACCAAGCGGGTGCGGGTGGAGCGATTAGGGGTCGCGCTCTTCTACGAGGTGGGATCGGTGGGTCCCGGATTTTACGGCTTGGCCGCCGACGACACCAAAGCGAGCTATGGCTTCAGTCTTCGTGCCTCCCTCGAGCGGCAAGCTCTGTTTCGCGCGGACTTCGGGTACTCGGAGGAAGGGTTCGGCTTCAACGCCGCCTACGGCTTGAGCTTTTGATGCGGCCCGCTGTCTCTTAGTATGTCGCCTTCACTTGGATCCTGAAGGGACAGATCGCGATGCGAGTATTGATGTTGGGCTGGTTGATGCTTGGCCTTTTGATGATGAGCGTAGTCGGGTGTAGCAGCGTTCCGCTGGAGGGTTGGGGAGCTGAGAAGGTCAAAGGCAACCCAGAGAAGAAGGTGACGGCTAAGTTTTCTCCCGGTACCGAGCTCTACACGGCGGAACTCGAGGGCGGCGTCCTCAAGGCGAGCGTCGAGTCGGTAGCGAACAACGTTCGTGGCCGAAAGATCGAGGTGTATGTGGTTCTTCACAACACCACGTCCCGTGAAGTGCGCTTCGAGCTGTCGAACACTTTACTCGAAGTGGATGGCGCCGCTATTAGCGCGAAGGATCTCCCGCCGTACTGGGACGTCACTCCGGATGTCAAAGGCAACTCAACGCGTAAGAAGAAGTGGGCGTTCGAGCTCGTTTCTCCGGTTCCGGCTGGAATCTACCAGCTTCGCATTTCTGATCTGAAGTTTGCCGACGGAGGAGCTGCCGGCGACGACCTGCTGATCGAAGTCAAGGTTCCAGGCCGAGCCACCGACACTGCTGGGTAGCGCCCGTGACGGACGGAGCACGGCATGAACCTGACTCAACCTTGGAGCTTGGTGTTTGTCGTCGGCTTTGTCATCTACACCGGCACTCGGCAGGTGTACATGAAACGCGCAGGCGTGGTCGAGCGTACCGATCGACGTTCGGTGGCGACCGAGGTGCCGCTCCTCATAGGGGTGATGGCAACTAGCCTCGTCTTGCCCATTGTCTATCTGTGCTCGCCGTGGCTTGAATTCGCGGACTACGTCCTTCCAGTCGAGGCTCATTGGGTCGGTACCGGCATCATGGTTGCCGCGCTTTGGTTGTTTTGGCGATCACATGCGGATCTCGGCCTCAACTGGTCGGTCACGGTCGAGCTTCGCAAGGAGCACGAGCTGATCACATCGGGTGTCTACCGACGCGTTCGACACCCGATGTACTCCGCCATCTTCCTGTTCACCATCGCTCAGGGGTTGCTGCTACCCAATTGGCTGGCCGGCTGGGGAGCGCTGCTCGCGTTTGCCGCGCTCTACCTCGTCCGGGTGTCGGGGGAAGAGCAACTCATGATCGACGCGTTCGGTGATGAGTATCGTGGCTACGCCGAGCGCAGCGGTAGAGTCTTCCCTCGGCTGCGCTCGCATTCGAAGTTCTAGCCTCTAGCGTTTACGGGCACGCTGCCATGAAGCAGTGAAGAGCGGTCGCCGAGAGGTCTTGTCCGCAGTGCGGCGCGTACGGCCACGCCATGGGCACTCCCAAGAACAGAGCCGACAGCAGAAACAGGGAGTCGGCGATCGGATCGAGAACTCCGTCGGCGTCGGCGTCTCGCGCGTTGCTGCACGGGTACGATCCCGATGGGAATCCGCCTAGCGATTCGAGGATGGCAACCACGTCAGCGATGTCGACCACGCCTGTGTTGTTGGCATCGCCTCGCACGAACGGCCGGCCGAAGCCAACCACGTAGAGGCCGCCGGTTGCGAGCGCGATCGTCGGGTACGCAGGCCAACTTGCGGTCGGCGAATCCACGGTTTGGATGGCGTGAATCGGTACCATGAACGGGTTCGCGGCGAGGAGCTGCGGCATGAACGTGCCCTCGGGTATGTCTGACGTAGCGTCGCAACCGATCCCGCCGTCTCCGATGAGCACGACCGATCGATCGCCGACCGTCCCCGTCGAAGCGATGTCTAGAGCCGGAACGAGGCCATTGAGCAGACAGGTGGCGTCGCTCGGCATGTCCCACAAGAACGCGATCGCTGCCTCGATCGCCTCCGGGGTCGCGCTGACGAGGTCTGGATCGAAGATCTCGGCGATGTATCTGAACTTCACGATTGAGAAACGGTTGCCCGGAGTGAGCTGGCCGAGGGTGTCCTCTATCTCCGCGAGCGTCCCCATCCAATCCACACCGTGAGTCACGCTGGCCGAGTAATCGATGCAGAAGACAATATCGCTCGAAGGTAGGGGGACACCGTAGATCTCCTGGACCTGGCCGTTCGCTTTCGAACTTCCGATCGTCACAAGGAGTGTTGTCAGTCCAAGTGCCATGAGTCGTCGTGTGTGCTGTCTACGCATGCGCCTGCTTCCCGCCTGGTTCTAATCCCCGGCCTGATAGACGGGGGATAAGGCGGTGTCACGCACACTTTCTCGGATCAACGTTGCAGAGCCGCACCTCTAGCCCCGGTTCGCGCCGTCGAGGTGGCGAGTGGTGGGGGCGTTGTACTCGAGGTTGTTCGGAAGCTTGGCGTAGAGTCGCTCGTCGTTCGGTTTGGCGCAGTACTCGAACGGACCCTGCGGAACTCGATTGGAGATCTGGAGTCGACCCGAGTCGATGGCGTCGATCAATACTTCGAACGGCTTGGCGCCGGCGACCCACTTCTCGACGGCAAGCATGCCGTGACCGGGAAGAACCGTGAACGCTACAGTGCGGGGGTCGCTCGGATCTTGCAGGCTCGCAGACAGTGCGAACGCCTCCTCTATGGCCCACGCTTGTGCTTCGGTCGAGCAAGAGACGAGATACTTGAAGTACGGCGCCGCCAAAGGGACGTACTCGACCGTGCGCGGATCGTACGCCGAAACTCCACGGTGACCGTGTAGCTTGCTGCGTACCACTGGGACGGGTTTCGGGGCATTCCACTCGGCCGCGAGCTCGATCCAGGGTAGGCGATCGTCGACCGCGCGGAACTCGACCGCTTCCGATGACGGAGCTCCGTTTCCGAGCCCTTCGACCGGGCGCGCGATGGCTCCCGTTCCGTCGGCGAGCACTCCGGTCACGACCGCCAGATCTTGATCCGTGATCTGTCCCTTGTCGACGGGGCGCTCGCTGCCGGTCGCGGTGATGACGAGCGCGTTCAGTGTCGGGTCCCAGGTCGAGAAGCAACCCTCGCTGTACTGACGTGCGATGGTCCCGGAGACGGCCGGAACTTTGACGAGGTCTTCGATCAATATCTTCGTCGTGAAGAAGTCGCGTTCGCCGAGTTGATGTGAAACCGCGACCATCGCACGCGGCGTGTCGAGGCTCTCCCACGCTGCGCGCGTGACTTGCTCGCCGGTGACGTCGTGTTGAGCGATCTCCCGCGTGCTCAACGCGGTCGACATGCGTTGAATGAGTTCTTGATAAAACGCCGCGTCGCCACGGTTTTCGATGCGCGGGTACGCCCCGGCGAGGTCGACGAGGTAACACGCCTCGGGTTTGTCGTGGCCGACCACCAGTAGCACGCGCAGTGACTTCGACTGCGCTTGGGCGACGCGCGCCACCGACATCATGGGGCCGCCGCGGCGACCTTGCGTGTAGAGAACGTCGTGGGCGTGCTCCGCCAGTCCGTCGAACTGGAAGTCGACCGGCCGCGGTTCTGGGTGCTCCAGCGCCTTCGAGAAGTGTTGTAGCTGGCGCTGCAAGTCATCGGGTTCGATGTGCACGATGGTGAACAGGGGCGGTTGCACGGAGAGGCCGAACTTTGCGCGGCCCGTGAAGAGAACGGAGTGGCGCCAGGAGATCGCTTCTCCGTAGCGAGCCGTCGTGACCAAGGCGTCGGTGCGATCGCTGGGGTCGTCAACAGCGTGCCCCAGCTCGGTCGCGGCCGCGGCGAGGTTCGCGCTGAATCGGTCGAGAAACGGATTACTTTGGCCCGGGACGAAAGAGAATGCACATACGCGGACCCAAGAGTGGGGCGAGGCCGCTTCGGGAGTCGCTGGTTCGGGAGATCCCGGTTCGGGAGCTTCAGAGCTGGCTCCGTCGACTCGAACGATCATTGTGCTCCTCCGGTTGAGATTCAGACCCGTGGCATCGAGAACGACGCATTCTCAGAAGGCGTCGTTCAGGTGTCAAGTCGCGGATGGAGCTTGGGCGGAGTTGCTGTTAGGGTGCGGGCGCCTCCAGCGAACGGGACTTATTGCGTGCACACGATCGACTGGGTTGTCATCGCTCTTTATGGAGTTGTTGTCCTCGCGGTGGGTTGGTTCACCGGCCGCGGACACCAAACCCAAGACGACATGTTTCTCGGTTCCCGAAGAATCCCCGCGTGGGCGGCGTTCGGGTCGATGGTCGCCACCGAAATTTCGGCCGCCACGTTCATCGCCGTCCCGGCGCTCGGGTACAGCGGCGCCCACGGTTGGTCCTACCTGCAGTTTGGCCTCGGATCCCTCTGCGCTCGAATATTCTTGGTCTACTTCTTCCTGCGAGTGTTCTACGAACTTGGCGTGGTGACCGTCTATCAGTTCTTGCGCCGCCGATTCGGACGCGGAGTGGAACTCGGCGCGTCGTGGATGTTCCTCATCGGGAGGGTCGTGGCGTCGGGCACTCGACTGTTCATCGCAGCGCTGGCGTTCGCCACGGTTACCGGACGGTCTATGGAAGAGTCGATCGTCGTTGCTGGTGGGTTAGCGGCTGCGTACACCTTGGTCGGCGGCATTCGTGCGGTGATATGGACGGATGTGATTCAAGGGGCAGTCTTCGTGATCGCCGCGTGCGCCGCGGTTGTGGTGCTCGGCTCCGCAGCCGAAGGCGGCTGGAGCGAGATCTTCGAGGCGGCGTCGTTCGAAGAGAAGACGACGATTTTTCACGTCGCGACGACTCCGCTCCAGGGAACCTCTGCGCTCGACATGATCGCTTCGATCTTCGGTCAGACGCATCCGCTTTGGGTTGCACTGCTCGGCGGGTTCTTCTTGACGTTAGCCACCCACGGCACTGATCAAGACATGGTGCAGCGCTTGTTGACGACGCGCAACAGCGACAAAGGGGGGGCGGCTCTCGTTGCGTCGGGAGTGGCCGCGATCCCGGTTGCCGCCGTGTTCCTCATGATCGGGACCGGGTTGTGGTTCTACTACCAAACCGGAGGCGGGTTCACCGGGGCGTACTCGATCGCGGACAAGGATCGGATCTTCCCTCTGTTCGTCCTCCACGAGATGCCAGCTGGTCTGCGGGGACTCATCTTCGCGGGGCTGTTCGCGGCGGCGATGTCGAGTATGGACTCCGCCTTGAACTCCCTTGCCACAACGTGGGTCGTCAATGTGAGGGGTGATGAACACGCGTCGCTCGGCACCATTCGAATCACGACGATAGTGTTCGCCGTTACGTTGAACGCCGCGGCCATCGGCTGCGTTCGTTATCGCGCGGTTCTCGACGGCACGGAGATGACGTTGATCGGCATCGCTCTGGGGTCGATGACGGTTCTGTACGGCGGGCTTCTCGGTGCGTTTCTGGTCGGGCTGCTGACTCCGCGTGGGTCAGCCGCGTCGGTCTTGACGGGTATGTTGGTCTCGGCTGCGGTGGGGATCGGTCTCATGTTGCAGCCGGCCTACTTGGACGGGCGCGTGGTGATCGCTTGGCCGTGGTGGATCATCATCGGCACGGTGGTGTCGTTTGCGATCGGGGGCAGCGCTCTAGGGTCGCCGCAAGACTCAGAGCCGAATCGTTCGCCGCTCTGATGACGGCGAGCGATTCTGCTCCGCTGTTCTGCTCCGTGTGCAGCGCCCTCGGTTAGCCGCCGTTATCAGCCGGCTTCGCGTCGCCTTCGACCGCTCCCGGCGGGTAATCCACCACTTCGACGATCTGTTTGGCGAAGACGGCGGGGTCGGTCGTCGGGAGTTGACACACTCGGTCTTGGCAGACGTAGGCGGTGACCTTGCCGTCCTTCGCGACCTTCGACCCCAAGATCGGAATGTGCTTCGCAAGCTCCGCCGCTCGGGCTTCGGTCGTGACGACGATCAAATGATTCGGGAGATAGTGTCCACGTAGCGCGGCCAAGAAGGGTTCGGCATCGGCGTCGTCTGTCGGTTTGACGATGAGAATCTCTTTGGATGGATCGAGGTACGCGTCCAGAGAGCACGCCAGGGCGGGTAGGCCGGCGCCTTGCTTCAACGGTTCGGCGAACGCGCCGAAGCACTCTTCGGCTCGCGTTCGGTAGCTGTCCTTGGTCGTGTAGTGATAGAGCCGGACCAAGTTACGAGCCGCAATCGAGTTGCCGCTGGGAATCGCACCGTCGTACATCGGCTTCTGTCGTACCAGCAGTCCGCTTTCGGATTCGCTCGCCATGAAGTAGCCACCGCCGGACGTGTCCCAGAACTGCGCGTCGAGTTTGGCCTGAATGTCGATCGCGAGCGTCAGCCAGCTGATGTCTTGGCTCGCTTCGAAGAGGTCGAGCAGCGCTTGCACGTAGAACGCGTAGTCCGCTAGCACCCCGCGATGGCTCGACTGTCCATTGCGCCACGTTCGGCGCAGCTCCGCGCCGTCCCACATGTTGTCGCGAAGGAAGGCGGCCGCGTTCTGTGCGGCGACGAGGTAGCGCTTGTCGTCGAGGACTCGATACCCCTTCGCGGCGGCGCTGATCATGAGCGCGTTCCAGGCGACTAGTACCTTGTCGTCGAGAATCGGTTTGGGTCGCGACTCTCGGCTTTGATAGAGCAGGTGGTAGGCGCTCGCGAGGTTGCGATCGAACTCCGCGCGATCGATACCGAGCTGTTGAGCACTCGCGTCACGCGTCTTGGTGACATGAAGAATGTTGCGCCCCTCGAAGTTCCCGCTGTTCGACAGCCGGTGGTGGGCGCTGAAGGCGGCGAATTCTTTACCGCTGAGAACCCCAAGGATCTCGACAATCGTCCAAGTGAAGAACCACCCCTCTTCGGTGTGGCCGTCGGGACGTTTGCTGTCGGCATCGGTCGCAGAGTAGAAGCCGCCGGTTGGAGATGTCATCTCCCTCAAGACGTAGTCCAAGACGTCACGCGCCACTCGAGCCGCCTTGGCGTGTTGGGTTATCTGGTACGCGTCGAGGTAGACAGAGACAAGCTGCGCGTTGTCGTACAGCATTTTTTCGAAGTGCGGCACGAGCCAGATAGCGTCGACCGAGTACCGGTGGAAGCCGGAGCCGACCTGGTCGTAGATGCCGCCGTCGGCCATCTTGTCGAGCGTGTGCGTCGCCATGTGGAGTGCGTTGTCGTCGCCGGTGCGGCGGTGGTAGCGAAACAGCAGGTCGAGTGTGGCCGGGCGTGGAAACTTTGGCGCCCGTCCGAATCCGCCGTCCTTCGAATCGAAGACCGATTTCATTTGGGTCACATGCGTTTCGATCGCAGCCGACGAAGGCACGGACTCGGGCTTGAGTGAAGCGGCTTGCTTCAAGAGTTGCTCAGTAATCTGTCGTGTCGCCTGAGTGATTCGCTCCGGATCATCCTTATAGATCTTGTTGAGCTCGGTGATGATGGTGAGAAAGCCGGCCGGTGCTCCTCGATCCCCGTCTCGTGCGGGGAAGTAGGTCCCGCCGAAGAACGGTTTCCGCTCCGGGTCCATGAGCACAGTCATGGGCCAGCCGCCACGCCGAGTCATCATGCGCACAGCGTCCATGTAGATCGCGTCAACGTCGGGGCGACGCTCCCGATCGACTTTGATCGCGATGTAGTTCTCGTTGATGAACTGCGCGATCTCCGCGTCTTCGAACGACTCTTCCTCCATGACGTGGCACCAGTGGCATGTCGTGTATCCGACACTCATCAACACGGGTCGCCCGAGCTTCTTGGCTATCTCGAACGCTTCATCTCCCCACGGATGCCAATCGACCGGGTTGTGGGCGTGTTGGAGTAGGTAGGGACTGTTCTCGAGAATGAGTCGGTTCGTGTAGAGCGCCTTGCCGTCACTGCTCTTGTGGCGCGTTCGTGGTTCGTAGTCGGAACCCTTCGCCTGGATGGCGTCGACGACCTGCTTCTTCAACGCGTCCGAATACTCGATGGCACCGGGTTGCCCGCCCGAGTTGTGGCTAGTTGAGGTTGCGCCTGTGGGTTCAGCGTCTGTGACTTGAGCGGCGATTGCTCCATCGGGGGGTGCGGCGACCGAGAAGGTCAAAACGAGGAGGCAGACGAGTACCGTGGCGCGAGAGCTCATTGGGGTTCCCTTCGGGGGTGGGCCGAGCGAAGTATCGTAACATGCAGTTCGACACTAAGGTACGGTTCCGGAGCACCGACCCGTCTACGCTAGCATTGCCCTAAACGTACTTCGTTGGGCGTTACCGATTTCCGACTCGAACAAGGACCCGCATGAACGCCCGAGTGACCCTGTCGATCGCCTTCTTGGTTCTGATGTTTTGCTCCGGCGTCGTCGCCCAGTCGACCGACGAGGATCGCGATCCGCGGTTCGCGGCGCTCGATTGGCGCGAAGTCGGCCCGTACCGCGGCGGCCGCTGCGCGGCGGTGGCTGGAGTCGCGGGGCAGCGCAATCTCTACTACATGGGATCCGCTGGTGGAGGGGTATGGAAGACGGCTGACGGTGGTGTCAGCTGGAGTAACATTTCCGACGGTTTCTTCGGCGGGTCCATCGGGGCCGTCGCCGTCGCGCCCTCGGATCCGAACGTGATCTACGTCGGCGGCGGCGAGAAGACGATCCGCGGCAACGTGTCGCACGGCGACGGCGTGTGGCGGTCGACCGACGCGGGTCGCACGTGGCAACACCGGGGACTCGACGATTCTCGCCATATCTGCCGACTACGAGTCGATCCGAATGATCCCGATCACGTCTACGCCGCCGTGCTCGGACACTTGTACGGCTCGAACGAAGAGCGAGGGGTTTTCGAGTCGCGTAACGGCGGCGAATCCTGGAGTCGGATCTTGTTCGTCGATGCCGACAGCGGCGCGGTGGATCTCGCCATGGATCCGACCAATGCTCGCATCCTCTACGCATCGCTTTGGCAAGTGCACCGAACACCTTGGACTCTCGAGTCGGGCGGCCCCGGCTCTTCGTTGTGGAAGAGCGTGGACGGCGGCGCAACGTGGCTGAAGCTTCACGAGAACGAAGGGTTCCCGTCGGGACCGCTGGGAATCATGGGGGTCACGGTTTCGGCTTCGAATCCGGACAACGTGTACGCCATCGTCGAGGCCGCCGAGGGCGGCGTGTTTCGCTCCCGCGACGCCGGTAAGACGTGGGCCCGAACGAATGACGAACGCAGTTTGCGGCAACGCGCTTGGTACTACTCTCGCATCTACGCCGATCCGGTCGACGAGGAGTCCGTCTACGTCTTGAACGTCGGTTTTCATCGTTCCAAGGACGGGGGGCGAAAGTTCTCGCGACTCTCGACTCCGCACTCTGACAATCACGACTTGTGGATCGATCCCAAAGACCCTCGTCGCATGATCGAGTCGAACGATGGCGGCGCTAACGTTACGTACGACGCTGGCAAGACATGGTCTCGACAAGACAACCAGCCGACGGCGCAGATGTACCGCGTGTCGATCGACAACGACTTTCCGTATCGATTGCTCGGCGGTCAGCAAGACAACTCAGCGGTTCGTATTCGCTCCCGTTCGTTGTCGTCGGGCGCAATTTCGTTGCGGGATTGGGAATCGACGGCGGGCGGTGAGAGCGGTCATATCGTAGCGAAGCCGGACGACCCGGACATTGTCTACGGCGGTTCGTACGGCGGGTATCTCGTTCGTCTCAATCATCGAACCGGTGAACGACGATCCGTGAACGTCTGGCCCGACAACCCGATGGGGTGGGGCGCAAAAGATTTGAAGTACCGATTTCAGTGGAACTTTCCGATCTTCTTCTCGCCGCACGATCCGAACTCGGTGTACGTCGCCGCGAATGTACTCTTCCGCACACGCGACGGAGGAGAGAGTTGGACTGCGCTGAGTCCTGATCTGACGCGGAACGATCCTGCGCGACTTGGCCCATCCGGCGGACCGATCACGAAAGACAATACGAGCGTCGAGTACTACTGCACCATCTTTGCGGCGCTAGAGTCCCCGCACGAACAGGGAGTGCTGTGGTGTGGTTCCGATGACGGGTTGCTCCATGTCTCGCGCGATGACGGCGAACACTGGAACAACGTGACACCTCCCGAGCTCGAACCGTGGGCGCAGATCAACAGCATCGAGGCGCACCCGTTCGAACCTGGTGGCCTCTACGTCGCGGCGACGAGTTACAAGAGTGACGACTTCCGACCGTCCTTGCACGTCACCACGGACTACGGCCGTACGTGGCGGAAGATCATCACCGGAATCGCGTCGGATCACTTCACGCGGGTCGTCCGAGCAGATCCTGTCCGGCGCGGACTTCTCTACGCTGGGACGGAGCGTGGGGTCTACGTGAGTTTCGATGATGGCGCGAAGTGGGAACCGCTGCAGCTCGATCTACCCATCGTCCCGATCACCGACTTGGCCGTGAAGAATGGGGATCTCATCGCCGCCACGCAGGGACGGGGCTATTGGATTCTCGACGACCTGACGGTCCTCCACGAGTGGCGCGCTGAGTTGACTAGCACGGAACTGACGAGCAAGCTCGCGCACCTGTATCCGCCGCGGAGTGGCTACCGGATAGGCGGCGGCCGCTCGCGTCAGCCTCGTAACATGGGGGCGAATCCTCCGGGTGGCGCACAGTTCTTCTACCACCTGAAAGAGGACCTCGCCGACGACGTTACGTTGAAGATCACCGTGATGGATACAAACGACACGGTGATTCGAACGCTGACTCGCAAGCCTGATAAGAAGAAGAGTGCGAGCGAAGGAGAGGCGGCTGGTCGTACTCCCGATCCGTCGCGACGCGATAGAGTTCTCGAGAGTCGTGCCGGTTTGCAACGAGCGTCGTGGGACTTACGCTATCCGGGGGCCGAGGCGTTCCCCGGCATGGTCTTGTGGAGTGGCGGGACGAGTGGTCCACGAGCGAAACCGGGTCGGTACCGTATTCGACTGGACGTGGGCGATTGGTCGGATGTGCAAGAGTTCGAGCTGCTGCCCGATCCTCGTTCGAGTGCTACCGAGGATGACTACGTCGCTCAATTCGACTTCCTCGTTCAAGTCCGAGACAAATTGACGCAGACGCATGGCTCGATCAAAGAGCTGCGCACTGTACGTCGCTCACTCAATGATCTGAAATCCAAGGCGAAGGACGCGGCCGGTAGCGAGCCGTTAGTGGCGCTCATCGGAAGCACCGACGAAGCGATGACCGCGATCGAAGAAGCGCTGTATCAAACCAAGAACCGGAGCCGTCAAGACCCGCTCAACTACCCTATCCGTCTCAGTGACAAGCTCGCCGGAGTCATGTCGAACGCGTCGAGCGGCGATTTTCGTCCGACCCGTCAGGCGTACGCGGTACGCGAGGAGTTGACGGCGAAGATCGACGTACAGTTGGTGAGTCTCGAGCGTGTGTTTTCGGAGTCCCTCCCCGAAATCAATCGACTGGCCGCCGAGCTGGGAATCCCGGCCGTGGAGTTGCCGCGAGCGAGCGCCGGACCCGGGGAACGTCGTGAGATTTTCTAGGGATGCGCTTTTGGGGGCGAGATGCCAGCCGGGCCTTCGCTAACCGTCGACTAGTGGCCGCAGGTAGTACACCCAGAACGCAGCGACTTCGCGCAGCATGAAGAACGGCATCCGTTTCATGAGCCGTGTTTCGTCTGCCGGCACGGTGTACGCTTCGCGGCCCATCCGCCGAAACGCCATCTTGATTCTCGGCAAATGATAGAAGTGGCTGACGGCGATGACTCTGTCGAAGCCGTTGGCCTCGAGCCATGCGGAGCTATTCTTGACAGTCGCCCACGTGTTGAGGCCGTTACGGTCCATCACGATGGCGTCCGGATCTACGCCCCGTTCGATGGCGAGTGTTCGCATTGCTTCGGCTTCGTGAATGGCTCCGTCGCCCGGGCCGCCGGAGACCACGAGTTTGTCGACGAGGCCTTCGTGATACAGGGCGATAGCGGTCGTCGTGCGGTCATGAAGGGCCAACGACGGTTCACCGTCGGCAAAGACCCGGCAGCCGAACACGACGGCGGCGTCCGCGGGCCGGCGGTAGTCCGTCTTGCCGAAGCAAAACATCTGGGCGAGTGGGAAGAAGAAGCCGAGTGCCACAAACAGGGCGGTCGCGGTGAGACGGTGTTTCCAGCTCCATCGCGCCCGCGGCGTGATGCGCAGCGTTGGCAGTACGATCAGCATGGATCCAGCGATGACTAGTGAGAACGGAACCGGGACGGTGCTCCGTACGGTGGCGTCGCTCAGCAGGTGGTAGTAGGTCACGACGTTGCACAGAGCGATCGTGGCGATGCTGGCGGCAAAGAGTTGCGCGACTAGGCTGCTGGCTCTTCGCCGAGGCGGGCGGATTGCGACTGCACAAAGAGCCAACCCTGTGACGGCGAAGAACAGGGCGCTAGCGGTCGAGCCGAGGCCCGGAGGGTGCAACCACCAAAGGTTGGCGTCGAAGTCGTCGCGGACCAGTTCTCCGGCCGAGTTCAGGAGTGTGAACGAACCCAGCGCCAACGCCATTGTGCGACCGATCACTCCGGATGAGCGTCGGGATGGCTCTGCGGTAACAGCGGGCAGGCCAACTTGATCTGGGAGGTCGGGATAGGCTGACATGGCGACACGTTCCGAGCGGCTCTTGAATGATAAAGTTGTTGAATGACTCACGCGGGGTCGGTGGTGTCGTCACGAACGTGAACAAGCACGCTGCTGAGTCTCATTGCGGATGCGGGCGACCGTCATCGCGACAAGAGACGGATCGCTCGGTCGAGTAGCGCGCGACGTCGTTCGTTGGTCGTCTGATCCAGATACCGTTGTAGCGCCCCCAACGCTCGGGGGTTTCCTTGCCAGGCGAGTGCACTGATGACGTCATTGACTCGGCTCTCGCGAAGCTTGGTTCCCTCGAGCATCGCGATCAAGGTATCGGTCGCCTCTTCGGTGGGGATGTTTCCAATGGCGGAGATCAGTTCATCGTCGATTGCTTTGCCAGAATCGGCGACCGCCTGGAAGTGCGACAGGTAGCCGCTGTAGATTTCGGAGTCTCCGCCTCTGTAGAAGCCCATGAGTGCTGCGCCCATGCCGTCCGACAGTACGCGCTGAAACTCCTGTAGCGGAGGTGACAACTGTTCCCGGTCGCTATCGATCAGGTGGAGGCCGTAGCGCAGGACGGCTTCATCGTTGTCCGCGAACGCTCGAAAGAAGCGACCGAGTACCAGTTCCTCGTTGTTGATCATGTCTTGTAGCGACCGGTCGTCCTTGACCTGAAGAGCGAACCAATCGAAAAGCTCCTCGAACTTTTCGTATCCTTCCGGCCCTTGATTCAGGAGATCGGCGGCGAGCAGCCAGAGCCCTTCGATATCACCCTTCTCGAGCAATTCCTCGGCAGCGGCCGACGCGCGTGAGGCGAGAATGATCTCAGCCCCAGTGGTGGGACCGGTCGATTCTGCGTCCGCGTCTGTCAGCTTCGTCTCGAGGATCTTGTTGCTCTCGGTGAGCGCGTTTTCGCGAGACTTGGCCAGCCCTAGGAGACGCTTCGCTTCTTCGAGTTCTGCCTGGAGTGCCGAGACTCTCGGGTCGGTCGCGGGAGTGGGTTCTCGGTCCGCGGATACACTCTTTCGCTCTGGAGTCTTCGTCACCGTGGAACCAAAGACGTAGCCCACGATTCCACCGACCAACAGGGTTCCCAGCGCGATCCACTTCAAACCACTAGTCCTTCCCGACGTCCACCGTTTGAGCCGCGTCCGAAGCGCTGCCTATTGTAGGCGGTGAGCGACTCCGGAACCACGCTCCTCGTTGATCGGGGGGAGATCGAGACTCGCTATGGGTCGGAAGCAACCAGCCCCAGATGAAAGGAAGCGCTCCCGGTGGGGTCCGGGAGCGCTTCGAGCTCGGAGAGGGGGGTGTTTCTTTTGGACGTCGCTTTGACGCTATGGGGCCGGTGCTGGTTTCACTAGTTTTCGGACTTTTCTTCGACGTAGAACGAGGCGCAAAGTTCCAGAAACTCTGTCAACTCGTCCGGCGGTAGCACCGACTCAATGCGTTCGACTTCGACGCCTTCCTGGAGAAGAATCAGGGTCGGGAGTTGTTCGACTTCGAAGGTGCGAATGAGATCGGTCTGTTGGAGTTCGATCGCGACTTCGCTGAACGAGAGCTGAGCGTCGAACTGCCGCGCTAGCGTGCGGAACTGTTTGCTGATGTACTTGCAACCGCTGAAGAGGGGTGACGAGAAGTGGACGAATTCGAGGCCGGTGTGGCGATCGACGGTTTCGAGGAACTGAGCTGCCGAGTAATTCTGAACCTGTGCCATGTTGCCTCCTCTGGTTTGCGCGACCGGCTTCGCACGTCGCCCGTCAGGAACTATTCGTCGACGGGAGCGTGTGAGATTCACCGCCGAGACGTCCGAAGACAGAAGTCGGTCCGGGGGCGGTGCGGTCTCTCGTCCGATGCAGGGGCGGCTTCGCTTGTTACCCGTTGCCGAGCTGAAACTTCGGAGAATGGCAAACTAAGTCGCCGTGTGCACTGCCCTAGCCCGGGCTAGTTTCGCTCGCAGGGGGACAGGAAGCGCTCGAGCCAGCCGGAGAATTCGTCGACCCAGTGGATCGAGTTCTCCCGGTTCAAGATCCAGTGGTTCTCGGTGGGGTAGTACACCAGGCGGCTCTCGATCTGCATCGACTTCAACATGCCGTAGAGCTGAAGCCCTTGCGTCGCCGGGACGCGATAATCCTTTTCACCGTGGAAGATCAGAGTCGGCGTCTCGATCTTCTCGATGTGCCGAATCGGGTCGTACTGGTCCATTCGTGATCGGTCGTTCCAAGGCGCACCGCCTTGGGATCGCTCTCGACCTTGGGATACGTCTCCTGCGTACATCCCAGCGAAGTCGATGACGCCGGCGTGGCAGATGGCGCAACGAAATCGGTTCGTCAGGGTTGTGAGCCAGGTGACAAGGTATCCCCCGTACGAACCTCCCGAGATCGCCATCCGTTCCGAGTCGATGAAACCCCGGTCCACGAGTTCGTCGGTGGCGGCGAGAATATCGTCCGCGGGCTGGTCGCCCCAGCTCCCTTGAATGCAGCCCGCGAACTCTTCACCGAACGTCGTCGAGCCGTGAAAGTTGACGAGTGCGACGACGTACCCCTGCGCCGCGAAGAGCTGTGGGTTCCAACGGTAGCTCCAACCGTCCGGCGAGACCCCGTGTGGTCCGCCGTGAATCATTTGCAATAGCGGCCACTTCTTCCCGGGGTCGAACTCGGGCGGGTAAACGACGAATGTCTGCACCTTCTGTCCCCCGGAGCCGACGACGTCGATCTCTTCGACACGTCCCAGCCGGTCGCTCAGATCCGACGAGACAGCTGGAATTCGCTCGATCGTGTCGGAGCCTGCCGCCAACCGGGCAAGTTCCGGTGGCTCGGTCAGAGACGCGTGAACGAAGTAGACGCTGTTGTCCGGGGCGAGTTGGAGACTGTGCAAGCTTCCTCCGGTCGCGAGCCGCTCCGGGGAGCCTCCCGTGCAGCTCATCCTGAACACGCTCGTGCGAGCGCGTTCGCCGGCGAGGAGGTAGACGTGTGTGGAGTCACCGTCGACGAGGTACTGCTCCACCGAGGCGTCCCACTCTTCGGTGAGGACAGTGTGCTCGTTCGTGCTTCGGTCGATGCGGACCAGCCGTGGTCGGTCGGCGTAGAAGTCCCACTGGCGGCGCATTCGGTAGAACAGCCAGCGCCCGTCGGGGGAGTAGCGAGGCAAGTCGTCTCCCGCGGGGTTGTCGGGAGTCACGCACTCGACGGGTCCCCCGGCAAAGGGCACGGTGAAGATCGCCCAGCGGATGCGGTCGTGCGGAGGTTCGCTGGAGTTCGCCGCAAACGCGACTTCCGAGCCGTCCGGCGATATGTCGTAGTGACCGGTGGTCGACATGAAACCGAACCAGCGACGAGAGTCGGGAATGAGATCGCGAGCCTCGGCGGTTTCGACGTCGATCGAGAACAGGTGCGGGACTTTGCCGTCGGTGAGCCACTGATCCCAGAACCTGTACAGCCGGTCCTCGGTGACACGGGGGCTGGGGACCTTGCGTTCCTTGTCCGCGGCCACGCGATCACGGGTCGACGAAAGGTCCGGAGCGTCCGAGTAAACCTCCGACACGACGAGGATCGAGGCGCCCGTTGGGTGCCAGCGGGGGTCCGAGACGCCGAGCGGGGCCTGGGTTAGCTGTCTGGGCTCGCCGCCCGTCAGAGACATGACGAACAGCTGCGGCTTCTCCTCGGGGCCGGGCTTCCGCAGGAAGGCGACTTGGCTGCCGTCTGGTGAGTGGACTGGCCCCGTGGCGTTGCCGTCGCTGGCAGTCAGGCCTCGGCTGTTTCCGTCGGGTTGCCGTTGGATCAGCTGAGAGTGCGGAGGGGCGTTCTCCTGGCAGACGACCTTGGAGTAGATCACATCGCCGTCAGGGCCGACCGACGGGGCTCCGATACGGCTGTGCTGCCACAATTCTCGCGCGGATATCGGTTCTGGACGGCCCATAGATCCGGCTCCCTCTTTTCGGTTCTCGTTCCGGTCGGTACAGTACTCGACTTCTCAGACTCCAAGGATCCCTTTCGCGAGTCGATCGAACGGGTTGTGGTCGGCGGGCTCTCGAGCCCCGCCGTGCTAGTTTGGCCCGCCAATGATCGGTCACGACGGACGAGAGGGCATCGAAAGGTACGATCGTGTCCCCGAAACCAGCGTCGTCCAACTCCGCCCGCCAGACGTCGAGCAACGCGCTCGCCCTGCCCTCCCGAGTGGCACACTCGCGGTTCGGGCACTGCTCGAGCGTCAGCGCCACGTCGCCCGACCGCCTACACCAGCCGCTTCCTATGACGCGCGCCGAAGTCACCGCGCGCGGGTGGGACGAACTCGACGTGATCATCGTCACCGGCGATGCGTACCTCGACCATCCTAGTTTTGCGATGGCCATCCTTGGCCGCGTCCTCGAAGCGTTTGGCTATCGAGTCGGGATCATTTCGCAGCCTGCGTGGAAGAGCTGTGACGCGTTCGAAGTGCTCGGTCGGCCGCGTCTCTTTTTCGCGGTCAGCGCCGGCAACATGGACTCGATGATCAATCACTACACCGCGAACAAGAAGGTTCGTAACGACGACGCCTACAGTCCCGGTGGCAGGATTGGGCTTCGCCCCGACCGGGCGACGTTGGTGTACTGCCAACGGCTGCGGGAGGCATTCAAGGGCACGCCGATCGTCGCTGGGGGTGTAGAAGCTAGCCTTCGGAGGCTCGCTCACTACGACTACTGGAGCGACACGGTCAAGCGATCGATCTTGCTCGACGCCAAGGCGGATCTCGTTTCGTACGGCATGGGCGAGTCGTCGATCGTCGAGATCGCGCAGCGGCTCGACGCAGGTGAGTCGGTTCGCGACCTGCGCAACATGCGGGGAGTCGCATATTGCATGGGGGCGAAGGAGACCCCGCCGACCGGAGCTTCGATGATCGAGCTGCCGTCGTTCGAGCAGGTCCGGGAAGAGAAGGTAGCGTTCGCCGAGGCAACACGGCTGATCCACCTCGAGACCAATCCGTTCAACGCGAAGACTCTTATCCAGCGCCACGACCGCCAGACGGTGGTTTGCAACCCGCCGCGTTTCCCCGAGAACAAAGCGGCGATGGACTTCTTCTACGACCTCCCCTACAGCCGCAAGCCTCACCCTTCGTACAAGGATCCCATTCCAGCGCACACGGTCGTCAAAGACTCGGTCACCATCATGCGCGGGTGCTTCGGAGGTTGTACCTACTGTTCGATCACCACGCACCAGGGACGCATCGTCCAGCGACGAAGCAAAGAGTCGGTGGTCAACGAAGTTCAGCGGATGACGAAAGATCCTGAGTTCAAGGGTGTGATCAGCGACATCGGCGGACCGACCGCCAATATGTACGACATGCGGTGTACCAAGCCTGCGGTGGAGGCTGTTTGCAAACGGCTGTCGTGCGTGCATCCGAAGATTTGTCCGCTACTCGGGACCAGCCACTCGAAGCTCGTCGACCTGATGAAAGAAGTCCGGTCGCAGAAGGGCGTGAAGCGAGTCTTCGTCGCGAGCGGAGTGCGGATGGATTTGGCGAGGCTCGATCCGGAGTACATGAAAGAGCTGACGACGCATCACGTCGGCGGTCACTTGAAAGTTGCACAAGAGCACTCGGACGCGACGACGCTGACGGCGATGAAAAGACCATCGGTCGAGAACTTCCAAGAGTTCGACAGTCGTTTCAAGGAAGCGTCAGCCGAAGCAGGTAAGGAGCAGTACCTTGTTCCCTACTTCATTTCTGCTCACCCGGGTACCGACGTCAAGGCCATGATCGACCTCGCGGTCTTCCTGAAGAAGAACGGCTACAAGCCAGAGCAAGTGCAGGACTTCATTCCCGCTCCGTTTGACATCGCCGCCTGCATGTACCACACCGGGCTCGACCCGTTCACGAAGAAGCCGGTTGCCATCGCTAAGAAAATGCGAGACCGGAAATCGCAACGCGCGTTGATGCAGTTCTTCAAACCTGAGAACTACTACCAAGTTCGCAAGGTTCTTCTGGATCACGGCCGTCGAGATTTGATCGGTGACGGTTGTAATGCGTTGATTTCGTCTCGCCCGCCGAAGGAAGCCGTCGACGCTCGTCGCGAACGCGCCCGACATGAAGCGGCTTCTGGGGATCACGTTCACTCGACTCAGCGCCGACCCGGCCCAGGCTATCGTCCCGGCCGCAAGGCGGCACGCCGTCGGGAGCGTTGATAGACGACGCAATCCATCCGCCGGCGACAAGCCTTCTCTTTCAATTCGAACTTCAACTTCTAGGAGAATCCCGTGTCGACTTCGAGTTCTCAGCCATGGTCAGCTCCCATGCCCGAGCCCCAGTTCGATTTCATGCGACGACTGCTCGCGGCGCCGAGCCCTATAGGATTCGAAGGAGCCATGACGCACGGCGTTCTCGAACCGTATGTCGAACAGTTCAAACCGGCCGAGTGGGCCCTTCATCGGTTCCGCGGTAACGCCGGATCCGTGATCGATACGGCTCCCGGTAACGACGACGCGTTGTCCGTGATGGTCATCGGCCATGCAGACAAGATCCGAATGCAAGTTCGTCACATCGCCGACGACGGCAAGATCTGGGTCAACACAGACTCATTCTTGCCCTGCACTCTGGTGGGTCACGAAGTTTCGTTGTTCAGCGAGGATCCGGAGTCGCCCGGTAGCTATCGCGTCCTCAAGGGCGGGACCATCGAAGCCCTTGGGGCTATCCACTTCGCTGACGCCGAAGTACGTAGTGGTGCACGCGGTCTGAAGGCCGAAATGATGTACCTCGAGTTGCAGATTCACGGCGAGAACCGTCGTGAGCAGGTCGAGGGGCTAGGGATCAAAGCCGGTGACCCGATCATTCTCGACCGGGAGATCAAGCGCGGATTCAGCCCTGATACATTTTATGGTGCGTATCTCGACAACGGTTTGGGCACGTTCGTGGTGGCGGAGGTCGCTCGCCTGCTGGCCGAGCGCGGCGGATTGAAGAAGGTTCGTTATCTCGGGGCGGCGGCGAGTCACGAAGAGATCGGGCGCCACGGAAGTCGCGTGCTCGCGCAAGAGTTCAAACCGGATGTCGTGATCGGAGTCGACGTCGCTCACGATTTCGAGGCTGCTCCCGGCGTGGCGGATCGTCGGTTCACACCGAACCGCATGGGATGCGGCTTCACCCTGGCCGTTGGTGCAATCGTGAACCCCTACCTGAACTCCCTCATGCAGGAGGCCGCCCGCGCCAAGGACATCCCGATTCAGTTCTCGGCCGTCGGCCGCGATACCGGTACCGATGCGATGGCCGCGGTCCTCGCGAGCGTCGATTCCGCCGCCACTTCGATCGGATTTCCGATTCGGAACATGCATACGATTTCGGAGTGCGGTCATACCGGCGACGTGCTTGCGGCGGTTCACGGGACGGTCGCGCTGTTAGAGCTACTCGAAGAGCGTGGCATTACCGCCGCGGACTTCCGCGACAATCATCCTCGACTCGATACGGCAACGCCGCTCGCGCTCGAGTAGGGCGCAGACGCGGCACTGCGGTTGGCTCGAGCGGCAACCTCTCGCTCGAGCCGAGCCATCAGTGGTGCGTAGGCGATCCCTGGACGATAGGTCTCGTCGATCGTCTTCAACGCGGATGCGACCAGTTCGTCTCGGTACTCGACGGACTGCATCGCGTCGAGTACCTCGCGCGCCATGACCGTCGGCTCCAGTGATACGTTCCGTTGCGCATACCGGCCGAGCTCTATTCCTTGGCCGGCTACGGGCGACACGATCGTAGGCATTCCGAAGGCGAAGCTCTCGAGCACCTTGATCTTGATACCCGATCCGAGGCGCAGCGGCACAACGACGACGCGGGCGCGACGATATGCGTCTCGGACGTCTTCGAGATCCGGGAGGATTTCGACGTTGGCAATCCCTCCGAACCGCTGCCGAACTTCGTCGTCCGCCCTCAACAACAGAAGCTTGGCTTCAGGGATTTGTTCGCAAATATGCGGTAAGACGTCGCCCACGAAGTACTCGATGGCGTCCACGTTGGTCAGGCCACTTGCGCCGGCGAAGAGAATGTTCGGTTCTGGGCAAGAGACGTCCAGCGGAGTCGGCTCGAATGCGACGGGGACGTGCATGACTTCGGTCGCGTCCAAGCCCGATTGACGCATGACCCGTTCGTCGTGGAGGGAGGTCGCGAGCGTTAGATCCGCCAGTCGACCGTATTCCGCGAGTTCGACTTGAGGTCGCCTCATATGGTGAAGCAAGTGACCCTGTCCAGCTTGGGCAAAGCTCTGGTACCGCTCGTACCACAGGTCAACTGCATCGATGATTTTGAACGGGCCGGTAACGGCGGCGAGTGCGACCGCCAGCATTGGGGTTTGAATCAGGACCGCGTCGAACTGGCGCTCCGCATGCAATTCGACAAGTCTTCGTTCCAGCAGCCTCGGCGAGTACGCCCAGCTGTTGAAACTGGGCTTTGCTATCCGGCGGTACAGCCTTCGAGCCAAGGCTGAGGCGCCCCGTCCTTCGGCACCGGTGCAGACGAACTCGATCGACGTAAGGCTCGCGTGTGGGTCGAGTGCCCTCGTTGGGGCCGACGTCGGCTCGGCGACAAGATAGTGAACCTCGTGCTCTCGAGCGATCCACTCATGGAGCCCAGCGATTCTCAGATCGAACCCCGAGCGCATCGGGTACGGGTACCGCGGCGAAACGATCAGGATGCGACCCATGTACGCCCTCCGAGACTTGCAAACCGACGGCTCTTTATCGACCGTCGGGGGTGCATCGTTCGGTAGATTCGGAACTCTACTGAAATCTATGAGGCAAAACCGCGAACGCAGCCGGAGATCCGACCGATAAGACCGCTAGGAGACACTCCGTCTCGACTCCTGGGAGGATCGTCATGAACACCGTCATTCTGGCCGGAGGGCTCGGCACTCGGCTCGCCGAAGAAACCGATGTCCGCCCCAAGCCGATGGTCGAAGTCGGCGGAAAGCCACTCCTCTGGCATATCATGAGACTCTACGCTCATTTCCAGCACGACGAGTTCATTGTCGCTCTGGGATACAAGGGTGAGGTCATCAAGCGCTTCTTCCTCGAATACCACAATTTGAGCGGAAGCATGGCGGTCGACCTAGCGACCGGCGACGTCGACACGTTCGAGAATAGTGGACAAGACTGGTTTATTCGCTTGATCGAAACGGGGATGCATACCGAGACCGGTGGACGGTTGCGTCGTCTACAGCCCTATCTAAAGAACGAGTCGTTCATGCTGACCTACGGGGATGGTGTGGCGAACGTGGACATCGACGCTCTTGTGGACTTCCATCGCAGCCATGGCCGTATCGCGACCATGACGGCGGTGCGACCGCCGGCAAGGTTCGGCGGGATTGTCTTCGATGGCGACTTAGTTCAAGAATTCACCGAGAAACCCCAGGTTGGTGAGGGATGGATCAATGGCGGGTTCATGGTGTTCGAGCCCGAGGTCTTCCGCTACCTGGAGGACGACGCGACGAGCCTCGAGAAGCATGGCTTGGAGAAGCTGGCCCGAGACGGACAGCTAGCCGCGTACAAGCACGACGATTTTTGGCAGTGCGCGGATACGCTTCGCGACATTCGTACTCTTCGGAAGTACTGGAAGTCTGGCGAGGCCCCCTGGAAGCTCTGGGATCCGGATCGGCCTGCGATAGTCGTGTCGTAGCTAGGCAGACCCTACCGTCAGCGGAATTCTCCAATAGGGGTGTTCTGCCCATGTTTCTCGGCTGGACCGACCGAGACAATGCTTGGTGAAGTGGAGTCCAGCGGGGGGCTCCGATCGTTCATGACGAAGGACTAGCTGACACCCTTGGCTGCGAGTTCGATCACGCAAGCGCGAGCCAGCGGCGTGGCCCGAGACACCTCGGGGGCGTGAACCGAAGCGCTTCGTCTTTGTCCTGCAGCCGACCAGCATTGGTGTCCAAGGCGTCTCTCTGGGTGAAAGTCGCAGGCATGAGTGAATCGCGAGTTTCATCGTTTGAGCGCGATGGATTCGTTACTTGGGAATGGGATCTTTCCCAACGGACTCTGAGTGTCGCGAATAGTTCTGAATCGATCAGCCTTTCCGAAACCGATTGGATGGGCGAGCTCCCTCCGTCGGAACGGACTCGCGTCGAATACCTGCGTCGATCTGTGGAGGCGTCCAGCCACTACGTTGCCGAGTTCCTCGTGGATCCGATGTCGAGTACCTCTACCTCGTCGGCTGCACCCGTCCGCGCTCTCGAACGCGGGATCATGGATTCTGATTCGCGGGTCGTGCACGGCGTCACGGTATTGGGGCCGGCAACGGACGAGACGGGCTTGGCCGTTCGTCACCGGTTACAAGCCTTGGGTTCCCTGGCCAGTGGTGTAGCGCATGATTTCAGCAATCTGCTTACCGCGGTTTACGGCTACTCGCACCTAGCGCTCGAGCAGTTACCGGACGGGCACGGGGCGAGAGCGTCCATCGAGGTCATTCAGGAGGCGATCGACGATGCCACGTCGGTCACTCGGTCGCTACTGAGCTTCGCCGGATCCGACGGTTCGGATCAAGTTTGTATCGACCTCACAGTGCTCGCCTCTGACACGTTGCGACTTCTTCGTCGTCTGTTGCCGTCTCCGATTCAACTCATCGAAGACTTCCCGGATGGTCCGCTACCCATCTGTGGCAATCCGGTTCAACTGCAGCACATGATCGTGAACCTGGCGTTGAATGCGCGGGACGCTATGTCGGGACGCGGCGAACTTCGAATCGCCACTCATAGGGATGGACTGGAGTGCGCCGTCCTCGAGGTGTCGGACACCGGGTGTGGCATGGATACGGAGACGATGTCTCGGCTACTCGCGCCACGCCAGACTCTAGCGCCAGGCGCCGGCCACGGCCTCCCAGTGGTCCTCGAGATCGCCGCAGAACACGAAGCCGTGGTGACGATGGAGTCAGAGCCTGGCCGAGGCGCGACCGTACGGGTCAGGATCGCGCTTACGTCCGAGGACGATTTTGCGAAAGCGGGATCGGTGTCATCGCCGCCGACGGGTGCCAGGTTGCTGCTCGCGGAAGACGACGAATACGTTCGGAAGATCATGCTGACCGCCCTCGAGGGCGCTTCGTTTCGTGTTACCGCGGCGCGAGCGGGAGACGAGGCGGTGGAATTCTTCGAAGCAGCACCGTTCGACTTCGACTTGGTGATTCTCGACCTGGACCTGCCAGGGTTGTCGGGGTGGGGCTGCTTGGAACTCATTCGCGCTCTTAGGCCGGAAATCCCAGTAGCCATCGTGACCGGTGGACCGACCGTGGCGCCGGAGGATGTAGCCCCTACTGGTCCATTGGCATTCTTGCAAAAACCGTTTCGACTACCGGATCTCATCAATACGCTGACCCGAATACTTCAGGAAAGAACATGATTTTGACTACCGACATCCGAGTTCTTTTGGTCGACGACCATGGGCTCGTCCGCGAGAGCGTCCGATGTTTTCTCGATGCTGAGCCTGAGATCACGGTGGTCGCGACCGCGGCCGATGCAAAAGAGGCCATCGCCATCGCCGGTGAGAACGATCTAGACGTCGTGCTGATGGATATCGACATGCCCGGGCTCGACTGTTTCGATGCCGCAAATCGTATTCGCAGCCAGAGTTCGTCGGTCGAGGTCGTCTTTCTCAGTGCGTTCTTCCACGACCTCTACATCGAACGAGCGCTCGCGGTCAAAGCGGCGGGCTACCTGACGAAGTCGGAGCCGCCGAGCAAGGTTGTCGAAGCCATTCGCCAAGTCGCGCGCGGTCGAGTGTACTTCTCGCCCGAGATCAGTGATCGCATCGTCGAAGACTCGTCTGGAGTTCGTCTCGCCAAGAGCCCTCGCACCCGCGGTTCGATGTTGTCACCCCGAGAAATCGAGGTGATTCGCTACATTGCCCGAGGGCTTTCCAAGAAGGACATCGCCGGCATCATGAGCTTGAGCGTGAAGACGATCGAGGGTCACACTCACAACATCATGAGGAAACTCGATCTGCACAATCGAGTGGAGCTGACGCGATTCGCGATTCGCGAAGGACTCGCCGAAGCGTGAGTCCCTTCCGAATTCCCAGCGCCCTCGAGTTTGTCCGGTGCGAAGGTCCCCGAGCAGCTGAGTGAGCGGGGCATTGTCGCGACTGATGTTTGACAGACGTCGCTGCGCTGACCATCGTTAAAGAATGTCCACGATCAACCTCACAGATCCCGACGACGATCGTTTGGCTTCGTATCGGGATCTTCCCCAGTCGCACTCCAGCCGCCGTGCTGACCGTTTCATTGTGGAGGGGCGCCTTCTGGTCGAGCGACTGGCTCGCAGCGCCCTTTCGATCGAGAGTGTGCTCGTCGATCGATCGCGGCTCTCGTTGCTGCCCGCGGAGTTGATTCAACACGCCGCGCTGCCGATTTACGTCCTCCCGGATGAGTCCATCTGCCGGCTGGTCGGCTTCGATTTTCACCGAGGCGTGTTGGCCTGTGCGCGTCGTCCCAGTCCGTCGGATTCCTACGAAGTGAGAGCGTTCGGTCCAGGAAACTGGCTCGGCCTCGTCGTCGATCGCGTCGATAACCCCGAGAACCTGGGAGCACTATTGCGCAGCGCTGCGGCGTTTGGCGTTGACGAAGTGCTGCTCGGGCGGGGGACGGTAGATCCGTGGTCCCGACGAGTCGTTCGAGTGTCCATGGGGGCCGTGTTTACGTTGAGAATGCGAGACGGTGTAGATCTCGAGACCGAACTCGTAGCTCTAACTCAGGGTGGGGTCCAGGTGGCGGCGATGGTCGCGGACGACGAAGGGACACCGCTTCCTTGTCTTCCGTGCGCTGCGCGGCGGGCCGTCGTCGTCGGCCAAGAGCGTAGCGGGATAGCCGAGTGCCTCCTCACGCTTTGCCACGATCGCGTGACTATTCCAATGCAATCAAACGTGGATTCGTTGAACGTCGCGGCGGCCGCCGCGATAGCGCTCTACTCGGTTACAGCCGCCCGACGAGGATGAGGATTTGGCTGAGCTGTCTGTCGAATTCCACCTGACTCGTTGCCGCGATCAGGCGGTCGATGGCTTGCTCGGCCTGGTAGAACGCAGTCGATATGAAGAACTTCTCTCGCTCGCTCCAAGAGAGCGCGGTGATATGGGACTTCACTTTGCCGGCGAGTTCGGACCAACGCTCGGCGACGGTTGAGGGGACCCACTTGCCTTCGACTAGAACTACGGTCTGACGAATCGGATCTTGCCCCTCGACTTCGATGCGGATCGTCGCGGTCGACTCGGACCGATTTTCGACGAACAGCTTGCTCTCGCCGGAAGCGGCCGAAATCGTCGACTTCGCGTCGCTTACTGCGGCGCCCGGGAACTCCGGCATGGCGTCGGTCAGTGAGTGAATCAGATCTAGCGCGTCGTTAGCAAATGAAGAGATGTGGCCCGCGAGGACCTCGGTCAGCTTCGGGGCGCTGTTCGACTCACCCGCGACTTCAGTCGGTGGTGGTTCCTCAGGCGAGGCACCTTGCTTCTCGGCAAACTCTTGGAGGGCGCCGGACTGAAGGAAGTACTCTTTCTTCTCAGTGAGGAGTTGACCGCACTTTCCGATAAGTCCGAATGTTCGATCGTAGATATTATCGTATCCGTCGAGCTTGTCCGCGAAGCCCTGAACACACGCGTCGATATCGTCTTGATAGCTTGCGGGAAGCGCGTACCAGAGCGAGGTCGCGTCGCCGGTTCTGGCGGTTTCGATCGTCGCCCGGTGAAAAGCCAGTGGAGCTTCCTCGTCGTCGCCCAATGTCCAGATAGCGAGGCCTGCGGCAACCGCTAAGACACAGAGGAAGAGGATTGAACGGGAACTCATCATGCAAGGTACCTTACTCTTCGAGATCTCGTTGTGCCGCGGGCTCGTGCTGGCGGCGCCCTCTGAGTTGAGGGTCGCGCTGGATCGAATCTACGACGAGATGGCAGTACGAATGACCGCGCTAGCTAGCTAGTCGGTGAACGTTCGACGACCATGTTTCGTCGATGGCTTCGGAGAACTCTTCGAGTGGCGGACTTGCATCTGATAGCCGCAGAACGTGGAAATCAAGCGATAGAACGCTAAACTCGACTTCAGGAAAAGGGGGAGGGCAATATGAACCATCCAGCTCGTCTCGAGTCACACACGGGTGACCGCAGGAACCGGCAACGCCGGTTTTTTTCTAGCCTGCTTATTCTGGTCACGTTGTCGTTGTTGGCCGGATTGACGTCCGGCTGCTCCATCGTGCGGGCGGGGCCGGATTCCGGCGGCCGGTCGGTCCAGATCAGTGGTCTGGTCGACGGCTTCCTGGCATTCGGACTGAGCAACGAGAAAAGATACGTCAACGTCCGCGTGCTCGGCGGGTCGAGTTCCGGCGCGCTGGCCGAAATCGTCGTTTGGAAGATCGCGCGTCTCGAAATTGGAGCGGCCGGGGTGTCGGTTGGCCTGCTGCCGTTTCACGTCGGCCTGGGAGCTCTCTTCTACGAACCACGTCTCCCGCATCTGCGACCGTTCGAGCCGGGAGAGGACGATGATTTCTTCGAAGAGGCTGAGCCTGATGCCATGGGGGCTGACACTCCGGACGCTGACACCACGGGTGCCGGGCCCAAGCCGATAGACGAGGACCTCTGATCCCTTACGGGAAGACGGCGCGAGCGATCCCGTCGAGATCGATTGCGGCGGCCGTTTCTTCGAACGCGCCGTCGCGGTAGATCAGGACCGGAATTGCGTTGGCGTGCACGTCGACGCGAATCACCCGATCGAACCGACTCCCGGTGGAGACAACGCCCTTCGTGATCGCCGAGAAGGGGTCGTACCCGAACCGGCCGGGCTCTTGAACGACGGCGACCGCGGAGTTTCCCGCTGTCAGTTCGACTTGGACTTTCACCCGGCGCGTCAATGCGAAGTCGAAGTCTTCGGGGACCGCGAGTTCACCGAGCGTCTGCGGGTTCTTGGGCTCGACGTTTTGGATGGAGCGGCTGCGGTGTGACTTGCATCCAGCCGCGCTCAGCGCCAAGGCGCATACGAGTGCAATTCGAATCATGGTCGTACCTCGTTTTCTTCGGGGTGCCGATACCAGTCTCTCTTTGCGCTGCCCCCAGATTCGATCCAGTCGACGATGTCCGGATACGCCGTCGCGAGGTCCGTTCCCTCCGTGGGGTGGCTCCACGCTTCAGGAATATCGATCGCCCACGGCAGGCCCGCGTCACTCAGGTACGTGCGTCCCGTCGTCAGGTCCGTCGCATCGGAGAACGTGCCGATGAAATCGAGATCAGCCAAGCTCGTCGGTAGCGCGGCGGGTTGATGAATCTCTCGGCCGGGCTCCGCCGTGTGAAAGACGAAAAGGTCGAACGGTGACGCGAGATCGAATACAGAGCTTGAGATGGGCTCGGACAGGACGATTCGTAGTTCGATTCGCTCCCCATTTATCCACGGATCGCCAGTCAGCGTGTTGGCAAACGGGACGGCGTCGCGCGTCAGCAGGGCGTCGTCGAAGAGCCGATAGATCGTGTCACTTGTGTTTGGTTCGGAGCTGATCGACGTCGGCACTCCACCGTCTCGGGCCAGGGTCGCCTTGACCACGGTACCCTTCGGCAGGGAGACGCGCAGGGCAGCTCCGACCGAAGTCTCCGTCCCGATGGCAACGACAGTGACGGTCGCTTGCAACTCGACAACTTGATTCGTGCCGTCCGTGTTCTCTGCGAAGTGATAGGACAGCACTAGATCGTTGAAGTCATCGTCACCACGACGCGGCCAATCTATCTCGAATGCCGCCCGGCCGAGTTGTGATCGCGACGGATCGTGGGTTTGGAACGCGATCGTCGCATCGGCGGGGAAATCGTCGAATTCGTCGACGATCAGATCTCCGTCATCGTCGTACTCGAACGCGTTGAAAAGAGGAGGCGATACCGTTTGCGCGGTCAGAGCCACGGAGGTTGCGAACAGCGCGATCAAGATATGGAAGCGAAGCGTCATGATGTGTTCTCCCTGCTAACAAGGGAGAGGCCGCAATGATGGGGCCCACGGTCAGATCGGCGCGAAGAGACGTTTGCACCGGGTTCGACCAGATCTCGACCGCAGGTTGTCTACGACTTGGACTTCTCAGAGCTCTGCCCGGCACGAAAAAAGGGGAGCACAGTGAAACCTGTGCTCCCCTACGAACTCCCTCCGACGTGTCAGCGAATACTGACGCCGTCGACATCTTCGCCGGTCGAGATACCGAGCGCTGATAAGTCGAAGGCCGCGGAGAAGGTCCCACTCGTCGCGGAACCGTACGTGCCCGTGAATCGATTTACGTCTTCGTCCACAAAGGAGAGGCCGGAAGCGGTGATCGATCCGATCGTCGAAAACAGCAAGGTAGAGTCGAAGTCGAGCGTGAGGGCAGAGATGTCGCCCGAGCTACTCGCCGACAGACCCATGTCACTTCCATCAAAGATCTGTTGCCACGATCCTGACGTGTTCGAGCCGATCGAGGTCGGCGTGAAGAGAGCCGCATCCTCGTCTCGCCACGTCGTGCCGCCGGTCTTCATCGTGCCCACAGTCGAGATGATGATCGTGCCGTCGTCGAGCACACAGACGCTGTCGATGTCTTCGCCGTTCGACGACAGCCCGACGTCGGATCCGTCGAAGTAGAACTCAAAACTTCCCGATGTGCTCGAGCCGGTGCTCGTCGGAATGAACCGGACCAAGTCCGAGTCGTCGATCGAGGTACCGCTCGGCCCGCCCGTCAGCCCGGGAACACTGATTCCCGATTGGAACGACATCACGATTGAACCGTCACCCAGCACACTGATCGCGTTGAGGTCGGCCGTGACTCCGACATCGGAACCGTCGAAGACCCACGCCCAGATCCCGGTCTGCGGATCGTAGCTCACGACGTCTTCGTCCTGCACCGTTCCCACTCCCGGGACGGAGGTGCCGGACGTGAACGAGAAGTAGAGCTTCGGGCCCCCGACCGGAGGATCGCTCGCGGTGATGTAGTTGACCCGTGTTCGAGAGTCGCTACCTCCGGGCCCAGTCGCAGTGAGTACCACCGTGTAGGTTCCCGCCGCGGTGTACGTGTGGCTCGGACTCTGACCGGTCGAGCTTCCGCCATCGCCGAAGTCCCAGTTCCAGTTCGTCACCGTGCCGCTCGATTGGTCCGTGAAGTTGACGTTCAGTGGCACATTGCCACTCGTCGGCGTGCCGACGAACTCGGCGATCGGAGGAGCTGCGCTGACTGAGACGTAGCCAACTTCTGTCGTGGAGTCGTTACCTCCCGGGCCGGCGACCGTCAGGCTGACGGAATAGGTCCCGGGTGACGTGTAGGTGTACGAGGGGTTTTGTGCCGTCGACGTACCGCCGTCTCCGAACGCCCAGTTCCAACTCGTCACCGAGCCGGTCGAGTTGTCGGAGAAGCTGACGACCAGTGGTGCCGTTCCCGAGGTCGGGGTTCCCGACAGCGCCGCCGTCGGCGGAGGCGGGGGGGACGACACTGCGATGTAGCTGACCTTCGTTTCGCCATCGCTGCCGCCAGGTCCGGAGACCGTCAGCGAGACGGTGAAAGTCCCGGTTGCTGTGTAAGTGTGGGATGGACTCTGTGCGGTTGACGTGCTGCCGTCCCCGAAGTTCCAACTCCAGCTCGAAACAGATCCCAGCGACTGGTCGCTGAAGTTCACGAGCAGGGGGGCATCCCCCGAGGTTGGGGTTCCCGTGAACTCGGCAACCGGCGCCGCTTCGCTCACGCTGATGTAGTTTGTTTTCGTCTCGATATCACTTCCGCCAGCGCCGGTCACGGTCAGGCTGACCGTGTAGGTTCCGGCGGCCGAGTAGGTGTGCGACGGATTGGACGCGGACGAGGTGGCCCCGTCCCCGAATGTCCACGCATACGTGCTGATGGAACCGCTGGAAAGATCCGAGAAGCTCACCGGCAGCGGGCCAACGCCAGAGGTGGGGCTACCGGAGAAGTTTGCCACGGGCGGCGGCGGCGGTGCGGACACGGAGATGTAGTTGGTCCGCGTGAACGTATCGCTACCACCCGCCCCGGTTACGGTCAGGCTGACGGAGTACGTACCGGCCGCCGTGTAGGTGTGCGAAGGACTCTGACTCGACGAGCTTCCGCCGTCCCCGAACGACCACGCCCAGTTCGAGATCGATCCGGTGGACTGATCCGTGAAGCTGACGCTCACCGGGGCGACGCCGCTCGTCGGTGACCCGACGAAGTCTGCGACTGGAGCCGGCGGTGGGGCGGTGTCTTCCGACACGTCGCCCGTGATGATTACGGCGTAGCCTTGACCCGACGCGTAGTTGCCGTCACCAGATGAAACCGTCACCGTCCAGGTACCGGTTTGCGGAGACGACAAGATTACGTTCTCGACCGTATTGATCGTGTCCGCGCTGCCACCGGTCGTGCTTTCGCCGGAGCTGCCGTTGATCACGTTGCCGAGGTAGGTCGAACCGCCCGGGCTCGTGACAGAGAGGTGGAGGTCGTTGATCAGCTTCTTACCACCACCGGCCGAACCCGGCTCGTCCGTCCACACGAGACTGACTCGAAGTCGTTGGCTCGAACCGTTGACCGAGACGTCGTATGTCTGATCCGACGAAGACGGCGACGCGAAGCCACCGGCCGAGTCGACATCGTAGGCGATCAGGTTGCGAGCGCTTCCCGCGAACTCGAGAACGTCGGTGAGTTTTGGCTCGCCCCAACCTTGGTACGAGTTCGGGTATTGACCGTTACCTAGATTGGCTCCGGTAAGACGATGGCCCGCGTTGATCAGCGCAGCGCGAATGAGCGACGCGGAAGGATCGATGATGGTCTGCGATCCGCCGTAGCGCCCCTCTTCGAAGTACTGGTGGACCAGCGCCCCGGCGCCCGCTGCCGTCGGGGACGCGAACGATGTGCCCGCGGTGTATTGATATGAGCAGGAAGCCGAGCTAGTGCCGTTGGAGTTCGGAAGGATCAGGAGCGACGCCACGCCACCCGCACGTCCTGTCGTGTCTGATCCGACGGCCATGATGTCCGGTTTGATGCGGCCGTCGAACGCAGGACCGATGCTCGAGAATGTGACTCGATCCTCCGGTGCCAGCACGTCGTCGGACGCACCGACGGCGAGTGAGTTCTTCACCACAGCCTGGCTGGTGAGAGCGTTGGTCACGGCGCCGTCGTTTCCGGCGGCCATGCACTGCAGCATGTCAGGGTTGTCGTATCCGGCGGTGTCGTGCACCACCGACGTTTGCGTGTAGGTGTTCGACGATTCGACAATGCCCACGGAGTGGTTCGTGGTGGCCACACCGGCTGCACCCATGTTGTTGAGTGTCGTCGACATGTTCGCGGGGAACTCGCCGGCTTGTTCCCAACGGAACGCACCGGAGGAGTTGTCGACCGGAGTCAAGTAGAGCTGCGCTTCGTGAGCGATTCCCGGCCCGAGTAGCCCGGAGTAGTTCGTCGGCGCCCACGAGTCCCACTGATCGGGATCGTGCTCCCACCACTTCGTGTCGTTGTTGCCGTAGAAGTCTCCGGCCGCGGCACCGGCCACACCGGCGCCGTGCTCGTTGCCGGTTGCACTACCCTGCAGCGTTGCGCCGCCGAGCAGGTCGGCGCGTGGAATCTTCAGGTTGACGCCCCCGGTTCCGACCGAGGAGAACAGCACCGACGAGAGGTTGGGCAACGCCATGCCGTAGTTGTCGATCGCGCTATCCGGGTATCCGAACGCACAGCCACTCGACCCGTTGTTGTTCCAATCGAACGAGCTGTCGACGACTCCGATGAGTTGACCCTGACCTTGCAGGTTGTGGGTCAACCACAGGGGGAAGTCACCGCTCGAGACGATCGGTACTGCGGCGATGTCGTCGTTGGAGAGTGTCCGGTTCTGAAGTTTTCCACCGCCGGACAGATCGTACGTAGCGCGACCGTGCCCGGTCTGTTGGATGTAGCGAACGCCCTCGATGTGCGCGATTTCGACAACGTCTCCGGGGCGCGCCTCGACGACGAAGAAGTGAACGTCGTACATGCGCTGGCCGGGCAGGAACACGTGATTGATCACTCGCGTTCCGACGGCTCGGAGATCGATGGAGAGCTGCTGCGGATCGTGGCCGGGGACGACTTCGACATTGAGTGTGTAGAAGCCCGGCTTTCGCGGGGCGTGCGGTTGACGTCCGATCCACGGAGATAGCTTGTACGCCGGGTGGTACGCGTCGATCCAGTCAACGCTTGTATCGGTGGCCAACTCGTCGTACGTATCCCAATCCTCGACGAACGCGACCAAGGCTCGGTTGGGGAATATACCAGCGAGCTCTCACGCGACCATCGGGACCGATCGTCTCGTCGGTCAAGCTGTCGAGCAGCTCGTGAGCGTCTTCGTCGACGCCATTACGGAAGTGAACGACGTAGTAGCCGGGATGAAAGTCAGCTTCGTGATCCAGCTCGATCTCGAGATCCGCCGGTATCGCGGGTTCGTTCCCGATGCTGAATCGCGCGTTACCGGGGTAGATGACATCGACCGCGTCTTGTAACGCTGGATCGCCGAACGGCGGCAAGGCGGCGTACGGATACCAAGCGCGAAGCGCCGAGACGTCGTTCGGCTTCGGATTGTCGAAGACGGGACCGAGGCCGCGGCCGTCGCCCCCCGGTGTCGATTCCTCTGCGTGTTGGTCGACGACGAGATCGTTCTGCGTTTGCTTCTGTGCTCCGACGAACGTCGTGAAGCCGAAAGCGATGAGTAGCGCCAGCCACGCACCGCGGGTGTTGAATGTTCCCACCCGAAACTCCTCCCACTAGAGATTGCGCGACATTGCATCGCGCATCGAGTCCCACCTCTCGGGTGCCCCCGAAAGACGACGAGCCCGAATGCGGTTGAGTCGGGCGCACGTCCACCAGCCCAGGGGCGAGTCGCGCTCGGTACCGATTCGAGTCAGATTCGTCACGTATGTCGTCGGATCGAGCCCTGATACCGACGCGACGGATCGTAGCGAGTCGGCCGCCATCGCTCAAGCTATGGCGGTTTGTTGCCCGCGGTGTGGGTTGAGTTGTCCGGGTTGGTTGGTCCGATATGCTGCGTGCTCGAATCCTCATCCGATGGAAGAAGCGGCAATGCACAATCATCATTGGAGCGCGCAGGAGTTTCGCGAACACGGTCATCGAGCCGTCGATTGGATCGCGAACTATATGGAGACGGTGGATTCGTTTCCCGTTCGATCCACGGTCGAGCCGGGTTCGATCCGAGCGAAGTTGCCGCCCCACCCTCCAGAGCAAGGGGAGTCGTTCGATGCTGTGCTGCGCGATATCGACTCGATCATCATGCCGGGCATCACTCACTGGCAGTCGCCGAACTTCTTCGCGTACTACCCGTCGAACTCATCCGGGCCGGCGGTGCTCGGAGACCTTCTCTCATCGGGTTTAGGCGTGCAGGGCATGCTCTGGTCGACGAGTCCCGCGGCGACTGAGCTAGAGAGTCACGTCCTCGATTGGCTAGTCGAAGCGCTTGCGCTTCCCCAACGGTTCTCCTCGACCGGTCCCGGCGGCGGTGTGATTCAAGACAGCGCTTCGAGTGCGACGCTATGTGCGCTACTCGCTGCGCGTGAGAGAGCGACCAACTACACGAACCGCACCACCGGGTTCGAGCGTGGAGTGTTCACCGTCTATACGTCTCAAGAGACTCACTCGTCGTTGGACAAGGCGGTCATGATCGCTGGAATCGGGCTCGATCGCTTACGGAAGATCCCGACCAACGCCGCCCTGGAGATGGACGTTTCACGGTTGCGCAAGGCGATGGTTGCCGATCGGACGGCCGGCCTCGAGCCGCTGATGGTCGCGGGCACGGTCGGAACGACATCGACCGGCGCTGTTGATCCGATAGCTGCGATCGGGGAACTCTGTTCGCAGCAGCGCGTCTGGCTTCACGTCGACGGCGCGATGTTCGGTAGCGCCGCGGTATGTCCCGAGACACGGGCCATACACGCCGGGTTGGAGTTTGCGGACAGTTACTGCTTCAACCCACACAAGTGGCTGTTGACCAACTTCGACTGTGACTGCATGTACGTCGCAGATCGAGAGCCGCTCGTGCGTTCGATGAGCGTCCTGCCGGAGTATCTGAAGAACGACGCATCTGAATCGGGTTCCGTCGTCGACTATCGCGACTGGCACATTCCGCTAGGCCGACGGTTCAGATCGCTCAAGCTCTGGCTCGTTCTTCGCCACTATGGACTCGAAGGACTCAGGGCGCACATTCGCCACCACCTCGAGCTCGCCGAGTGGTTCGCGACCCAAGTCGCCGACGATCCGGCGTTCGAACTCGTCGTCCCCCGTTCGCTGCCCCTGGTTTGTTTTCGCCATCGTTCCGACGATTCGTTCAACGAGGCGCTACTAGAGAACATCAACGCGTCGGGCCGTGCCTTCTTGACCCATACTCGCGTCAAGGGACAGTACGCACTCCGCATGGCTTTGGGAGGGGCCGCGACGGATCGGAAGCACGTTGAGTCGACGTGGCGTCTGATTCAGACGTTGGCCGCGAACTTGTCGGGATCGTGATGCGAAACGCACCCGGTTCGGGCGGCCCGAGGCCAATCGAAACGGGTGCGCTAGTTTGAAGTTGAGTCGTGCTCGCTACTCGTCGAGCCAGATGCACTTCTTGGAGACTCCGGCGTGGGGGCGCCCGTCGAGCTCCGCGTAGGGATTGAGGAAGTAGTTCAGCGCGCCGCCACTCTGTGCAGGCGACAGCGTGACGTCACGCCCCGTACTCAAAGTTACACGGTTGTGGGTGTGTTGCCCGAAGAAGTCTCCCTTGCCCTTATCGGCTTCTGAAATGTCGACGGGAACCCACGCCCGACCGGGAACCCTGAATTCGGCCCAGCAGTGGTAGCCACCGGTTTCGTACGGCTGACCTGGCAGCGTTTCGTACTTACCGAAGAGACCGATCTGAAATCGCGCCGCGATGTTTTCTGCGAGGCACAGCGAGATGAAGTACGAGTGGAAGTCCGTGCAGTTGCCCCTGCCGACGTCGCAGGCGTGCACCGTTGACCCGAGACCCCAGCCGGTGCCGGACTTGTCGTATTCCATGTCGCCAGCGACATGGTCGTAGAACGCGCGCGCGCGAACGAGCGTCGTACCTTCGGAGCCTATCTTGGCTGCGGTCGTTCGAATTTCATCATTCACAACGCAGAGCGACGACGGTTGGCGGTAGACGTCGAATTCGGTGCCGTCGGTCGGGCCATCGGCGACGACGCTTTCGACGTCCATCTGATTGAACTTTCGAGTGACGTCGTAGTCGATGGTGACGTTCAGCGCGGTCTGGTCGCCGGTCATCCCTTCGAGGTATAGCATCGTGTTGCCGAAGGTCGGCTCGGTTCTGATGGACTGGGCCAATCCATCCGTTTTCGACACGTTGACGTTGGAGATGGTCTGGTGCGGATCATCCTGAGGGATCGGAATCCACACCTGGAGCTTCTTGCCGGGCGTGAGATCTTTGACCATCGCGTTGTATGTGATGTGGAACTTGCGTTCATCGAGCGGCGGAATTTGTGCCGTGTTCATCCGATGTTCGCTCATGGGCGAGCACGCCGAGAGGAGCAAGAGTACGGCGGGGCAGCAGAGTAGACGAATCATGAGAGTTCGTTTCTTTCGATTGGGACGATCCGTATCAATCGGCGGATCGAGGAATGTCGGGGAACGAGGAATGTCGGGGGAACGACAGCTATTTGGAAGTCTTTCCGATGCGACGCGACCGAGGTCGGTAACCGCGTTCGGAGAACGTTTTGGCTATGAGAGGGGAGCTGAGACCCATTCCCGGGTCTGAGGTCAGCCGTAGCCCGTCGAGAACTCGAGGGCTGAGACGAGTTTGATATAGGTCGACGTCTTCGCTCGAGCGTTTGAAGAACGGTCGGAACGTGGCCACCCAGTCAGGCGCTCTGCGCTCGACCGTCGACTCCGAAGGGTTCGGGAGTGGGTGGCTTTGAATCTCATGCAGCAGATGGTAGCTCGGCGGGTCGCGAGTTCAAGGCGTCAGCGTGCGAGTTGGCCGAAATCCGATTCGAGCGCTCTCCGTGTCGGGAGCGGCCCACGCGCGGCGTGTGACGCGCAGCCCGTAGCTGGGCTCGAGGAAGTCACCGCCGCGCACTCGGCGATGGCTACCCGCGCTCGGGGCGTGCGAATCGTGACACCACTCATGAACGTTGCCCAGCACGTCGAACAGGCCGTATCCGTTCGCTTCGAAGCTTCCGACGGGGGCGTGTACTGCGAAGCTGTCACTTGCCCACCGCTCTGTCGGGAGGTCACGACCAGAGAGCGGGTTCGTGGCTCCATCGAGGTACGGAATGTCGAGGGTGGCGAGCAGGATGTCGTGCGGACTTGCCAAGAAGTTCGCGGCCTTACTCACTGAACGCACCGACGGCCCCGACCACCACGGTGTTGGTTTGCCGCCGCGAGCCGCGTATTCCCACAACTCTTCGCTAGGAATCGACCAGCCTTGTTGCGTAGCGAGTCGCTGGCAAGTGGTCCAGCTCAGGCTTTCGGCCGGGTGCAGAGCAGAGATCGCTTGTCGACCGGCGCCGCTCGCGGGGTTGAATCGACTGGGATTGGTTCCGAGCAGTCGAATCGCCTGTGCCTGGGTGAGTTCGTACTTCGACGCGAACACCGCCGGCAGTTCTACCGTTCGCGTTGGTGTTTCGTTATCACGAGCCAGTGGATCGTAGTTGGCGTGGTTCGGGCTCTGTCGCTGGGCGCCGAGGGTGGCACGACCTCCGGGAAGTAGGACGAAGACGACAGCATCGCCCGCGCCGTACGATCCAGCGGGAACGGTCCCAGTCGAGAGGTCGACGAATTCCCAAAGCCCGGTCTCCGAGTTCAGACGCCACGGCTCCAGTCCGGCTTGAACGGTGACCTTCAAGCCGTGGTAGAGCGGGCATTCCTGTTCGCTCGAGATAGATTCGATCGCACGCGGCCATGTCGCCAACCCGGTGGCGAGGTTGCGTGCGTGGTGCTGCGCCTCGGACGCTCGCTCAGTACCGTAGCTCCTCGAGAGGTATTTCTGCCAAGCTTCCCTCGCCGTTTCGGAGTCGTTTTGCGCTTCCGCGACTCCGGCGCGGTCCAGCGTTGCTCGAAAGTCGAAGTCGTCCCACGCGTGGCTGATTTGCTCGCGCAGCTTGATGGCTTCCGCACCGTGGCGGACGTCGGGACGTTCGCTGTACGACGTGAGTGCTGCCAGCGCGGCTTCGAAGTCGCGACCACTCGCCGCTTGGGTCGCGAGGTTCTCGGCTTGCGCGTATTCGGCGTCGTCCGCGTGCTTGTCGATCGCCTCCAACGAGGAGCTCGCTCGTTCGGCGTTCGCCGGAGATCTAGACTCGTTGAGGTAGGCGCGCCACGTCTCTTTTGCTCGGTCGAACTTGCTCTCTTGTAGGAGCTGTTCGACAGCTGCCATGGCTTGCGAGAAGAGGACTCTGTCCTGCTCCAGGTCTATCTTCGCAACGGCAGCTTGAACCTCTTCCATTTTGGAAGCGCCGCGTTTTCGACCCAGGTATTCGTCGTACGCGGCCCGAGCCCCGTCATAGTCGCCCGCCTCGAGCAACTGTTCACTGGCGTTGCTGGCGGACTGGAAGTCGGTCTCGTCCCACCCTGAAAGGATTCGACCGCGCACGGCCTCTGCGTGTTGACGTTGCTCGTCGGTTTCGATGCCGCGCACCGCATCGAGCTGATCGAGTGCGTGTTGGTACTCGCGACGCACCAGGGTGTTTTCGACCTGGGAGATCGCTCCGGTAAATTTCGAGTGGGCCCAGCGCTTCGGAATCCAAGAGGCGAGACCGACGCCGATGGCGGCGACGAGGAGGAGGGCGACCCAACGAATCGCCGAGCCCCACCGGGCGCTTCTTAGGAGGGCCGAGGTTTCCGATATCGTTGTGTGCAACTCGGCGCGGTGCTCTTTTGGAATCGCATCGACCGTTAGTCGTAGCTTCGGCTCTTTGCGAAGTAGAAGCGTCGTCCGGAGTGGGAAGAACCGATTGAAGCGCGCCTCGAGAAGCTCGGCTGCTTCGATGCGGTGTTCGTGCACGGTTTGGCGCGCGCGGAACAACACTTGGCGCACGGCCGACGCTCGTTCTTCGAGCGATTCGAGTCGACTCACCGTTTTCGCGGTCGGACTCTCACCGAGGGCAGCCCGGGCCCGTTGAATCTCGCGGGTCGCGTCGGCGACGTTATCTTCTTTGAGGAAGTGCTCGATACGGGCGAAGAAGCGACTCAGGTCAGCGGGGGTCTTGGGCGCCTTGACTCGGCTCGTCGGCTTCGACGGCATCGCCTGGCGCTCGGAGTCTTTATTCGAGTGTGCCGCTTCTTGGTTGGCGTCCCTCGAACTCGGCTGTGCGTCGGTTTCGGATAGGCGGGAGGTGCGGGTGCGCCCAGCGCCGGACCGAGATCCTCTTCGTGCTGACATTCTTACTTCCCCCTCGGACTACCAAGGATATCTTCGCATCGCTTGCATGTCATAGAGAACAACGGATGATCGACATATGGCTTCCGTGAACGCGAATCCCAACGATTATTCTAGGCAAGCACGGTGTCACATCTGCTTACTTGGTCCGGGCCTTTGTGTTTGCCAAGAACTTGACAGTATCGAGTTGCCGTACAGATTCATCATCATTCGCCACCGGAGCGAAATCGGCTGCCAGAGTAACACTGGCGGCATCGCGTCACGCCTCGTCGCCGGAACTGTTTTGCTCGACCACGGCTGTCGCGAAGGTCCGTTCGATCCCGCGCCACTACATAAGCCGAACACTGACTATTGCTTGTTGTATCCCGGCCCCGATGCGACCGAATTGACTCCTGATTTCGTGCAACGCTCTTCGTCATTGGTTTTCGTCGTTCTCGATGGGAGTTGGCCCAAAGCGCGTCGGATGACCCAACGGATATCCGCCCTGCACGGGATTGCGAAGGTCGCGTTGCCGGGACGACCACAGGGGGCGAGCTTGCGAAAGCCTCACGGGCCGCAGCGATTCTTCACATTGGAAGCGATGGCTCGGGTCATCGACACGCTGGGTCCCGCGGACCAGGCCGAAGTGTTACGCAATGCCATGAGCAAGGTGATGAGTCGACGACTGCACGAACGTGGAAAGATTCCGCGGCGCGACGTCGTGTAAAGTTCCACGGCTGTCTCCACGTCAATTGTCCGACGCCCCCCCCAGTTTTCCCGCCTTCCTTGCAGACGTGACGATCCCTTTGATCATGGCTGAGCTGAAGCCTTCGTGCTCCATTTGGTTGAGGCCAGAGATCGTGCAGCCCATCGGGGTCGTCACGCGATCGATCTCACCTTCCGGGTGGCGCCCATCGGTGAGCAGGAGAGACGCCGCCCCTCGCGCCGTCTGTGCCGCCATCGCCAACGCCTCCTCGGCGTGAAAGCCGATCTCGATTCCGCCCTGCGACGCAGCGCGCACCGCTCGCAAGAAGAAGGCGATCCCGCATGCGCAGAGCGCGGTCGCTTGCGTCATCAGCTCTTCTGGAATGACGAGGGTCGTTCCCACTCGTGAGAACAGAGCGGTCGCTGCTTGAACCGCCGCCGGATCATGTTGGCGGCTGGCGATACACGTCATGGATTCACCTACGGCGACGGCGGTGTTGGGCATCGCGCGAACGACACCCGCCCCGCCAGCTGCGGTCGAGAGCGCATCACAAGAAACTCCCGTGACGACGGAGATGATTCGGTGGCGGTCGTGATCAAACGCGTCTTTCAGCGACGCTAACACGTCGATCGCTTGAGACGGCTGAACGCAAAGGAGGACCGTGGTACTAGAATCGAGTGCTTCTCGATTCGAGGTGGTGACGTGGTATCCCTCCTCGCGCATGCCGTCGATGGCGGCCGTGTTTCGTCGGGTCACGGTGATGGACTTTGGATCCAACTTGCCGTGCCGAGTCAGCCCCGTTGCGATGGCGAGCCCGATGTTTCCGCCGCCGAGAATGGCGACGGTGGGTTTCTCAGTCATGGTCTACCTCGTGGTTCTGCGTGATCGAGGCGGGAAGTTACCCTTGCTCGATTTCGTTTGAAAGCGAACAAAGTGTGCCGGACAGCGCGTCGACTTGGGTGTTCGCGGGGGCAGGCTCGCGGGTGACGGGTGTGGAGTTACCCGGTTGCCTCGTGTCGCTCGAGGATGGCTTGAACTCGCTGGAGCGTCGGTTGGATCGAATAGAGTTGGTACGATTCCTGGGCCGTTAGGCCGAGGTGCAGCAACAACAGGTCAGCGAGTTGTGACACGGGCGGCTCCACCGGCAGATCGGACTCCGAGGACCAGCGAGACTCCAGCGCTTGTTGAAGCGGCGACCGGAGCTCTTCTTCATCGCTCGATTCGGGCCCGCCGTCGACGACGTTGACCGAAACCTTGCGGTACGGACGACAGGACTTTGCCGGTGAGGTCATGACCCGCACCAGTCCCAGCACGGATATCAGGTACTGACCGCTCTCCTGCCGTTCGTAGCCGAGAATTTGGGCCAGGGTCCCCACCGCTTCGACCGGGGTATCGTCGTCGTCCAGGTGGCGTCGGTTTTCGCCAAGAACCGTGCCCATGACGAGGAGTCCGGGGGCGTCGAGGAGATCTTCGATCATCGAGACGTAGCGTGGCTCGAAGACGCGAAGTGATTGTACAGTGCCGGGATAGAGAATGAAGTCTGGGAGCGGGAAGAGCGCGACATCACGGTTGGAGCTCGCTGCGGGACGGTCGATCACGGGTTGCTCCTTTCCAGTCGCGAACTGGCATTCGAGGGCCCCGATGTTAGCACTCCCCGTCAGTTTTTCGAGTCCGCCTTTGGCTCCGCTCGCTGGAAAACGGTGCGAGTCCGGTCGAAACCAGCCGCCGCCGACGACGAAGGCCGCGCGCTTCCGGGACCCGTCACGATCCGTCCGGGGTGGGGCGCCAAGCTCGGGCCGCTTGTTCTGCCGCCTCGATTTGACGCGCGGTCAGCTCGGTGCGTAGGTCGTCGCGCGCGGCGCCCGCCCAGCGGTGCCCTCGCGTCGCGGCGATGTGCAGCCACCGATACGCGGCGACCCGGTCGACCTTCGCACCGCGGCCGTCTTTGAGCATGACGCCCAAGTTGAACATTCCTTGGTTGTGACCGCCGTCCGCCGATCGTCGAAACAACGTTAACGCAGCCGTGTCGTCGCGGGCCACGCCCCGACCCATCTTGTACATCCAACCGAGGGAGTCATGGCCGCCCAAGTGTCCACCGTCCGAGGCGCGTCGGTACCACTGTACTGCCAAGGCATCGTTCTGCTTGAGGCCGACGCCGTCCCGGTAGCGGACGCCGAGGTCTATCTGCGCGTCGTGATCGCCGTCGGCGGCGATCCGTTGCAGCCAATCAAGATCCGATTCCCCTGACTTGCGCTTCCGTCGTTCGCGAGTCTTCTCGTACTCGCGGTACCACTGGGTCAGCCGCTCCGGCCACGAGAACGTCGGCGCGTTGGTTGGGTCGTAGTCGGCCAAGTGCTGCTTGTCTTTGCGACGTGATGGTTTGACGTACTTCCAATCGCGGTCGCCGAACACTTCCTCGACCAACGACGCCAGCGTGGGGTCGTACTCTCGAAGCTCGCTCCGCGTGTTGACGTGATTGTGATCGTGATCGTTCTCACGATTGGTGTCGAACCAGGACTGAACCCCTTCGGCCCAATACTCATGATGGTTAGTGGCCGCATACTTCGACTTCCACAGTCCGCCCTTCATCGCGATTTGGTAGGCGTCGGACAGTCGCGCGTCGAACGTCACATCGACATCGACCAGACCCATTTCGTGAATGGCGTGTGCGAACTCGTGGATGAGAATGTTCTCACTCGAGTAGGGGTCGCCTGGTAGTTCCAGCAAGTTTTCCTCGCCGCAACTCACGGCCGGGCGAGCCGCGGTCGCGCCGAGGCCGCGGGCGCGCCGGTCCCAGTACTTGCGAGGCCGGAGGTCACTGTGCTCGGGGATTTGAGTGGTCAGTTCATCCGGAGACATGATCGCGAAACGAGTCTTGTTGGCACACATGGCGGCCAATATGTCGGGTCGGTGCCCGATCATCTGGTTGATCAAGTACGCGGCTTCGCGAAGAGCGGCATCGGAAACGCGGCCCGACGAGACTACTGCGAGCCCGTGCACCGCGAGGTACTTCTCGTAGTACTTCGCCAGGCCGAGCTGCTCTCTGACCTTTGTCGGTGGAGCGGTCACTTCGACAGACGAAGTAGAAATCACCGCGAATGCAAACACCCAACACCCCCATGACGACATGGCCGCCTCCGTTCAGTCAGAGTTCGAGTCGGAGCTCGCTCACGACGTGCAGCGGGCACCGCCTGTGCTTCGGCGAATTTCCCGCCGACGCGCGGACACGATAGTGCACCGGCTGTTCGAGAACGAACGGAGCTGGAATTTTTGATGGCGGCTCACCGTTCTTGGATGCGGCGATCTCACATCTGTGGTGCGTCGCAACGCCCATTCGGTCTATTCGTGCCTTCGCGCAGAAACGCTCGTCGGTTTCGAGTCGTCCAACGTAGTTCATTGGATCACCCTGGGTCAGCCAAGTTTCGTGCGCGGTGATCTTTTGCTCGCGTATTCTCTAAGGCGCAGCTTGTCGCATCTTTCGGGGGGGACGCTCACTGTTGAGCCGGGGCTCGACCGTTGAATTGTCCGATTGGCGCTGACAGTTCTGTGCGATGCACAGCTATACTGGCTCGGCGATGTTGCGTGCTGTGGCTCAGCACCGAACGAACGAATGCGTAAGGGGACAACATGAACTCCGTTGCCGAGAGGGTCCGGGCGCTTCCGAGACGCGAGAGGCTCATCATCGGAACCACTGGCGCGCTCATGCTCGCGGTCTCCGTGCTGTGGGTTGTCGCGACGCGTGAAGCGTCAGCGGCGGAGCGATACCACGAAATCAATCTCGAAATCTCAGGGATGCACTGCGAGGTCTGGTGTCCGGTACGCGTGGACGCCGTTCTCAACGGACTCCCGGGTATCTACGAGCTCTTTGTGGACGTGAAGACCGGTCGCGTCAAAATCCAATTTGACGCGGATCACGTGTCTCCCCATCAGATTGTGGCGCGCTTCTCTCGAAGCGAGTATCGAGTTCAGGATCAGAGCCCCGTCTCGGTCGTGAATCGCAGCGGTGGGCACGAATGGCGAGCGACGCTCAACGCGGTTCACTACGGTGTTCATGATCACGGCACCGTCGTAGTCTCCGGACCGCAGACCGATTCCCAAGTTTCGGCGAGGGCGGGAGACGGGCTGCGTCTCACTGCCGAGATCGCGAATCGGATCGAAGGCGGGTCAGAGTTTCCGTTCACGATCGTCGAAGACGTTTCGACGGTGTCGTGGATCGAGGTCGACGTGAGCGATGAGCATGGTCGCCATCCGCTGCGCATTCCGGTCAATATCGTGCACCATTCCGCCGCGCAGTGACTCCCGGCGCAGTGATTCCCGGCGCAGTGATTCCGCACGTTAGTGACTGTGCATCTCAGTGACCGTGCACCTTAGTGGTTCGGCTCTTCGACCGAACCGCTTGCCGGGGTCGAACTGGGTGCGTCCGTTGCGGGGTTCCAGGCTGCGTTTTTCGCGGCCCGAACGACCGGGGCTTGTCCGTCGCCGAACACCCACAGTTGTACGCTGCCGTCCTGTGGCGAGCATCCGGCGAGAATACGACCGTCCGGACTGATGTCGACCTCGGTGGTTGGCGAACTGGGGAACGCCGCGATTTCTTGGTGAGTCTCGATGTCCCAGATCACGATCTTCTTGTCATCCGGGAGCGAGGCAATGAGATACTTGCCGTCCGGCGTGAAATCCATGCCGACAGCTCCACTGCTCGGTTCGATCGGGTCGAGTTCGTCTCCGCTACGCGCATCCCAGAACTGAATCTTGCCGATCGTTCGTGTATCGAGCGGGCTTCGCACGGTGGACAAGGCGAGCCGTTGTCCCGTGGGGTCAAAGAGCACGGCCGTCGCCCACACGCCAGAGTAGCCCAGTGGCATGACGTCCTTGCGGGACTGCGTGTCGACGATCATCGACGCTTCACCATCGATGAGTCCGAGTGCGAATAGCACTCCGTCGGGGCTGAAGCTGATGTCCGAACACGGAGCGAGGTGCGTCAGGGTCTGTAGCGGACGACCGGTTTGCAAGTCCCACACGAACACGGTCGGTGCCTGCTTGCCGTTGGGACCTCCGAGTTGGCCGGTGATGAGCGTGGTGCCATCCGGGCTGATCGCGGCAGCTCTAATCTCCCAAGCATGCGGCATAGCGTGAACGATCTCGCCGGTCTCGACGTCCCAAACGAAGACGTTGCTATCGCGGCCCGACGACACCAACCGCGTTCCGTCCGGCGTAAAGTCGAGATCGAACACTCGATTCGTATGACCTTCGAGCGCGTGAATCGGCTGGGGATCCGCCTCGGTCAACGAACCGCACGTCCAGATTCGAATCGTTCCCGACTCGCTGCCGGTGGCGAAGTGCGAACCGTCCGGACTGAATGCGATCGACCAGATCCGCGCGTCACCGGGCTGGAGAGTCCGTAGCAGCGTCGGACGGGTGTAGTCATTGCCGCCGATGGAGTAGTTCTGCTCGGAATGGGTGGGGGCGGGGACCGAGCCTACTGGCCCCGGGACCGAGGCGCAGCCCGAGACGGTCGACGCCAGACCGATTGAGAGCGCCACCCACATGTTGTTCGAGATCCAGTTTCGCATCGGCTTGCTTTCCGTAGTGAGACGTCCTTACATCGGACTGATCGGCGACCTATGGCCATCTCTGGAGGATCTTCGTGGCGAAAATTTATCGAATCGGTGAACCCGAGAACGAGGCCGAGCGAAAGGCCATCCGTGGGATTACCGAAGGCCTTTCCGACGAGTATTCCGTTTTCCACAATTTCGAGATCACGACCCGACGAGGATTCCCGTACGAGGTCGACCTTCTCGTGATAGGGACTCACGCGGTCTACATTCTCGAGGTCAAGGGCTACAAGGGGCGGATCACCGGCGATCCCAGCCGCTGGCACCTTCAGCCCAGCGGAGCGTCTCACGCCAATCCGATCCCGCTCGGAAATACCAAGGCCCGGGTGCTGCACGACAAGATGGCAGACAAAGACCCTAGCCTGAGGGGGACGTTGATCGTCGCGCTCGTGCTGCTCACGGACGACAAGGTCAAGATCGGGAATCTCCGGGACGACCGTCGTGATCGAGTCGTCCGGATCGACGAAGCGATCGAGTTCATCAAGGATCCGCGTCGCCTGCCGATCGCCAAGGCTCGCTCCATCGAGCACCTTCACAAACGGATTGTCGCCGCGCTCAACGGTAGCCAACCGTCGAAGCTCGTGACGTCGATCGGCCTGTACGAGGTGATCGAGAAGATCAACCAGACCGAGCGGCGGACGGTCTACCTCGCGAGTCACCGCTATCTCAAGTCGCGGCCGAAGACGGTGCTTCAGGTGTATCACTTCGACCCGTACCTGAAGAACGAAGATCGGCAGTCTCAGATCGAGTCGATCTTTCACGACCAAGAGGCCCTGACGCAGATCGGCGATCACCCCAACATCATTCGGCATGGTGAGATGTTCGCGTGGGATGGGTACGAGTTCGTCTTGGCTCACGAGTTCATCGAGGGCGGCATGACTCTGCGGCTCCTGATCGATGATCCCGACGGGGAAGAACTCAGTTGGACCGAGAAGCGGCGAGTGATCACCGGGACAGCGCGGGGGTTGCGGCACGCTCACCAGAATGGCGTGGTCCACCGAGACATTCGTCCTTTGAATATCGTGGTCGAACCCTCGGCCAACATCGTCAAGTTGGTCAACTTCGACTTGGGGTTGATCCACGGCAACACGGCGATCGACGACTGGAAGGGGCTCGACGAGCAACTCGACCCCAGGTACACCGCCCCCGAGGTCTTCGACGACATCTCGTCCGCCACCGCGGGGTCGGACATCTATTCGTTGGGGGTGGTCTTCTACGAGCTTCTCGCGGGCAAGCTCCCGTACGAGAGTCTGGACGAAGTCATCGAGCGGCAGGGTTTTTCGGTCGACCGAGAGTTGCTGGGTGAGCAGATCTTGCGGGCCGGATTCACCGACGCTCCGGACGACGTGATCGACGTCATCGAACGCATGACTCAATTCAAGGTCGAGGACCGCTACGCGGACATGTCGGAAGTCATCGATGATCTTTCGATCATCGGCGACTGAGCTGTCGAAGATCGAGCTGTCGACGTCCGTCTCGCGTTCAATCTCGTGAACTCTCGGTCTCCCAGCCGCGAAACTCTTCCAACTCTCGTTCCAACTCGGCTCGATACTTCTCAGTCACATAGTCTCGGTAGAGCTCTTCGTAGCAGCTGTGCTCCAGGAGCGGTTCGAGATTCCGCAGTCGGATCAGCCAATTCTTCTGGTCCTCGCGCCCGAGGTGCTGACGCGCGTACGAGTATAGGTCCGCATACGCGAGGAAGGTCAGCCGAGGGTTGTTCATGAGATGCAGTCGCTCGACCAGGTCGTCGTAGCCTAATCTCAAGAGCGAGTTTGGACTCTTCGGATTGATATACATGTGAGCCTGGAACGCCATTAATCGCGTACGGGCCCCCATCACTTCGCGTTCATCTGCTTCTGTCAGTAACTCACCGATGCGTTGCAAGGCGTGGCTGACTTCGTGGTCGACGAGGTTCATTCGAACTTGCTCTATCTTGGCGTCGAGCGCTCCGGCGAAGCACGGCGGATCCATGCTATCGAAGTACTCAATGACGTGAGCTAGTTCCGTTCGTGCCTGGTCATTGCGTCCCTGTCTTGCGGCTAACTGAGCCGAGAACAGCATTCGATAGCCGTTCAGGATCGGATACCTCTCTGAGCAGTCCCGGAGTCGCTCGGCTGCGGTACTCAGTTCTTCTTCGGCTTTGCGAAGTGACCCTAGGTCGAGTGCTGCTTTCGCGGCGCACAGATTCGAGTCGATCAGGAACTGGTTGTCGCCGAGTTCTCTTGCCAATCGGCGAGTTTCACCATCGCACTGAAGTTCGAGCGCTTTGCGGAACTGGCCGCTTTCCCACATCAGCTTGGCAAAGGCGGATCGATAAATCGGTAGCGTGTAGAACTCGTAGAACGACGATAGGTCCGCCGCCCTCGAGAAACATCGTTGCGCTTCACGGAAGTTGCCTAGCTCCTGATAGCCATACCCGAGGCTGTGATCTGCCATGCTGTCCACGAACGCCGCCGAGACCGAGAGGTCGAGTCGCGAGGTTCGTTGCTTGATCTCTTCGAGACGATCGACGGGTCGAGTCTCGACTCCGGTCACCCAGCCTCCCACAGTTCGGCAGATATCGATGAGTACCTGACATTCAGGATCGACTGCGCCGGCGAGTGAATCGATTTGGTCGTACTGTCCGGTGGATAGCGGGTGGGCGACCACACGGGAAATGACGTATCGGAAGACGTAGAGGCGCCGAAGCGCAACCGGTAGGCCGCCGGACAGACGAGCGTACGCTTCGGTGAACTCTGACGGCGGAGTCTGTTCGAGTACCGTCAGGTCTGTGACTAGACGTTCGACGTCGAACGAACCGTTTGTCTCACCGCGGGAACGGAGGCGCTTGGCGACGACGTTCAGATCACGGTGCCTGAGGAATGAAAGAAACAGATCGTCGAGCTGTTTCATCAATCACCCCCCTCAACAATGTCGAGGGCGGAGAACTGGCCCGCAGCGGTCGCCGATGAGATGTGTACGTAGGAGTTTCCGGCCGGACTCGAGTAGTCGAAAACTGCGTGCATTCGATCGAACGTGCCGGGAGACGTCTTCGAGAAGACCATGATCCGACGAAGTATGTAGCCTCGGTCGAACGGTCGTCCGATCGAAACTCGCGCTTGGTCGAGAACGTGGCTCAGGAAGTCACGGCTTGTTTCATCTTCGAGCAGCAGGTTGGCGTGATTCAGAGCTATCGCAGGGCCCTGTGCTCGGCAGGAGATCCACCATGCGGTCTGTCCGGCCGTCGTCAGGATCACCGGTGGAGTCGGAATCAGCGGCACCAGCGAGCAGGAGTAGCTCACCACGGCGGCCGATTGCTGCGGCAGTCCGAACGCGAGCGACCCTTGATAGAATCCGGCTTGCGGTGAGCCGAACGTTCCTCGGGCTGCGCCGCTGGCGAAACCGGCGGAGGTCAGCGTGAGAAACTGAGGGTTCGAGAGTAACGCGGTTAGCGCGTCGAGATCCTGGTGCGCCGTCAGCGTCAGCCGCGGATGGATCGGCGGGGTCTGACTGAGCAGACCGGTACCGCTGGGGCCAACTCGAGCCCCGAAAATCAGCACGACCAACAACATGACGGTCCACCCACGGCGATGCTGGCCGCTTGGTTCGCTCGTCTGTCTTTGTCCCATAACTTCCGATTCCCCGCGGCGCTCCGATTTCTCGTTCGGGTCGGCCGACCGTAGGCTCCGAGGACGCCACGGGACGAACTACGGTTTGAGCCGTCACCCGCACCATGTTCTGATAATGATCGTTGGGCCGGGGGGTGGCGCGAGCGAAGGCTCCTAAGCCTTTTAATTGTTAGATTTTGGGTCTGTGCTTCCTGAGCCGCACGATAGGTCGGTAGAGTTATCGGAACCAATTTGTGTCGGTCACGGAAAACTTAGTCCGGCCTAATAGCGTGACGAGTTCGTCGCTACCCGGCGTGTTTCTCGCCGTTGTCGTTGGTTTGCGGCTCGGGTCGCTCGAGAATCCCCCCATCGACGGCGAGTAGGATGAGCTCGGCCGCCGAGTCGACGCGCATCTTCTTCATGACACGTTCGCGGTGTTTCTCCACTGTTCGTGCGCTAACCCCCAAATCCCAAGCAATCTGCTTGGTGGTGTTGCCTTGCACCAGAAGCGCAAACACTTCGTGTTCGCGGGGAGTTAGGTTCTTCAACCGCCCTGAAACTTCGGCCTCGAATCCTTGGCGACGGCGTCGCGACTTGTCGAGCTCCATCGCCTGTTCGACGCGCTCGAACAGGACGTCTCGATTGAACGGCTTCTCGATGAGGTCGAGGGCGCCGTCCTGGATCGTGCGAACGGCGACCGGTACGTCCGCGTGGGCGCTCATGATGATGATGGGGATGCCGCTGCCTCGCCGCTTGAGCTCCTGTTGCAACTCAGGACCGCTCATTTCCGGCATCCGCACGTCCAGGATCAGGCAGCCGGGCTGCGCATCGTACTCCCGCAGAAAGTCATGGGCCGACTCAAACGTCTCGACCGTCCAACCGGCGTTTCGGAGTAACCAGCCCAGCGACGTGCGCAGGTCTTTGTCATCGTCGACCACAAAAACGGTCGCGTCGTCCTTCATTTGGCGTCTTCTCCCTGTTCGTGAGCCGGTGAGGATACCTGTTCCGATGTGGGATCGGAACGAACTCGACGCAAGAACCATTGAAAAAGGGGGTTATGTCCTCCCATCGCCGGCGCGTGACGGGACATTTTTCCGGGGGACATACGTTTCACTCCGCGATGGATGCGAGTGGACCGCCGCTCTGGAACCAGCTGTCGACCGTCTCGGTGACGCGTGGGTCCGCGATGAGTGGGGGTGCGTGGTGGGGCTTCCCTCGCGCGTCGATAATCAAGGGTCCGTCGCACCCCCAATGTTTGTCTCGGACGAAGCTACCGACGCCGTGAACGTCGTGAGACGGATTCGAGCGGGTGAACGTCGCCCAGAGAAAGTCACGCAGAGAGTCGATTGTCGTCGGGTCGTCGCAAAGCACGAGCAACGGGTAAGCGTCGCGCTCGGCGTCGCTCCACGTGGCGATGGCCGAAGTCCATCGCTGCACATCCGCGAGGGCGGCGGCGCGTTGCTCGTACGGCGGCGCGTGACCGAGGAGCACGCCCGGCATCGCTAAGCGAACGCCGTCGGCAAACGGTGGGACCGCGACGTTCGAGGGTCGCGTCGTACCTAGCCGTCGGCGCGGCGGCCCAGCCGCGGCGAACACAACTTTCGATCCCGAGTTCAAGCCGGTGCCCGAGTAGTCGAGCGTGTCGATCGTGGTTTGCGTCTGAAAGTGAAGATCTCGAGTGAGGTCGAGGCGTTCGAGCACGTGGCCCATGAATTTTTCGATATCGTGCAGATCCAAGTCGCCCGCGTCTTCGCGGGCAGCGATCCACAAGTACTTCGCCAAACTGGCTTGGCCGAACCCGAGAATAGCATTGGCGATCGTCAGTAACTCCATCGGGCGTCGCACCTCGTCGTACGGGACGTATCGCTCAGAGCCGATGGCGAGTAAGAGCGGGTGAACGCCAGCCGCGTCCACCGCATGCATGGCGTGTAATCCAGGGATCACGGCGGGCACCATGGGGCCGGTGATCTCGTGGATGAGCTGACCGAAGCTCGTGTCTTCTTGCGGCGGTCGCCCGACGACCGTGAATGGCCAGATGGCACCAGGGCGGTGATAGACGGCCTCTACGCGCATCACTGGGAAATCATGAATCAAGCTGTAGTAGCCCAGATGGTCGCCGAAAGGGCCTTCCGGTTTCGTCTCTCCCGGGGTGACCGTTCCGACAAAGACGAAGTCCGCATCGGATGACAGGACGTGGCGCCCGCGTCGTTCGTATCGAAAGCGTCGGCCACCGAGCATCCCCGCGAAGAGAAGCTCCGAAAGTCCTTCGGGGAGGGGCATGACCGCGGAGAAGGTGTGCGCCGGCGGCCCGCCGACGGCGATGCTCACCGGAAGGTCAGTTCCGAGTTCTTGTGCTTTGGCGTAGTGGCTTCCGATTCCACGGTGGATCTGAAAGTGAAGACCGATCTCGCGATCCGATTCGTACTCGTTCCCCGCGAGTTGAACTCGATACATCCCCACGTTCGATGACATCACGGACGGCGACTCCGGGTCTTCCGTGAGGACTTGCGGAAGCGTGATGAAGGGGCCCCCGTCATCGGGCCAGCTTTGTATTTGTGGTATCTCGCTGACTCGTGTTTGCAAGAACGCCGCTCGGCGTCGACACGGCAATGACCGCAGAGCTGTGAGCCCGTGACCGAGAAGTCGGTGCGGAGCCCGCATGGCGAGCGTTGGATCTGCTTTCAACCGCACGATGTCCTGCACGCGGCTCAACGTGTCGCGAAAGAGGAAACGCGCACGTTCCAGCGTTCCGAACAGGTTGCTGACCGCAGGGAAGGGTGACCCTTTGACGTGCTCGAAGAGGATTGCCGGTCCTCCGGCTGCGTAGACCCGACGTTGGATTTCGGCCATCTCGAGATACGGGTCGACCTCGACGGGCATGCGAAGAAGATGGCCGTGTCGATCGAGATCGTTAACCGCTTGTCGAAGCGTTGAGTATCCCACGGTTCACTCCTTTTCCCGGCGGCGTAAGGAGTATGAATCGTCCGAGTCTGTCAATCCGAATTTTCCCAAGCTCAGGGGAATTCAGCAATTCCGCCAGGAGCCCTGGATTTCGAGGCCCCTTTCCTTGATAACGCAGCTCGCCTCTGGTGCCCCATCGGCTGGGTGTGCACACGTTGACCAGAGGTCGCTATCTGCACACAGACTTGCCATGGTCTCGTGCGTTGGACCGTGAGAGTCCCGCACGACTGATCCACAGGAACCTTCTAAAAGCTGTCCCTTTGGGGAGCGCAAAGGAGTAGATGCCGATGTCGGACGAGACTCTCATCGTCGTCGCGAAGTTGAAGAAGTACATCAAAGAAAAAAGCGGCATGAACACCGCTGGCACCGTCGCTTCGGCCTTGTCGGAGAAGATTCGAGCGCTTTGCGACGAAGCGGTCGAGTCGGCGCGGTCGGATGGTCGAAAGACGGTCATGGATCGCGACTTCGGCTAGCCAAGTTCTTAGGTGTCTGACGCCGTCATGACTCGGTTCCTCGGAGCCTAGTCATAATTGTTGGCGCCGAATCTGTGCGGGGTTGTGTCGTTTCGGGTGCTTCGCCTCTTTTTTTCCGTTGGCAAGCTCCTGATGTGATCCGATAATTGTCTCTAGAGGCCTCTTCATGTGTGCCCCTCGGGACGCTGAGGTGGTGATAGGTCTCGGCCGGCGAGTGGTCACGCTCGCGAAGCCGAGGTAACAACCCGACCCAGCGGCGTTGGCTCGCACGGACGCCGGTCCTTGCGAGCGAGGCGTCGAAAGAAAGGAGGTGGTCTAAGTGCATTTTGACAGTGACTCTACGAGGGGGCTGAAAAGCTGATCGAAGAGATCGCCGTTCGATGCGAGAGCATCGGATGTGCAGTCGGGCGTCGAGATTCGTTTCGACGTGCTCGCTGAATCGATTCGATTCGGCAGCTGACCACCCGACGGGGTGAAGGCTTCGGCCCGCCATCCCCGTAGATTGGAACCCTGAGGTTACTTGACCTCAGGGTTCCTTTTTTTCTGCCTAGTGTGCTCGGCCCGCGCGCTGTCCGACCCACGCCTCGGGCCGGCCTCCCCTCTCGCGAAGCACCTTGCCGCGGTCGCGACTCCCGGCGACGATGTAGGCACTAGAGGTGCGGCCGGAAAGTGCAGGTGCGGTGAGTGTTGGAGTTCGGCGGAAGATTGCTGTTCGGAATTCGCAGGCGAATTGGTGGATTCGTTGAGGATTACGAATGGTGAGATTCCGTCGAAGACCGCCGCGCACCGTGCCTCTGACTTTTCGGCCGGGCCTCTAGTCCGGCTAATGTCTCGGCGAGGAGGACTCCTATGTTGTCGTTGTTGGTCACCGTTGTCTTGGCTGCGTCGGTTGCTACCGCGCCGGCACCGCCGGAATCCGCGGCCGACTATCTGGCTGATCTCTCCGCCTTCTTCAAAACGATGGACGAGAAGTACCCATTCTTCGACGCGAAGAAGATCCGTTCGGATTGGGAGAAGACGAAGAAGACGTTGGCCAAACGCGCGGCTCGTTGCCAATCGGACTCCGAATTCATGGGCATCGTCGTCGACGCCATGCGATGCCTTCGGGACGGGCACATGAAGTTCGTCAAGCGCCGGGTCGACCCCCCGAGCAGCGAGCCCGAGCTATTCGCCGGCCTTCGACTCCTGCCGGGAATCAAAGGCACCGTGGTCGTCATGAGCTCCGAGAAGAACCTGGCGCAGGCGCTGCCCCCCGGCACCATCATCACCAAGATCGATGGCAAGTCGGCTCGAAAGACTCTCGATCGTCGCGCGGCCGAGCTCTGGAAACGGGGGGGCGGTTTTTCGAGCCCGCAACGCGCCAGCTTCATGGAGTACCGCTACGCCCTCTCCGGGAAGCGGGGCGCGAAGCACAGGCTGCATTATCGCGACGGCCGCAAGCAGCGGTCGATCGAGCTGATCTGCAATCGAGAGCTCGGCCGTTGGGACGTGAACTACCATCTTCCCGATGGGTTGACCGTTGTCGGCAAATCCATGCTCTACGGATCACTGCCCGGCGATATCGGCTATCTCTGGATCAAGAAGATGGACGACAGTGTGGAGCGCGGGATCCGTGATGCAATCGCGGCAAGCCCCAACGCCAAAGGGTGGATCGTCGACCTTCGAGCGAATCTCGGCGGCGGCTACGCTTCGTCGACCAAGACTCTGCTGCGTGAACTGAAGCGGCCCGTGGCTGGGATTATCGACAGCGGCACCGTATCCGCTGGAGAGACCTTTGCCCGCGATCTCGTCAACCAGTGCGGTGCAAAGCTGTATGGACAACGCACCGCCGGGGCGTCCTCCACCAAAGATGAATTCACGTTTCCAAGTGGCCTGGCGACCATTCGCTACTCGGTAGGCACGCGCGGAAGCTACGACGGAACACCGATCGAATACAACGGTGTGAAGCCACACGTCGAACTCGAACCTGATCCGCGAGTCTTGGCGCAGGGCAAGAACTATGAGATCGAGTACGTCCGCGCCATGCTGATCAAGGGGAAGTAGGACTCGGCCAGGAAGCGCAGCCTGCCTGGCTGCGCTTCATGTGGTGGTTCGGGCACGAGCCGACAGCCGACGCACTCACGCTGGCTACCCGTCTTCGTCGCGACGCCGCTGCATTCGAACCGCTGGCGCCTGAACGCTCTTCAGCCAGAATTCGTGCGCTCGCTTGAGCGCCTTGTGCAGCACGGTGTTGTCTGGGTAAGCGTCATTTTCCCATTCGCCCGCCTCGACGCCGGTCAGGATCTCCAGCGCCTCCTGGACGGTGCTTACCGCAAACACTCGGAACTTGCCGTTTCGACACGCGTCCACGACGTCGTCCCGGAGCATCAAGTCTCCGGCGTTCGCTCGGGGGATCAACGCGCCTTGTTCGCCGGTGAGCCCGGCACTCTGACACGTGTCGAAGAACCCCTCTAGCTTCTCATTCACACCGCCGATCGCCTGGATGCGTCCGTGCTGATCGATGGCTCCCGTCATGGCGAGGCCCTGCTTGATGGGGATTCCGGTCAGCGCGCTGAGTAGGCAGCAGATCTCGGCGCCCGACGCGGAGTCCCCGTCGATGCCGCCGTAGCTTTGCTCGAAGGTCAAAGAAGCGCTGAACGCGAGCGGGTGATCGGTGGGCAGCAGGTGTCGGAGAAGCCCACCGAGGATGTGGAACCCTTTCGTGTGAATCGAACCCGACATCGACGCACTGGACTCGATGTCTATGATCCCCGCACTGCCGGCACCGATGGTCGCCGTGATCCTAGCCGGAAAACCGTAGGTCAGAGGCCCGGCGTTGATCACGGCCATTCCGTTGATTTGGCCAATCACTTCGCCGGCAGTCTCGACCGTGATCGTGCCGTTGGCGAGGAACTCCTGGAACCGGCGCGACGGGAGATTTGCGCGCTCCTTGGTGCGGCGAACTGCGAGACGAACGTTGTCGCCAGTGACTTGGGTGTCGGCTACTTGGGTGTCGGCCACTTGGGGCTCGCCACCCTTGCCTGAGAGGAACGCCGCTTCCCTCGCGATGTCCGCCACTCGGCCGAATCGGGCGGTGAGCTTGTTCGATCGTGCCGCGATACGCGATCCGTGTTCGACGAGGGCGGCGATCGCGGTTCGGTCGAACGCGGGAAGCCCCTCTTCTTTGGCGATTCGACTGAGCGCGCCTGCGTACAGTTCGGCGGCGCTCTCGTCTCTAGGGATGACCTGGTCGAAGTCGGCGAGCACCTTGAACAAGTCCGCAAAATCGGGATTGCTTTGGTCGAGTCCGTGATAGATGCCGCTGTCACCGAGCAAGATCACCCGAACCGAAATCGGAATGGGCTCTGGCTTGACCGCAGGAGTTCTGAACGGCCATCCAAGTTCGGGCGGGATGATCTCCAGCGTTCCGGTTCGCAGGGTGCGTAGCAGCATCTTCCACGACCCGGACTCGGAGAGAAGATCGGTCGCGTCTATGATCAAGTACCCACCGTCGGCGCGCAGAAGTGACCCCGCGCTGATCCGATTGGATTCGAGGCCCGACGATCCCTGAGGGTCGACTTCTGGTTCGACGGTGCCGAGCAAGTTGGCCAGATTGGGCGCGTTTTCGATGATCGACGGACAGCCGTCCCCGGGTTCGTGGTCGATCAAGGCGTTGACTCGGTAGCGTCGACGCGGGTCGCCGAGTGCTTCTGGCTGCCCCAAGTGATCGATAACATCGTCGACGAGCTCGTCCAAGAAGCGGTGAACCTCGGGCGTGTCGTGTGCCGTGCGAACAGAGCTTGCCGCTTGGCGAAGCAGCCGACGGGCGGTACTTTCGACGAGCTCCTGCACTCGAGCTGCACCCTTTTGGAATACCTCGCTCACGGCCTCCGTCGTCGTTTCGAGGCGCTCCTTGAACGACGTCACTTGTGCGTTGAATTGCTCGAGCAGTTCGGCGGGCGCCGCGCCTTGCTCCACGAGCGCCTCGAGCTGTTCCGGGGCAACCGGTTTTCCTTCCACGAGCGGAAATATCGCGGTCTGCGTGACGTTGTTCGCCTGCATTGAAACCAAGGCCAGGCCCGCGTCCGCGAGTTCCTTCTCCATCGGCGCGGAGATCGCGTTGGCTTGTTCTTGAATCTGCGACTCCATGGTGCGACGACTTTCGCGCATCGAGTCGTCGTTCATGGCGGGTCCGAGGCCGGTGGCTACGAACTCGGCGAGTTCGCGCACTTGTCGTCGAAACGGTCGAGCGGTCGTCGGGGGAAGGGTGACGAGTCGGGGTCGGTCCGGTTGCGAGAAGTTCTGCACATAGCAGCGGTCCTTCTTGATCTTGCACACCGGGTTCAGCTCTGCCAAGAGTCGACGCACCATGGTCAATCGACCGCTGCCCCGTAGCCCCCGAACGAACACGTTTTGACCTACCGCGCTGCACTCGAGTCCGAACCGCAGGGCGTCGAGCGCCGACGATTGGCCAAAGATGCCCGCGCTGGGTTCGACTTCGTCGGTCGACGCGAACGCCAAACTATTCGGATCACAAGTCCATCGGAGAGCTTCGACCGGAAGTGGGTTGATCACAGGATCCTCCAGCTGAGGTGAGAAACGGGGTTGCGGAGTAGCCGTAGGTTAGTGCCCGGCGACCGACCCGACCAGGGAGATCGACGGCAGCTTCTCGACGACGGACCCGACCGAACCGTTCGCGGACCGTGACCCGGAGGTGGTGACCAATAGGGGTGCGACGGTCCGCCTCGCCGCCCCGCCTGACCGTTTCGCACCCCGCTCGTTGCCCCAACGGTCTACCCTTCAGGAATGATCCGGGCTAGAATGCCTGCTTGTCGAGAAGCACTGAGCCAGATGTTTTGGTGATGCAGAGTGGGGATGCGGAGGTATTGGGGATGAGCGTAGATATCGAGCGATTCGGCACTGTGCCCCTTTTTGAAGGGTTGAAGCACACCGAGGTCGCAGACCTCCTTCGCATCGCGGAGGACGTCGCCGCAAAAGAAGGTGACGAAATCGTGCGTCAGGGTGACGCAGGGGACGGTTTCTATATCATCGGTGCTGGCAAATTCGAAGTCTTGAAGAGCGGGAAGAACTCTGAAGTTCTCGCTCGCCTCGAAGACTTGTCGTACTTCGGTGAGATGTCGCTGATCGCGGAAGATGAGCGTAGCGCTTCGGTCATCTGCGTCGAAGCTGGGCGATTGAAGAAGATCCCCAAGGACAAATTCAAGACTCAACTCGAGTCCGGTGATATCACCGCCTATAAAGTTGTCCTCAACATGTGCCGCATTCTTGCTCGGCGTTTGGCTCGTGCCGACGAGCGGCGCGTCTCCTGATCCCGCTGCGAATTCGAACGACGACTCTGCCGACCACGGGAACGATCCCGTCCAGGGGTTAGGCGTTACGTGCTAGTACAGCTGCTTCCGTCCACGATTCGGGCCGCCGGTGACGACAAGGCAATAGGTGAGGAGCCACAGTTCCTCACGACGTTCCTCATCGACGGCCGTATTGCCATCGACGCAGGATCGATCGGATTCGCGCCACTGGTGGTTCAGCAACCGGTCGAGCACCTTTTCGTGTCGCATAGCCACATCGACCACATCGCCTCGTTACCGATGTTCCTCGAAAACGTGTACGAGCCGAACGACGATGCGGTAGCCGTGTACGCATCTGAGAGCGTCCTCGAGTGTCTTCAGCGAGACGTCTTCAACGATCGCATTTGGCCTGACTTCATCGGGCTGTCCAAGAAATTCCCTCCGTTTCTCCGCACGAGAGTTGTTTCGTCAGGCGAGGCGATAGACGTCGGCGGGAACCTGCGCGTGACGCCCATCGCCGTGGATCATGTCGTCGAAACGTTCGGGTTTATCGTCGAGGACGAACACACGGCGATCGTGATCGCCTCGGATACCGCACCCACCGATTTGATCTGGGCCGAAGCTGCCAAGCGACCCCATCTGTCGGCGGTGTTTCTCGAGTGCTCCTTCCCTGCTTCGCTCGAGTGGCTAGCCGAAGAGGCGCTCCATCTGACTCCCGCGATGTACGCGACGGAGATTCGTAAGCTCGGGCGTCCGGTTCGAAACATCGCGATGCATATCAAGCCGGGATCGCGGGCGACCGTGGTCGAGGAGTTGGAAGCTCAAGGGCTCGACCAACTCGAGATCGGCGATCCGGGTCGGGTGTACGAGTTCCGTCCCCAGTAATGTCGACGTATGTCATCGGGGATATCCATGGCTGCTTCGCGACACTCGAGCGACTGCTCGAAGACATCGAATACTCCCGTAGTCGAGACACGCTTTGGTTGACGGGTGACCTCGTCAATCGCGGACCTCGTTCGCTGGAAGTCGTTGAGTGGGCGCGACAGAACGCGGATCACGTGGTGACGGTTCTCGGTAACCACGATCTTCATCTCGTCTCTTGCTACTTGGGTCTGCGAAAGAAGAGGCGGAGAGATTCGTTCGGCGACGTACTCGAGCACGCGGACGTGGCGGACTTGGTCGAGTGGTTCCTCCGGCAGCCTTTGATTCACCGAGAAGGGGAGGCGTGTCTCGTGCACGCGGGTATCCTTCCTCAGTGGAGCGTCGACGAGAGTGCCTCGTGGGGCGAAAAAATCAGCGAGCAGCTTCGCCGAGATCCGGCTGAATTGCTGACTTCCGTCTACGCACCGGGGCGCGATTACTTTGCGGCGGCCGCGGATCACGACGTCCAACTACAGTCTGCGCTGAGGGCCCTGGTTTCGATTCGCACGTGTTCGGAAGATGGCCAATTGTGTGCCCACTACACGGGCCCGCCCGCGGATGCTCCGGACGGTTGCACGCCGTGGTTCGAGTTGCGGCCCACTGCTGAGAGCGAGCGCCTTGTGTTCGGCCACTGGGCGGCGTTGGGGTTCTACCGGGGAGCAGGTTGCACCGGACTGGATTCAGGTTGCGTGTGGGGTGGTCAATTGACGGCGCTGCGACTCGAAGACGGTCACGTCGTTCAGGTTTCTCGGATCGACAACGAGTAGAAGGATCAAGCATGGAGAACGTTGCGCTCCTCAAGGAGTACGTGAAGACCGGGGTCCAGGGGTACGCGTTTCGACCCTGGAAGATCGGCCTGCTAGTCGTGGCCACCGTTCTCATGGTCGTCGGTGGCGGCTTGCGTCTGGTCGAAGGCGATTCGGGACTCGCGAAGAACGGTGAGTCCAAGTCGAGGCGTTCAGAAGGCCGCGACTCAGAGACCGGGATCGGTGACGCCGGACCAGGCGATCCGTCGTCGGTTTCCGGTGACGGCATCGGCAGAGCGAAGTCGGGGCTTGGCGGCACCCCGCTCGGCCTGGGAGACACGCTGCCCCCCGGGATCACGCTCGACGGTCCGATCGTCAGTCCCGATCCACCGATCGGCGTTCCAGACTCCACACCAGGTGATGAACTCCCGCGAGTCGAGCCGACCGTTGCCGACAGCGTGCTCGACGACGAGTCGAATGACTCGGCCTGGTCGCCCGCGTTCCTAAAAGGAGGCTTCGGCTTCTTCATTGGGTTCTGTGTCGGGTTTGCTATCCGAACGCTACTGCGACTCGCCGCCTTGGTCGTCGGATTCAATCTGCTGATCATCGTCGTGATGGCGTCGATGGGATGGGTCGAAGTCCATTGGACTGTCATGGGTGATCAGTTCGACATCTGGGTCGATAGCCTCGGACCGGACTTCAAGTCGATCAAGTCGTTCTTGCTCGGGCGCTTGCCAGCGACGGGGCTCACGGCACTCGGTCTGTTCACCGGGCTGCGACGAAAGTAATGGCCGCCGAGCCGGTTCGTTTCATTCACATCACGGACACCCACATCGGAGGGCGTGATTACGAACTGTTTGGCGTGGCGACGGCGCCGAGGACCGAACGCCTCCTGGCGACGATTCGTTCATTGCCGTTCGAGCCTGACTTCGTGATCCACACCGGCGACGTCGCTACGGACACTCCGCAACGTCAACACTACGAAGTAGCGGCCCGTCTTTTCCGCGACCTCGGTTGTCCCGTGCACTTCTTGCCGGGGAATCACGACGACGCCCAACTCATGCGAGAACTACTGCCCGCGGCCGAATCCGTGTCGATCGATCCGAACCCGGCCCTCTGGTCGTTTCGCTTCGAGACGAATGGGCACCTGTTCGTGGCGCTCGATGCCCGAGATGGTGACGCGGACCAGGGCGTGCCCGACGAGGACATTCGCGGACGCGTTTCCGATGAGCAGCTAGAGGTGTTACGCGCGTCGTTTGATACCGCCGACTCAGTCACGCTGTTCGTGCACTTTCCGCCGCTCGACCTCGACTCTCCGTGGCATCGACCCGCCATGATTCTCCGCCGAGGAAGAGAGCTACACGCCGAGTTGGAGATACTCGGACCGCGGTTGCGCGCGGTCTTCTTCGGACACGTGCACCGATCGATGCAAGTGGTTCGTAGTGGCGTGTTGTATTCGGCAGGTGCGAGCCCCTGCGTGCAGTTCCCCGCCGCACCCGTTGAGGAAGAACCGACGTACCAGCCAGAACCGACCGTCAGTTTTTCACTCGTCAGCTACGTCGACGATCAGGTCGTGATCAAGCAGTACCGAGCCTGACGGTCGCGTGATCACTGACCGGCGCTCATAGGTTGGAGTTTGAGCCACGGTGACTGCGCGTGCGATTAAACTCCAACCTATGGACCGGCGATAGTCTTCGGCTCGTACCGAAACGCGAAGTGAAAAAGCAGCGTATCATTCGCGGGGGCCGGACCGTCCGGTCCGTAAATGCCGAACGTTTCGAGTAACCGCAGTCGAAACGTTCCTTCGACCAACAGTGCCGGCTTTCCCTGTTCATCGATGATCGGCTCGAGAGTCGCCCGTGCTTCGAGAGGCGTCGCCTTGCCGCGCATCTTGAATGTCCCCCGCAATACGATCGGGTGGCCGACTCCAAACTCCGGCGCCTCGAACTCTGTCTCGACCGCGGTGATTTCGAAAGAAGACTCCGGGTGGTTCTTCGAGTCGAGGGTCGTGCTATCACGGATGCTGTCGTCGAGGTCCGGATCACCCATGGTCACGCTCACCGTATTGACTCGAGCATTTCCGCGCAGCGACGCGTACTGCCTGCTTGCGGAGAACTGAAGCTCACTCTCCACCGATTGAGCTTCGCCGGCGTAGTTGTCGAGTGGGGCACCGAAGTGAAAGAGTAGTCGCGAGGGCTCATTCTCCCTACGTGCCGGCAACGACCACATCCGCGGTACCGAACGGTCGATCGTTGCGGTGGAGCTTCCAGCCGGTTTGGCCGGCAGCGGAAGTTCCAGATCGTCCCATGACTGTACGGCCGTAGCGTCGTCGAGAGCGTCGAACCCGTCGCCGGTTTCTCCACTTGCGATTGCGCTAGCGACGGCGATTTCGAGTCGGCGCGCGGTGAGTTGGAACGCCTCTTCGCGTCGGTCCCAAGTGAGTTCGGTAGGGTTCGGGGTGGTGAACACCGGCTCGTGGCAGTTGAACTGAGAGAAGACTGCTCCCGAGATGTACAGTGCGCCCGTGTCGCTTCGATGGGGATAGAAGTCGACGTAGAAGGTGCGGTCCGTGCGCTTCAGGTGGACGCGTTCGGTCCACTCGAAGTTGTTGAACGCCCGCCGCAAGTATTCCCGCGCTTCTTCCTGAACTCTCGTCGCCGTGTAGCCAATCGGTACCGACCCGTTCAATGGCGTGACCTTCACGACTAGAGCGATCGTCGCCCGACCGACGGTTTGCACGAAGCAGTGCTCTCGAGTCATCGCCGCTGTGTCCTGACCGAGCGCGCGCGCGGTCCGTACGAAGTTTCGCAGTCTGGGAATGGTCGACGTCCGACCTTGGTAGATCGCGCGTCCTCGGTAGTTTTGGAACACGATGGTCGGTGCGATTCCAATCTCCGCGGGCGCCCCCGCGGCCACGTCCCTCACCTGGATCTCTAGATTCTCCTCGGCGGCCAGTTGCTGGATTGCGGGGAGGTCTCGGCTCGCAAACAGGTCGGACGCGGTCGACCCAGCATCCGACTTGAAGACGATCAGTTGCGGTTGGGTGCTGGGCCGATCGGGTGAGCTCTTCGTCCCAGTAACGGAATCGATCGCAGCGGGGGAGTCCACGGGCGGTGTGGCGCACCCTGCGATAAGGAACAGCGCGACGCAAAAGGCGCGATGAAATGTCATGGTGTGGCTCGTCCTGGGGTTGGGGGGGTAGCGAGCCGATTATCCAGGTCGGGCTGTGGGAAGAAAGCCCTGGTGTTGCGCAGTTGCAGTTACGTCAACGACCGATCAGAACGAAGCCTGCCCAATAGTAGGGATGCGAGAACGGATGCTTGTCCGCCGGAACCGGGCCGACCGCCTGGCCGGTGAACTCTGCAGTTCGTTCCGCGACTTCGGTGTTGGTGAGGGTTCGCAGCCAACGTCGAGCTTCGCGGAGTGCTTCGGGAGCCTCGAGAGATCGCGTGGTGAGGTTGTCGTAGAACCGGTGCATCAGGAATGCCGTGGCGCGATCGTCGACGCGCCACTGACTGACGACGAGTCGCCGTGCGCCCGCGGTGAGCAGCGCTTCCGAGAACGAGAGGAGTCCCGCTCCGCTCCCCACGCCCGTTTGACAGGCGCTGAGAGTGACCAGCTCCGCGTTGAGCTTCCAGCTCTGGCGGATCTCACGGGCCGTCAGCCATTCATCGAAGTACTCCTGGCCGGCGGCGACTCGGGATATCGGGTCGTTGTCGGGAGCCGCGGAGAGTAGCAGGGCTGACCGCAAGGGTTCGACTTCATCCACGACGGCGTGGGTCGCGAAATGAATGTACCGATACCGAGCGAGCATTCCCGTGCGCGCGAGCCTGGCGATTTCCGGCTCTGTGGCCCGTTCGCCTACGAGAATGGTCGACGAGTCTTTGTTGAGAGTTGCAATCGCTTGGATCTCTCCGCGGCTGAACGGGAGCGCGCCCAAACTCGACCGTTGTCCCGGGCTGATCGGAAGCGCTACCGGGTCGCCGACGGCGAGCAATCCTTTGGTCGTGGCTGGCTTTCGTCCCGCGAGCCATGCGTAGAGGCTGCCGGAGGGCACGTAGCTTACCGTGAGCTCATCATCGAGGCACTCGATCGGAATCGTGGCGAGTGCTCCGCTCGGTACGGCGACGATCGTTTCGATTCCCGCGGCTGCGAGTAGCTTCGTGACGGGTACGAGGAAGTGATTCGACACGGTCCTCGCCGTGAGATTGAACGAGGCGAGTGTCGAGGAGAGGTCTGACCGGGGCTTTCGGGTGAGTCCCACGCCACGCACGCTCGTGCCGTCGGTGCGGCGCAGACTCGTTCGCAAATCGTCGAGCGCCTGCGCGTCTTCTTCGGTCCAACGTCCCGAGGGTCCACTTCCTGCCAGGGCGATGGTGTGCGCCGAGCCGTCGGGCAGCAAGATGAACGCCCAGTGTTCGCCACCGGACGAGCCGCCGGACGCTGTTATCGCCGCGGGGAGTGATAGCCAGGCGACGAGCGCCGTTCCCTTACTCAGCGTTGCCGCGATCTGCGCGATCGACGCGGACCCCGCGTGAGCACCGTCGTAGCGCGAGGCGAGTTGTGCATCGAGGGCGACCGCGCGCGCGAGTAGCGTTTGACGATCGGCTTGCGTGGTTGCGATCGCTTCGCTGCGTGATTCGGACTCGGGAGTTGATCGCAGCTGACGAAGTCGCTTCTCGACGCGATCGAGTTCACTCATCACCTTCAACATTTCGACGCGCTCGGCCGGCAGTAGCGGTCGCGCTTGTCGACGTTCGACTTCGTCGCGCAGTCCGCGTGCGAAACTCGCTTCGAGGTGGACCCAAGCTCCCATGGCATCGCCGCGGCGTGCCAGGCAGGCGGCCAGCAATGGATGTGGGCTATTGAGCGCGTCGAAGTGGGATCGCTCCAGGTCGCGGTGGGTCACGACTCGACGCGCGGTGTCGAACCGTTTCGCCAGCACTCTCAACTGTTTCTCGGCCGCCCGGTGATTTCCCGATGCGTACAGAATCTCGGCGTGCAGCCGACCGGTGCGGATGGTCTGCGGGTGATCCGCGCCGAGGGAGGCGGTCGCGCGTCGGTGCGCGTCATTAGCGAGTGACTCCGCAGAATCGAGTTGCGCTCGATCGCGCAGGCACCGCGCCAGGTGCTCCATCTTCGTGACTGTATAGGGATGATTCGCGCCGTGCAGGGCCACGCTGGATTCGACGTTGTGACGGAACATCGTTTCGGCCTCGGCTAGTTGACCTCGCGCATGTCGCACCAGTCCCAGGTTGTCACGCGTCGTCAGGGTGTAGATGGACTCTTCGCCGCCCTGTTCGATGCACAACGGCAGCAGATTCTCGAGAAGCGTCGCCGCGTCGTCCAGAGCGTCGAGATCGAGAAGAGCCAGGCAGTAGTTGTTCGTCGAAACGAGGGTGACGGGATGCGCGGGACCGAGACCCTCACGGCTTTCCACGACGACCTCGGCAAACTCACGCGCGGCGACCTCCGTCTCACCGCGGTCGTGTCGCAAGAGGGCCAAGTTCTGACGTGACGCCAGAGTGCCGGGGTGTGATCGACCGCGAACCTCACCTTGCAACACCACGGCGCGTCGACCGAGTAGCTCCGACTCCGCGAGTTGTCCGGCCCGTTGCAGCGAGTTGGCGAGGATATGAAGAGACACCACGGTGTGGCCATGGCGGTCGCCGAGTAGGCGATTCCGAATCGAGTATTGCTCGCGAGCCAATTCGACGGCTCGATGGTATTCGCCGTCGCGACTGGCTTGTCGCCACTGCGCGGTCAACTTGCCAGACTCCGCAATCTCGACCTGAACGTCACGAGAGAGTTTGGCAAACCCGCGCAGCAGCGTGAGTCGTCGCTTTGCATCGCTCGTCTTCCACCACTTCGACGGTGGATCGCGCTGCGCGTTGAGTTCGACGAATCGTTCGGCGAGTTCAACCGCGGCCGCGTATTGAGCTGTCGACTCGAGCTCGCTGATCCGCTTGTGCATTACGGACAGTTGCTCGTCGACGTCGGGATAGCGCGTCGTGCCCGTCAGCGTTGCGATGAACCCGAGCGTGAGCAGGGTGGCCAAAACGCGGGGCGTTCTCGTCCGAGTGGGCAGAGATGACCGGGACGTATCGTGGGTGAGCAACCGCAGATCCCTTCGGGCGAACGGCCGAGAGGGTGGCCCCCGGCTTGCGCGCCTGAGGAGGCGCAGTCCCCGAGATTCTTTCAGACGAATTCCAATGACGCTATGACCCGAGAGCGCAGAAAGGCTGTTCCCGGCTCGGGACCGGCGGCTACACTCGACCCGAGCCCCGGAATCTACACTCGCCTACCGGCCGCTAGCGTCGCGCGTCGCCGCTCCGGCCGTAGTCGTAGGTCGTTTCCCTCACGAATGATCGGACTTCGACCAGCCGGGTAGGGCAACTCATTCGACCGTCGTGCCCAGGGGCCCGAGGCGTGGGAAACAGCAGTATTTGCAGGAAAGCGTAAGAGGCACATGCCGAGCGACTCATCGCGTTCAGAGGCTTCGTCGGCGTCGGATGCGGCGCCGGGAGCCGGCGACTCGTCGGACTCGCCGAGCTTGGACTCAGCGTCCATGCTCGAGCGAGATCGGCAGCTCGTCGAACAGTGGCGCGATGGAAACACCGGTCGAGGCGAAGAGCTGATGGCGCACTATCACCGCTACTACCTTTCGCTTTGTTGGCGGTACCGGATCAAGAGTGAAGACGATCAGGTGGACCTCTACCAAGAGGTCTTGATTCGACTCATGCGTGTGTTGCCGAACTTGACGTTGAAGAGTTCGTTCGCCGGCTACTTGCGCCGTGTGTTCCACACTGCCGTTCGTGAGACGCGTACTTCGACCCACCTCGCTCCGATTCACGAAGGAATCGTCAACGATGGACCCGACCCCGATCAACCGGTCCGCGATCAAGAGATCGTCGCCGCGATCGAGGAATGTTCAGAGGGGTTGAACGATCGAGAGCGCTCCGTGTTTTCTGCCCGCATGATCGAAGAGAAGGGTTTCACGGATATCGCGAGCGTCTTGAAAGTCTCCCTCGGCAACCTTCACGTGATCTACCACCGAGCCCGTTCCAAAATGCGACGGTGTCTCGAGCAGAAAGGGTTTCGAGTTTGAGTGACTCGAACAGGCAGTGCGCTCACTACCAGCGCCAATTGCTTCTTCTCCGCGATGCCGATCGCTCGGGTGGACAGCCGCTAGCGGTAGCGGAACACTTGGGCGAGTGCTCTGCATGTAGTGACGAGTTTCAAGAACTCGTCTCGTTCGAAGAGAAAGTGCACGCTCGTTTGCAAGCCGGACATGTTCTGACCGAAGCACTCGATCTGCGCCTGCGCCAAACCTATCGCGTCGTGTCCCGTCGCGGCGACGGAGCCCAACGGACTCGTCACTTTGCCACGCGAACGTGGAGTTCGGTCGCCTCGGTGGCAGCGATGCTCATGATCGCGATCTTCGTTGCGTTCGTTGTCAGCCCCGATTTGAAGCCGGCGACCGCTTCGCTCTACTCGGGGGAGCGAAGTGAAACGGCCACGCTCAGTGAGGGTGACGAGTACCACCTCGTGTTGCAATCGACCGACGCATCTTGGGTGTACGTCATCAATGTCGACGCCGAAACCGCCACGCTCGTCTATCCGTATCGAACCGAAGACGGCCTGGATTATCTCGGGTATCCGGACGCCCAGCTGGCCGCTAGAGAGAGTCGCATCGTTCCGCACTTGGATAGCGGCGCCGCTTACTCGGTTCAGTCGACGAGAGGATCGACGGAAAACTTTTTCGTCGTGAGTTCGCCAAACCCGGTCGCGCTGGAACTCGTCGAGTCCGGGCTTGTTTCCCTGCAAGGCGTGGATACCGTCAGGGCGTGGCTCGAGTCTCGATTCGAGACAGTTTCGCACTTTGCCTTTGAAGTGGAGTGACTCATGAATTCCAGTCGATCGACTCGAACGATCGGTATGTTCGTCGCGGTGATGCTCGGCGTCACAAGTTGGACCGATGCTCAAGACGATGTGATCACCATCGACTCTCTCGCCGGGGGGCCCGGAACCGTGCAGACGTTGTCGATCACGCTCAGCAATGACGCAGTGTGCCAAGGTTGGTCCGTGGGGGTCACACACGATCCCTCACGCGTAACGTTGCTCGATGCGATCGACGGGGCCGATGCCCAAGCGCTTCAAGGCGGTACCGGCCCTGCGTTTTCGAACATCACTATCTACCCGACCGGGTTTACCAGTGGCGTGGTCATCAGCTTCCTGGGCGGCGTGTTTCTCCCAGAGGGAGATTTCGAGCTGTACGAAGCTACCTACGAGTTGGGAGAGATCGAGGGCGTCACCAGTGTCGAGTTCACCGACGAACTCGGCACCCCCCCCGTTTCGACGGTGATTGTTCACGCCGGCGCGTCGATCGTGCCGGAGCAGGTGTCGGGTTCGATCGACGTCGGTGTCTCGTTCATCAGAGGCGACTGCAACGACGATCAGTTGATCGATATCGCGGACGTGATCTACGTCGAACAGTTCTTGTTCCTTTCCGGCGAAGTCCCCGCGTGTCAGAGCGCGTGCGACTGTAACGACGACAGCCTGCTCGACATCGCCGATTCGATCACGCTGCTCAGTTGGCTGTTCATCGGTGGGGCGGAGCCGCCACCGCCGTTCGATGCGTGCGGGGATGATCCGACCAGCGACTCGATCACGTGCGCGTCGACTAGCGCTATCTGTCCTTAGTCCGGACTCATCGGTTGGAGTTTGAGCGTCGCTATAATGGACCTCGTTGTTTAGGGCCTTGAACGAGTCGTCACGGTTCGGATGGGTACGAGCGGCTGTTCTGACGAGAGCGCGAGTGCTTCTCTCAGCGTTCAGGTTCTTGCCCCGTGCCCCCCCAGGGTTGAACCACACGCCACGATGCGCCCAGCAAAGATGTGCCCTGCAAAAGCGGAGTCACGGCGCCTTACCGGATGACGCACCGTCATGGAGTTTGGTTCTACGCTGGGGGTCACGGGGCAAGAACATGAACGCCGTGGCTGGCTACGCCTAAACTCCAACCTATGAGTTAGCCGACGATCGCGTAAAAAAGAAACAGGGACGGCACCTCGAACGCGAGGTGACCGTCCCTGTTTCTGTGACAAGAGGACGACTGCGGCCTCTAGCCTCTAGCCTCTAGCTACTAGCCTCGGGCCGCGGCGAGCGCCGCGTCGTAGTCCGGCTCTTCCGCGATCTCCGACACGTACTCGACGTGTTTGATCGTATCGTCGGCGCCGACCACGAAGACCGCGCGAACCAAGCAGCGCTCCAGCGGACCGCTGTTGACCATGCAACCGTACGCTCGTCCGAACGACCCTTCGCGATGGTCGCTGCCGGTGACGACCGCGTCCGCGTTGTTGGCGCCACACCAGCGCTTCTGAGCGAACGGAAGATCCGTGCTGATTGCGATGACCGCGGTGTTCGCGAGGGCGCTCGCCTCTTTGTTGAACCGCTGCATCTCGATATCGCACACCGGTGTGTCCAGTGAAGGAACGGCGCACAGAATTCGAGTCTTGCCGGCGTGAGTCGCCAGGGTGACGTCGCTCATGTCGGCGCCTTGGAGTTTGTAGTCCGGGGCTTTCTGGCCAACCTGTACTTCTTCGCCGGCGACTTCCACCGGGTTGCCCTTGAGGGTGACGGACGGCATTGCGTCCTCCTTCGTCTCTTGGATCGCGTTGGGTCGAGTGTTGCGCGTCTCTGGCGCGAACCGTGGATAGTGCGAGAAACCGACGACGCTGACAAGGGTGCGATCGGGACGTTGGGATCCCGGGGGCGTCGACCGGATGCTGGCCGCCGCTCCTTACAGAAACTGAATCACAGTGAGCGCCCCGTGGATCACCAGGACGAGGAGTGTGCTGATCACGAGGGCGGCGTTGGTCGACGTGGCGACATCTGTCTGCGAATGTTTGGGAGTCGCGGCTAGCGCGTAGCACGTCAGAGCCGTCGCCAAGCCGCTGAGGGTGGCTTTTGCCGCGGCCCACTGAAAATCACTGCCCTCGACGCTAGCGAACGTCGCACTCGCCCATGCGAACTCCGAGATTCCGAGCTTGGCTTGGGCGACCCAGAGTCCCGCCATGCTTCCGCTGACTATTCCCACGCCGGTCTGCACGATCGCGCCGATCACGGAAGCGAACACCAACGGAATCAACAAGAACGCGGCCGGGGAGACCCCCAAAAGCGGAAGGGCTTCGAAAACGCGGTTGCGGCGGAAGCCTCCCAATCTGGCCGTGGATCCGGCTGCGGTACGCGCCGCGAAGAGGACTCCAACGAGGAGGGGCAGAGCGATGCTGACCAAGACCTTTCCCGTACCGAGCAAGACTTCCCGACGAAACGCGCCGTCGAGCGGGTTGTTGTCGATTGCGAAGTTGGTCGCCAAGCCGCCCGCCGTCACGCCGGCGATTGCGAGGTAGAGGGCGGGGCTCAGGATCTGGTCGAGTACGGCGCGACTGACCATGCCGAGGTGGTACGGGACTGCATGGCGCACGGCTTGAATGGCGACCACGGGGACCCGGGCGACGCCGAGTAGCGAACGTTCTGCGGCGAGCCCCAGCGAGCCGACGACCGAGTGGCTTTGGATCGCGGGCGGTCCGGCGGGGATCGATTCCGTTTCGACCATTCGTCCGAGCGCTTCGTCCAGGTCGACTATTCCTATCGATTGCAGGGCACCGGCGCGGGGGTCGATGAAGAGCGCGCGATGGGCGACCGATCGAAACGCTTCGATGTCGTGGGTGATCACGATGGTTGTTCGCGGCTTCGTGCCCGAATCGTGAACGTTACGGATGAGGTGAGCGACCTCCGACGCGCCGCGTGAATCGAGCCCCGCAGTCGGTTCGTCGAGGATGAGCAGCTCGGGCTCTCCGGCCAGTGCCCGCGCTAGGGCGACCCGTTTTCGTTGCCCGCCCGATAAGGCCGCCACCGAGTTTGGTGGGTGAGCGAGGCCGACGCGGGTGAGAAGCTCGTCGGTGCGGGTGCGGCTCGAACCGTGACCCGACAGCTCACGGATCGCGAGTTCGATGTTACCGCGAACCGAAAGGTCGTCGATCAACGCTCCGTCTTGGAACACGGCACCGACGCGGCCCCGAAGGCTGTTCGGAAGCGGGCCGTCGATGGGAACTCCCAGTACTTCGAGTTGCCCGCCGGTCTTGGTGCTGGGAGAGAAGGGATCGTCGAGCCCGAGTAGAGCCGACGTCAAGGTGGACTTGCCACCGCCACTGGGACCGAGGAGCAGGACGACTTCGCCGATCGGCAGTTCGAGGTCTATCGAGTCGAGCAGCCAACGTACGCCCTGGCGTTGGCGGTAGCCGACGCGGAACTTGTTCATCCGTAGAGCGAGCTCGGTCACTCGCGGCTCCGGAACGACGGGGGCACGTTGGAGAAGAGCGTCGCTCGGGCCGAGCCAGCCCGAATCGAGGTGACGCCGATCAGTCGATCATTCGATATCAAGACTCCACGACGAATCGAGGCGGCGGGGCCGCGGAGTTCCCCGGAGGCGCCGACAGTCCCGGGCAATCGTACGAGGCTTCCGTCGTCGTCGAGTCCGATCACTTCGATGGCGGCGGGAATGGTGTCTCGCTTCGGGAACGCGACCGCTGTCGGCGGCGCTAGACCGCTCTTCGCTCGGGGGTCGAGGCGCAAGACGGCGAGGTCGCTGTCGCCGTCGGTCATCCAAATTCGGGCTGCGGCGTGTACCGACCCGTCTTGAAGGCGAACGTGCCAGCTTTCTTCCGCGATGTCCGGCTCGCCGATGCCGTCGGTGACCATACGGCGACCGTCGACGGCTGAGCGTGGGACTAGCGTGATCGCGACATCGTCAGCGGTGACGATGACGACACCGAGCGTTTCGAATCGGTGTTCGTCATCCGGTGACCAAAAATCTGTCTCGACGAAACGGTAGTGCACGCGAACCAACGACGGGCCGAAACGCTCGTCGTCGATCGAGTCGGAACGTTGAACGCCCGCCCCGGCCACGAGGTCCCAGTCGATATCCGGTCGTTCGTTCAACCCTTCGAAGAACGCATTGTCGACGGCCGGGGGAGCAGTTGGGTCTGTCGGGGGTGCATAGCTCAACGCCGTCCCCGACAGCAATCGTTCTATGTCGTGGACTCGCAGCCCGCTCATCCATTCCACGCTCATGGCCGGTCTGGCGATCCAGAACCGAGCGCCTTTGCGTATGGTGCTTCGGAAGTCTTTGGTGACGACCGCTCTGACGTCGACGGCAGATCCGGTCGGTGTCAGTGAGACGCTGGTCACGTTGCCGACCGGTTGGCCCCGGTACAGAACGGCGGCGCCGGCTTTGAGCCCTGGGTTCTCGTCGAAAAGAACTGCGAACTGAATGTCGCCAGCGCGAGCCCCTTGTTCGATACCGACCATCGGACGGCTGGGGGCGCGCTCGAGCCCTTGCAGTCGAGCGCCGGAGACGACGGCTGGGGACTCCTCGTGCGGAGTCTCGAACACGATGTACGGATCCTTGATCAACGTATCGAGTCCGGAGGCACCTTCGGCGATTCCACGAAACTGCGGCCGGACGATCCAGAAGCGACTGTTCTCTTGAATCTGGCTCGCTGCGGATTCTGAGAATCGGCAGTGAACTCGGACCTCTCCGCGCTCGACGCCGAGATCGATCGCACGAACCTCGCCGGCGCGCACGCCGCGATAGCGCACGCCTGCTCCGTCACGGAGCCCTTGCGCGTTCTCGAAGACGAGCGTCAGGCGAAACCCGGTGTCGGAATCGTCCGCGCCGAGTAGAGACCAGAGGTAGGAGGCGCCGACCACGAGGATCACGAGAGTGGCGACGCCGAGGAGGTGTCGGAACCAAGGCATGGGGGAGATGCTAGTCGCACCGAATGCTCGAGTCGAGCCCCAGCCTCTAGGGTCCTTCCGGAACGACCGGTCGCGGGGTGACTTGGATCTATTTTTTCGATTGATCCGGGCCAAACAAGCCGCTGCGGCGTCTTACAGGAAGACGCTTAGGTTCGATTCGATCGACCGCGGCGGTCACGACACGAAGGACCCACTATGAGACATGAATCCAACCGACTGAAGGTGTGCTGCGCCGTCTTGTTCTCGATCGGCGCATTGCTGTTCTCTGCCGCCCTGACCAAGAGCACGCGCCTTTCCGCGGAAGCGGAGTCGTCGTCAGTTCGAGCCGAGGACCGACTTCATCGTGCTGACCACGCCGTCAACGGAGCGACTCTCCAGCTCGGCCAGGACAATCTCCGAGCCGTCGACGAACAAGACCTCGGGGACGTAGCGGGTTCGTTTGAGGTGTAGCGCGTCTCGTGTTTCTCGCGGATCGATCTTCACGCAGATGAACTGATCAGCGAGCTCCTGCACGCGGTTGTCGGAGAACACACGGTTCACCAGTTGCACACAGGCCGGTCACCAGCTGCCGCCGAAGTTCAACAGAATGGGCTTGCCGGACGCCTTCGACTCCTCGAGCGCTGCCGCCCAATCCGATCCGTATCCCAGGGCACCCGCGGCCGCGGCCCGCTTTTGATAGACCTGAAATCCGATCCCCACTAGCAGTAGGCCAAGCAGCACGACTAGGGCGGGCGTGGGCACGGAACTTCGATTCGACATCACGATCTCCTGAACGTCGATAGACGTAAGTGTTTCTCTTCAAAGAGAATAGCATCTCGAGCCGGGAGCCGTCGGGTTCCGGTGAGGGCCGTTTCGTCCAACTCACCTATCCGATAGGCTTTGCACCCGCGGATCGGACGGAACCCAACGTTTAGCGCCGGTTCGACGAATCTCTACCACACCAGAACAGACGCTCGACCGGGGATTGCAGAAATCCGCGGCGCGAGAAGTTACCCCGGGAAGCTCAAGCTACCCCGGGAAGCTCAAGCTACCCAGGGAAGCTCAAGCTACCCAGGGAAGAAAGGCCGTGATCGTGAGACTTTTCATCAGTGCGCTCGCTCTGTTGATGTTGGCTCTACCCAACGTCGCTTGGGCGGGGGGAGTCATGAGCTTCTCCAATCAGAGCGCGGCCGCCGGGGTCAGCGTCAGCCACTCACCGACCTACGGCGACAGTTTCCTGGCTGGCGGCGCCGTCGGTGATTTCAACGACGACGGTTTCCAAGACATCTTCTTCCCGCGAGGTGGGGGCGGCCCGGATCGGCTGTACATCAACGACGGGGACGGCACGTTCACCGACGAGGCGTCCGCCTGGGGCATCGCGGCGACCCACCAGGGGACCGCGGCCGCGGTTGCCGACTTCAACGGTGACGGCTGGGTCGACTTGTACGTGTCGAGTTTCAATGGCAACCGACTCTACCGCAACGACGGCGGCACCGGGTTCACGAACATCGCCGCGGCGGCCGGCGTCGGTCTTTCGTCGGCCCCCTACGGAGCGGCGTGGGGCGATTACGATCTGGACGGCGATCTGGACCTTGCGGTTTGTTCTTGGAGCACCTCTTCGACGAACCGGCTCTACCGCAACAACGGAGACGAAACCTTCACCGATGTGACCGGTCCAGCTGGGCTGCTGTCGGCGCTGTCGGGAATCGTTGGATTCACGACGAAGTTCGTCGACATGAACGGTGATCTCTACCCCGAGCTCTTGTGGGTGGGCGACTTCGGAACGTCTCGATACCTGATCAACAACGGCGACGGTACCTTTACGAACGGGACCGCGGCAGCCGGCGTTGCCTTCGATAGCACCGAGATGGGTCACACCGTGGCTGACTTCGATCGCGACGGCGACTTCGATTGGTACGTCACGACGATCAACTCGAACAACCTGTACGAAAACGTCGGCGTTCACGACTACGACAACATCGCCGGCCCGGCCGGTGTCGAGTTCACGGGTTGGGGCTGGGGAACCGTCTCCGGTGACTTCGACCACGATCTTCGGGTCGACCTCGCGGCGACGAGCCAAGGTGGCCAGTACATCATGCGGAACATCACGTCGTTCCCCGGTGGGTCACTGCAGTTCAACTATCCCGTGTCAGGGTTCAGCTCGGGCGTTTCGGGACGCGGCTTGGCCAACTTCGACTACGACAACGACGGCGACCAAGATCTCATCGTGTTCCCGCGAAGCGGCGCGCTCCAGCTCTTCCGCAACGATCTGAGCGGACCGGACACCCACTGGATTCGCATTTGGCTCGAACCGGGAACGTCGTCGGACATCCCTCCGCACGGTGTTGGGTCGGTCATTACCGTGACCGTGGGCGGCGTGAGCCTCATGGGTCGCGTCGATGCCGGCAATAACTACCTGAGCCAGAGCGAGCTGTCGGCGCACTTCGGTCTCGGTGCGGCGACCGTGATCGACGAGCTCACCGTCCAGTGGACGAACGGCGCTACCACGACTTTGACGTCGGTTGCGGTCGATCAGCAGTTGACGATTACGTACGCCATCGCGGAGTTCAAGCGTGGCGACGTGAACGTCGACGGGGCGTCGGATATCGCCGATCCGATTTACCTGCTCGACTCGATGTTCTCGTCCGGCCCCGCGCCGGCGTGCGAGTCGGCTAGCGACGTGAACGACGACGCGATGGTCAACATCGCCGACGTCGTGGCGCTGCTCGCTGGCATCTTCGAGGGAGCTGCCATTGCGGATCCGTACAGCAACTGTGGTGTCGATCCGACCGCGGACTCCCTGGGCTGCGACAGTTTCAGCGCCTGTCCGTAGTTTCTTGCGTTTGAGTGAAACTGTACCTACTGAGGGAAACTGCGCCGGCGGGACTTGGTCCGGCCGGCGCAGTTTTGTTTTCGTCACTGCTGTAGCTCCTCGTCGCAGCCGGTGACTGTGTGTGGACGACGTAGGCTTGGTGCGTCGCACGTTTTGTTGGTGTGACCAAGTCGATTCCGCACCCTCGACGCGCGATCGTGGACCGTTGATTGCTTCGGCCAGGTTCCACCCGCATACTTGGCGTGCTCCTATTCGCCAACGCGCGTTTATTTCAGCCTCATTGAACTCGCCATTGAAACTGCGACGTTTGCTTCGCGGTGTACAAACCCGACCGCTCACATTGGGCTGAGCGATGAATGAATGGGGCTCTGGTGACTTCAGGACAAGTGACGACCGTGCAGGACGTTCTCGACCACAAGGGACACGACGTATGGTGCATCGCGCCGGATGAGTCGGTTTACGACGCGTTGGCGATGATGGCGAAGCGGGGTGTCGGTGCGCTGGTGGTAACACGAGGCTCGGAAATCCTCGGGCTCCTTTCGGAACGCGACTACGCGCGCAAGATCATCCTTCGCGGGGAGTCGTCGCGCGAAACCCGTGTGGAGCGCATCATGACGACATCGGTGATCACGACCGAGCCGTCTCGCACGATCCACGAATGCATGGCGACCATGACCGCGAAGCGAGTGCGACACTTGCCCGTCGTGGTGGACGGTGTCTTGAACGGCCTTGTCTCCATCGGAGACGTCGTCAGCGCGGTCATTCGGCAGCAAGAAGTCGAAATCGAGCTGTTGCACTCGTACATTCACGGCGGCTAGCCTGGTTACCGCTTTCGATGAGGCTGCATGTCGACGCGCCGGTCGTCTTCGGATAGCGGTTCGTACAACGTGTAGTCGTGATCGACCGGGAGGTTGCGGTACACCGATACGCTCTTCGCCCCGTTGGCCCACGTGATCGAGAGTTCGTCCACTTTCGTGGTCGATCCGACGCCGAGGAAAATGACCGCTTCATCTTGGTGCCCGGAGTGGCCGCCGCTGCTAGTCATCGTGCGGTAGCGCGTCACTACTCCAGACTCGCCCGATCCGAGTCTCGCTCGGATCTTGCTGCCGATGCCTTCGGTGTTGCAGCCGCCGGCGCCGCGGCCGCGAAGTCGGATCGTGATCCAGTGAGTGTCGTTTCCGGATGGGTTGAGCCAGAGCGCCGGCTGTCCGCCGAGTTTGGCGCGGGTCGCTTTGTCGAGCCGATTCAAGCTTCGTCCGATGAGGATATCGGGATCACCGTCGCGGTCGACGTCGCCGACCGTGGGAGCGCCGCACCCTTCCCAATCGAGTCCGAGAGCTGCGGTCGCGTCTTGGAACTGATGGGACGAGTCTTGCGTAAAGATTCGCAAGCGCTGGTTGTCCGGATAATCGCCGCTGGCCAGCATGAGGTCTTGCCAGCCGTCGCCGTTGGCGTCGATCCAACCGCAGTAGAGATCGCCTTGGTTCCACCGTTCGCCGGCGTGCGATCGGTCGATGCCTCGCGTGGCGCGAGTGAAGGCGAACGAGTCTTCGGCGCCGCCGTTGATCAGGAGGGTAGATCGATCTGACGACGGCCCCGCCCACGCATGGGTGATGTCGGCCATGAACGCGTCGAGGTCTCCATCTTCGTCGAAGTCCGCCAACCGGCAGTCGAACGAGTTTCCGTTGGCGCGAAACGGCTTCTCGCCGGCGCGTGCTCCGTTCGGGTACTCGCCGGAGCGCTCGGCATCTCCATCGAAACGAGTTTCTGCGCCGATCTCTCGGAACGTTCCGTCGCCTTCGTTCTGCCACAACATGTTCCAACGCCGACCGTAGGAACTGACGAACAGATCGTCATCTCCATCGCCATCTAGATCACCCGCCGTGACTCCGTAGGTGGGTTTGGACGACGCGGGGGTTCCCGCTTTCGTGACCGTCAGCAGCCCCGCCGTTTCGGTAACGTCGGCAAACGTTCCGTCGCCGGAGCCGCGATACAGACGATCGGGGTACGCGTCGTAGGAGCTTCCGTAGCGGCAGTACCAGTTGCCGACGAAGAGATCGAGGATCCCGTCGCGGTCGTAGTCGAAGAAGGTCGCGCACGTGCTGGAGTGGGCGGGCTCTTCGACGCCGGACGCTTCGACCCTTTCGAATCGGGCGTGACCGTCGTTCAGCAAGATTGCGCTACGCACTTTGGGATCGGGTCGAAAAGGAACGGTCTTCGACGGGTCGTCTGGGTCGGGTTTGGTTCGTTCGAGTTCTAGGGTCACACCCGAGAATATGTCGAGATCTCCATCGCCATCGACATCGCCGAGCACGACGAAGTTTGATGGTCGAGCTTTGCCGAGTTTGGTGAATCGGTGGTCGAGTTTGCTCTCGTTGGTTGCGTCGACGAAGTGCCGGCCACCGCCGGTCTTCGGACGGTTCAGCCAAACTCGACGTGCGTCCGTGATCACATCCAGCCAGCCGTCACCGTCGAGGTCGCCCCACACGGCTCGCTTCGCCGGCTCCGTCAAGCCCCATGACTTTGCGGCGTTCGAAAAGTGTGGGTTCGCGAACGTCGACGTCGACGTGGGGGAGTCCTGACCGCACAATGGTGCCGCCGTGACCACCGAAACGCTGAGCGCAAGTGACGCCAGGCTCGTTCGAACGAACCGCAGAGTGTGACTGCAGAAATCCATGAAGGCCTCCTATGTCGATGCATCCTGCCGCTTCGCTATCGGTGTCACAAGTCTCTCGCGGTTTCGCCGTCGCGGCCCTCCTCTTCGGAGCCCTCGGTTGCGAGACGGTGCCGGATGACAAACTTGGCCAGCGAATCGTGTGGCGTGTATCGGTGGCGGAGCGATTCGTCGACCGTACCGCAGATGAACTGGTCCGGCTTCCGACGCGATTCGAAGGACGCGAGACGTGGTGGGTCAGCGACGACGTGCTTTCTGTCGAAACTCGGGGCGGTCTTCCCAATGGTCGTGTCAACGAGAGTCGCACTTGGATCCTGCGAAACGAAGGCATGGTCTTCACGGTCGATTACGGTTCGTCCAGCGCCCGCGCTATCCCGTACGCTCGGTTCGACGAGGAACGGCGTCGTCGATCGCGGGCGAGCATGGTTGCGACGATTCGCGCTGTCTCCACCGGCTCTGAGTCGCAGCTGGGTCGCTACTCCGGGGATTTATCGACGAATCGGGCTGGTTCTCGGATGCGCGTTTCGGCGTTGCCGGGGCGGGAGTGGCTCCTGTCCGGGGAGCAGCCAGCGCGCATCGACTGGGCTCGGTTTCCACTGCTGGCGATGGGGTTCGAAGACGTCTCTGAATTGGAGGCTCGCCCTCTGTCCGGACTGTTGGCGAGGCGGAGGCCGCAGAGCATTCTCATGCAGCCCCTGCCGTCGGGACAGGTCGCGGTCCGTCTCGAGTATGACGTTCAAAGCGTGCGCCGAATCCTTCCGAGCGCAGCCCTCGCCGAACTACCGCTGAGTTTTGTGGAGCTCGCTCGCGAGCGGGAACGGGCCCTGTCGGACTTCGATTTACTCTGGGGATTCTGGTCCAACCCCGAGACTCGTCCGAAGGCGCTCGACTCTCGCGGTTTGCGAATCCGAATGGAGTCGGTTGCGCAGCCACACCACCTTGCGTTGATCGAGGCGCGGCTCGACGAATCGGAAGAGATCGAAGAGATCGAGGAACTCCTCCATCTTTTGTACGTGCTCGACGCGTCGGTTTTTGATAAGTGGTACCGCGCAGCGTGTGACTCTGCGGATTTGCCCCGGATTCTGACGTGCGTCTCGGTGCAATCGCTGCGAAGAGCTGATCGGGCCCTCGTGGAGGAACTCGGCCAAATTCTCGAAGATGAGTCTTTGTTCGAGGGGCTGACTGCCGATCAAAAGCGCGAGACACGATCTTGGTTTCAAGGTGTTCGTCATTGGGTGGCGCACCGGAGGCCGGTGAAGCAAGACTCCAACGAGCCGAAACGAACGACAGAGGTAGAGCACCGATGAAACATGAATTCCTTACCGAGCTCGGACTCTCCGCCGAGAACCCCGGGACGTTTGCTGGTTCCTGGCGCGCTCCTTCCGGTGAATGGGTCGAGAGCCGGTCGCCGCACGACGGTTCAGTGATCGCCAAGGTCGCGCTCGCGACGCTCGAAGACTATGAGGCCGCCGTAAAGTCGTCCGAGGCTGCGTTTCTCGAGTGGCGTCAATGGACCGCGCCGAAACGCGGCGAAGTGGTGCGGCTCATCGGGGACGCGCTGCGCGAAAAGTGCGACGCGCTCGGCAGTCTTGTCGCACTCGAGATGGGCAAGATCAAGCCGGAAGGAGTCGGCGAAGTTCAAGAAATGATCGACGTCGCCGACTTCGCGGTCGGCTTGTCGCGTCAGCTCTACGGATTGACCATGCACTCCGAGCGCCCGGGTCACCGTATGTACGAGCAGTGGCACCCGATCGGAATCGTGGGTTGTATCACCGCCTTCAACTTCCCGGTTGCAGTATGGGCTTGGAACGCGCTGATCGCGGCGGCGTGTGGCGACTCGGTGTTGTGGAAGCCGTCCGAGATCACTCCGCTTTGCGCCGTGGCCGTGCAAAACATCGTGCAACCGGTCCTCGATGAGTGCGGAGCCCCGCCAATTTTCAACTGCGTCGTCGGCACCGCGGATCCCGTCGGTGAGACGTTGATCGCCGACCGTCGCATTCCCCTGGTCAGCGCGACGGGATCGTGCCGCATGGGTCGACGCGTCGCCGAAGTCGTAGGCGCTCGTTTGGGTCGCACGCTTCTGGAGCTCGGTGGCAACAACGGAATCATCGCGACCGAGAACGCCGACTTGGACCTGTTGGTTCGTGGCGTGTTGTTCGGTGCCGTCGGTACCGCCGGCCAGCGCTGCACCTCGACACGACGGTTGTTCCTGCACGACAGTATTGCCGACGAGGTTCGCGATCGATTGTTAAAGGCGTACACCCAGGTTTCGATCGGCGACCCGTTGGCCGAAGGAACGTTGATGGGGCCGCTCGTGCACGATGGCGCGGTCGACACCATGTTCGCAGCACTCGACAAAGTGAAGGCGCAGGGAGGCAAGGTCTTGTGTGGGGCTGAGCGGTGCACCGACGGGGTACCCGAGGGCGGCCACTACGTCCTGCCGACCATCGTCGAAGCGTCGCACGACATGGACATTGTGGCCGACGAGACGTTTGCTCCGATCCTCTACTTGTTGCGCTATTCAGATCTGGACGAAGCGATCGCTTGGCACAACAGCGTGCCGCAGGGGCTGTCTAGCGCGATCTTCACCACTGACGTTCGCGAGGCCGAGAAGTTCCTCAGCGCCTGCGGATCAGACTGCGGGATCGCCAACGTGAACATCGGAACCAGCGGAGCTGAGATCGGTGGGGCGTTCGGGGGCGAGAAAGATACCGGCGGTGGGCGCGAGTCCGGGTCGGATTCGTGGAAAGCGTACATGCGGCGACAAACCTGCACGATCAACTACTCGACCGAACTGCCGCTGGCTCAGGGCATCAAATTCGGCGACTGATGCGGTTAGCAAACATTCTTCGACGGCGTGCACAGCGCTTGATCTCTACGAGGTCCAGCGCTGTGCTTCTTCCAGTGCTGTGTTTCGTTTGAATTCCGCTCAAGATCGCGGGGGGCTGAGGTCCCCGGAGTCGAACCACTTCTGCGCCGCGCGCGTCAGCCGTTGGCAGAACTCCGCCATTGTCTCCTGCCGCAAGCGTCCCGGTCTGCCGACGATGGAAATCGGGCGCTGCAGTAACGGGCGCGGAGGAACGACGACGTCCTGCTGACGAAGATGCAGCGCTCTTGCTACGCCCCACGGAATGAGGGCGTGTCCGAACCCGGCGCGAGCGAGCTGCGCTAGCGCGACGAACGATTGCACACGTTGCGTGATCTCTATCCTCGTCCGCCACGGGTGATCCGCAATTCTTCGTTTCACGGAGCGCCATGTCGCCGAGTGCTCTTCTATTGTGAACAGTCGGATCGGACCGCGTTTCGGGAACGACGTTCGATCGAGCTTTGCCGGCACCACGATCATCGGTTCTTCGGCGAACGGAATCACTTCGAGGTCGGGTGCGATGTCCGCCTGCCCTGCGACGAGGGCCATCCCGTACTCGCCGCCGCGGACGTGGTCGATCGCGGCTGGACTTCGGTGCGCGTTGATTTCCAAGTCGACGGGAAGTTCGTCGGAAGCCGCTCGAATGAGCTCTGCTCCCCAAGACGCCAAGAGCGAATCCGACACCCCGATGGCGATGCGACCGCGCGCGCCTTCGACCGGCGCTGCCAACGCCGCTTTCAACTGCGCCAACAGCGGACGCACTTCACGAAGCACGGCGTGGCCGGCCGGGGTCAGGTGAACGTTGCGACCGCTGCGTTCGACTAGCGTTCGTCCGAGGTCCAATTCGAGCTGCGCGATACGCTTGCTGATGGCCGGCTGCGTAAGACGCAACCGAGTCGCCGCGGCCGTCATGGTCCCGGCGTCGGCGAACGCGACCAGCGCTTCGATTTGTGCAAACACGCGAACTCCATTCATTCCATTATGGAATGTTATCCATGATAAGCATTCTCTGTTGTTGTTTTTGGTGGTAGCCGAGAATCGAAAGGTCGAAAGGGGCTACCCCGATGTGGATTCTTATCGTTGCCGGCTCGGTCTTGGTGACCTCGTTCATCTCGGGGATCTTCGGCATGGCCGGAGGCCTTCTACTGATGGCGATCTACCTCGCCACGCTTCCTGTGCCACTGGCCATGTTGCTGCACGGAGTGACACAGGTCGCATCGAACGGTTTTCGTGCGTTTCTCTTGCGGGACTCGTTTTACTGGCGCGGGATACGGTGGTATCTCGTCGGGGCGGCGGTGAGCCTTTCGGGATTCGCGGCCCTCGCGGTGTCGCTCGAAAAGGCGTGGGCGGCCATCGCGCTGGGATCGCTTCCGTGGATCGCGTTCATCTTCAACCGCTGCCGTCGTCGATCGCAGGGGTGGGGGCTCGACTTTACTCGTCCGGGACATGCGCTCGTGTGCGGATTTTTCGTCACCGCCGCGCACCTGACGGCGGGAGTTTCCGGACCTCTCCTCGACGTCTTCTTTGTTACCGGATCGCTGACTCGGCACGAGATCGTCGGTACCAAAGCGCTGACTCAGTCGGTTGCGCACACGGCAAAGATCGTCTACTTCACCACGTTCGCCAGTCAACTTGCACGGTGGGACGCACTTCCCTGGGTCGTCTATCCGACGGCGGTCGGCGTGGCGTTCCTCGGCACCTTCCTCGGTCGTCAAGTGCTGGACCGATTCAGCGACCGCGGTTTTCTTCGCTACAGCAGCGGGTTGGTTCTGATCATCGGGGCGGTGACGTTGATTCGCGGAATCATGCTGCTGTCGTCGTGAACTCGGCGGTGCGCTGAGTCACTACACCGTCCGGAACCCTTCCGGGCTCGGTCCCAACGAAGCCGCGATCGTGGCGATGGTGCGACCGTCCGGCACGCATCGGGTGGGATCGACATCGGCAACGGGCAGGGCGACGTAATGGTGAAGCTCGAGGTCGGTATCGTGTTCCACCGCGCACTCGGTTGTGGGATCGACTCGGTAGACAACGTCGATGTCGATGGTGCGCGGCGAGTTGAGGTCGTGGTCTCGCACTCGGTCGAGGTCGCGTTCGATCTTCTTCAGAGCGAGGCGCAGTTCGGTCGTGTCGACCGGACCGGAGATCAAGACTGCTTGGTTGTGAAAGTCAGGCGTGCCCGGTGCGCCCACTGCGCGACTCGAGAACATCGTGGACCACCGTTCTATGACGAACTGAGCCGCCAACGCCTCGCGGGCAAGTGGGAGGTATCGCTCCTTCTCGATGTTCGAACCGAGAAGAAGAACGTACTTCACGGGGTCATTGGGCATCGGGGGCGTGCCTGTAGCGCGTGATCGCAACGCCCACGGTCCGCGCGTGGCGCAACGCGCCGGGCTTGTCGACGCGTAGCCGAACCGCGTCGATGTCGAATTCGTCGAAGATCAGCTGGGCCACTTGTTCAGCCAGTGTCTCGAGCAGGAAGAACTGACTCGCTTCTACGAAATCGATGATGCGCTTGGTCACGCTCTTGTAGTCGACGGCATCGTCGATCGCGTCCGTTGCGGCCGCGCGGCGAACGTCGGTGGCGAGCGTCAGACTCATGCTCAACTCTTGTCGTCGGTCGCGTTCGTGGTCGAAGATCCCGATGACTGCACGCAGGCTGAGGTCTTCTATCTCGATTCGATCGGAGTCGGGGCTCAACATCCGAGGTGTTTCCCTCCATCGACGGGTAAGTCTATTCCCGTCGTATAGTTTGCGGCCGTGACCAGGAACAGAGCCGCCGAAACGACGTCCTCGACGAGGCCGGTTCTCATGAGGAGAGCGTCGGCGCTCGCCTTCTGCAAGTGGTTCGCTCGATCGGCCTCCGCGGTTTCCGGCGGAGCGAGGATCGCGCCCGGAGATATCGAATTGACGCGCACCCGCGGAGCGAGTGCACGCGCCAAGAACGAGGTCAGGGCAGCGAGGCCCGACTTCGACAGGCTGTACGGCACGTACGCGGGGTCGACGCGGAATGCCCGGTGGTCGAGGAGGTTGACAATCGAGCCTGATTCGTCGGCGGGTAACTGGTCGTGGAGCCAGCGAGAGAGGATCAATGGACTGTGCACGTGAATCGCGTCATTGCGTCGCAGTTCCGCGGCGGTCGTGCCGGAAAGGGAAATGGGCTCGAAGATCGAGGCGTTGTTGACCAAGATGTGGATCGGGCCGAACCGTTCGCCGAGGTCGCGACAGAGTTGCTCGGTTTGATCGCAATCCGATAAATCGGCGCAGACCGCGTCCGCCTCGACTCCGAGCGCGCGCAATTCGCCCACGGTGGCTTCTGCGTCGCGCGTGGAGGTGTGGTAGTGAACGATGATCTTGGCGCCGCTCTCGGCGAAGCGCAGGGCGATCGCCTTTCCGAGGCGACGCGCCGCTCCGGTGATGAGCGCCGTCCTGCCGACGAGCTGCGTATCGATCATGGCGAATCCCGATCCGTGAGTGTTAAGCGGGCACGCCCGCCGGTCGCGTCGACCATCTCCTGCATCAGCGCCGCGGCGACACTACGTCGGACGTCGACGATCAACATGGGAGCGATCTCGAATTCGCGCCGTGTCTCGAAAATCGTGTCGGCGTGGCGCGCGATGCACGCTTCGATCGCTCCGAGATCCTCGTATCCGACTCGAACCGTGAATACGTCCCGTCGAAAGCTCTCACCGCGGGGCGCGGCGGCCAGCGCGGCTCGTGCCGCCGACCCGTACGCCCGCACCAGTCCGCCTTTGCCGAGTTTGGTACCACCAAAGTATCGCGTCACGATCACCATGAGATCGGAAACGTTGGCTCCTTCGATCGACACCAAGATCGGCGCCCCCGCCGTTCGTCCGGGCTCGCCGTCGTCGTCGGCCCGCGTTCGCGCGTGATCGGGGTCCCCAATGCGGTACGCCCAGCAGTGATGGGAGGCGTCCGGGTACGTCGCTCGTACTACGTCGAGTCGGTCGAGAGCGGTCTCTTCATCCGTGGCGCGCAACGCCTGCCCGATGAACCGAGAACCCTTCACCACTTCCTCGACCTCGGGTCCGTCGTTCACGGAAACGATTCGATCGGGATCTGGGGTCTCGAGGGGGTTGTCAGTCATCACAGGCACGTTTTAGCGAGTTCCGCCGCGATCGCCAACCGACGTCCCGGCGAATGGTGGGGGGCGGTGAGGTCAAGGGAAAGATCAACAGTCAGCGACGCCGCGCGTATGAGGTGCGAGCCCGGCCTGAGTCTCAATTCTCAGCCGCTTTTCAGCTGCTCTTTTCGGTTAAGATCGAGGCTATGATGTTCCAATTCCCAATCGAGTTGACGATCAGTGACGACCGCGGTGAACGACAGCAACCGTACGACGGTGAACACCTCGTACTGGGTCGAGCCGAGGATTGTGACGTCGTCCTCACCACCAACAAGTCGTCGCGTTATCACGCCGAAGTCCTTTCCGAAGCGGGGCACCTGACCCTCATCGACCGTGGCTCAGCCAACGGAACATACGTCAACGGAGAACGGGTCGAGCGTCGATCCCTTCGTCCAGGCGATGAGGTGACCATCGGTGCCTCTCGAATCCGTTTCGGTCGAGTCGTGATTGCCGAGGCGTCGACTCCCCACGCTCCGCTGGCAGGAACCCCGACCACCGGCGGATCCGACGCGAGCGCGGCGCCGGCGAAAGCCGGAGCGGCCGCAACGCCGGCGCAACCGGCAGCCGTACCGGCCGCCGCGTTGCGGACCGTCGTCGACGCCGCTCCGGTGGCTCGTTCGCGGACCGTGATTTCGTACACCACCGCTCCGGCCGTTACCGCGATTACGCTTGGGATTCCCACTGCGTTGATCATCGTGATGGTGCTTCTCGTCTACACGCAGCTGGAACGAAAGGGGCCGTTCGCGCCATCGAGTTCCGGACCAGCCGTGGTCGACGGACCGTCGAGCGGCGGCGCCTCCGGCGATCCGAACGCCGCGCTCTTCGGTGTCGATGACCTGGAGTCGCTGCAGGAGTACGAACAGCTCGAACAACGGGCGTCGAGCGGTTCCGTCGGCTGGGAGATCGTCAACGATGCCGCGATGTTGATCGAGCAGTACCCCAAGACCCGCGGGGCCGAGCGCGCACGGAAGCTCCGCGGCGTCCTCGAAAGCGTTCGGCGAGTCGTCGTCGATGCCGACGTTGCGAGGGCCGAAGAGCAGCTTGCCGTGTTGTTGGCCGACGGGTCGTACGGCGCTGTGATCACCGTGTGTCGGTTCTTGGCGCGAACGGATGGCGTCGACCGTGCGTATTGGGCGGGCCGCGCGGAAGAAATCGATCGGCGAGCCCGAAGCGAATTCTTGGAGATCGAACAAGATCTCAGCGAGTTGATTTCCGCTGCACAGCCGGGGGAAGCGCTACGTCGAGTTGTCGATTTGCGCGCCGAGTACGGCGGGACTGCCGTGTTCGAGGAGATCCTCCCGCGCTATCTCGACGCAGGGCTAGCGAGTGTCGCTGCTGTTGGTCGCGAGGCCGATGGCGAAGCGATCGAGCGGACGCTCCAGCGGGTAGCCAAGGCGATGGAAGAGTGCCGCTATCGCGACTTGGAGTCACTCTACTATCGTGTGTTGTCGCTCGGCCCGACGACCGAGACTCGGGTTCGAGCGTACGAAGGTCTCGTCGACGCGATCTACCTCCAGCGTATGTTCGTGGACTTCGTGAGCAAAGTGTCCGAAGAGCCGGTGGACTCCAAGCTCGGCCGCATCGTTCGAGCGACCGACGAGGAGGTCCAGTTCGAGCGCGAGGTCGAAGGCCACACGTTTGTCGAAGCGAAGCGTTGGCGACGCATTCCGGCCGCGACGAAACTCGCGCTGTTCGAGGCCGTCGTCTTTTCGCGAGACGGCTTGCTCGGTGTCGCATTGTTGGCCGCGCGCTCGGGAGATCTGCAAGCGGAACAGCAAGCGTTGGTTCGGCTCCACAAGCGGGCCGGAGGGAAAGAAATCGCGGCCGCGCTGGTGGCTCGGCGCCGCGGCGTCCCCGTCCCCGAATCCGGGTTCGTCGTCTACCGCGAACGTCTGGTCACGCCCGCAGAAAAGGCCGCCGACATTGCCGAGCGCAAGGCGTCTCGCGAGCATGAGCGCGCGTTGGCGCGCGAGTTGTCCGAAAAGAAGCGATCCGACAAGCTCGATCGATACCTCGATATTGCGCTGCAGCTACGAGCAGAAGGAAAGTTCGAGTTGGCGCACCGCGTGTTGACCGAAGTCAGTAGCAAGGGTTCGGGCGAGGTACAGGCGCGTGCCATCGCTATGGCGGACGATCCGCTGCTCGCGTCGCATGAGCTTCGCATGTCCGGGCCGGCGTCGAATCGCCTCGACTTCTTCATTCTCGGCGAGGGGTATCCCATCGTCGACGACTACCAAGAAGCGTTTCTGACTCAGGCGCGGGTCTGCATGAACTTGCTCCTGAACGAAGAGCCGTTTCGTGAGTACCAGGAGTACTTGAACTTTCAGGCGGTGCAACTCGGCTCCAAGGAGCCGGGCGTCGACAAGATTCCGGGCGAGGTGGTGGTCGATTCGCCACTGGATGGCAAAGTCGAATGGGACGTGTTCACCGTCAACCGAGGCAAGGTGATGGAGATTCTCGGTCGGCTCGGCGAGTCCGGTAGAGATCAGCAAGCCATCGTCATCGGCAACTGTGACGCGGGTGTCGCGACCGGCGGGGGAGGGGTCGCGTGCATGGCGCGGGGCAACTACATCCCGGCCGGCCACGAAGTCGGCCACTCGCTGGCGGGACTGCACGACGAGTACGACACCGAACCGGGGACCCGTCCGGGCCGCACGGCACCGAAGCGCAAACCGAACGTACCGACGGCACAGCTTCCTCCGAACTTGATGTCAGGATCCAACCGGATCACGGTTCTCGAGCGCGTGGTGTGGAAGAAGTGGATCGACGCCGGACCCGATCGCTGGTGGAACGGATCGAAGGTCGAAGTTTTCGAAGGCGGCAATCGTCAACCGTTCAACATCTGGCGACCGCAAGCGAGCTGCAAGATGCGCAGCGCCGGTTCACGCTTCTGCGTGGTTTGCATGGAAGTGATGATTCTCGAGCTCTACAAGCGGGTGCGGCCCATCGATCGAGTCGAACCCGAGAACCCGGAAGTGGTGCTCGCTTCGGGTGAGAAGCTGCACTTCAAAGTCCTTCCCATGCAGCCGCAGACGCATCCGCTAGAAGTCACGTGGCACCTGAAAGATCTCGGGCTCAACAAGCCGAGCACCGAGCCGAAGGAAGGCTCCACGCGCGTCAACGATGAGTCGCACGGTGAGCTGTTCAAGCGCACCCTCAAGCTGCAAGACCCGAACGGACGCTGGGTGCACGCGGCCGAACTCAGCGGGCGTAAGCTCCGCCCGGGGTGGCACCGCTTGCGTTGCATTGTTCATGATCCCACCGAGTGGGTCTTGACGGACCGCGAAGGTTTGTTGACTCAGATTCACGATTGGTTCATCGAAGTCAAAGAGTGAGCACTAGTGACGCTTTGTCACGAAAGAAGCGCAGCCGAACGGCTGCGCTTCTTTCGTGAGTGGTCTCGATGTGTCTTGTGCGAGACAACCTAACCGAGCTGCGCCTTCACGCGCTGGCTGACCACCTTCATGTCGGCAAGTCCTTGGAGTTGCGGCTTCAACACTTTCATGACCAGCCCCATATCCTTGGCCGACCCGGCGCCCGACTCGGTGATTGCCGCGGCGATCAATGCGTCGACCTCCTCCTCGCCTAGTTGCGCCGGCATGAAATCTTTCAGCACCTCGATGTCCGCCGCCTCTTTGGTCGCCAAGTCGTCGCGTCCGGCGTCGACGAACTGTTGGTGCGCGTCGCGGCACTGCTTCAGCATCTTCTCGATCACTTCTTGCACCTGGTCGTCGTCGAGTTCGATTTGATCGTCGATCTCGCGCTTCTTGACCGCCGCTTGCACCATGCGGATCGTGCTCAACCTACCCTTGTTCTTTTCCTTCATCGCCGTCTTCATGGCCGCGGTGAGTCGCTCTTTGAGGCTTGGTTCCGACATGGTGGACCCTTCGTGGGATCGACGAGGACGCTGTTTCAGGGCTGTTTGCATTTCTTCGAGGTTAGGGGCGGCGATTATAGTCTTCCGGTTTTACTCTGCGAGGTCTCCTTAACCTGTTTCTAGTGGGCAACTTGTGGCCCAGGATTCGGCCCTTGCAGAGTTGGCGCTGGCTCGATATCCTCTTCGGCTTGCTCGCGAGGGGATCCTGGTCCCCGTACCGCCGTGAGTTTGTACTGCTGTGAGCTGGCACGATCTGGCTCAACCCAATTTTTGACTCGGCACGCTTGAGTCAAGCAGAGACGGATCACCGATGAAGCTCAAAATCCGTAAGACCAACGTGAAGAAGAAGAAGCAGGGCTTCCGATCCCGCATGCGCACCACGGCTGGTCGCCGGATCCTGGCCAAGCGACGTCGTCGCGGCCGGAGCAAGCTCACGTCCTGGAACTAGTCGGTCCGACCTCCAGTTGACGATCACTTCTGCGTTTGCGGCTTCGCCTTTGGCGAGGCCGTTTGCGATGGCGCTCTGCCTCCACGCTCTGTTCCACGCCCGCTGTCGCACTTCGCGCCGCAAGACGGGGCCCTCCCCGGGCTCGCCGAGCGTCCCCGGGCAACGAATCGTTCCCGTCACTCTCTTCCCGCGGAGTCGATTCGTTCAGCTCGACGCCGTCCATGATCTCCCGACACGTACGGTAACGTTCAGCTGCTGCGCACGTTGAGGCGCTGCTGTCTGTCGCGGTCCGGAGTGGCCCTTCTCTTGCCCTTAGGCTGTCCGTCAAAAACAGCCAACACCGGTTTGAAAGGGGAGTCCATGCGCTCACGATTCGGAAAGCTCACTCTGGTCCTGGTGTTCTTGATCGGCGGCACGATCGCCGCGATCGAGTTCGCCAACAGTGACTTGTTGATGGAGTCAAAGACGTACGAACTAGTCGGGTACGGCGAGGTCGACCGCAAGCCGAGCGGGGACAACGTGCTCGTGATCAAGTCGAAGAGGTTCGGATTCCTGCCCGGGGCCGAGACCGTTGTGTTCGTGCAGGACATCACCGGAAAGACCATCGAGGCGCGCTCGCTGCCGACCTTGTCGACCGATGCGAGCGATATGGCCGTACCGACTCAAAACGCGTCGATCGACGAGCCCGCGACCAACGGCACTCGTCTCTAGTCAAAAGAAGCGCTCGGACCCCCCGACCGACGCTGACACAGAAAGAGCCACGCTTCCCTATCGAGAAGCGTGGCTCTTGTTCGTGGTGTCGCGTAACTAGTGGTTCCGCAACCACTGGTTCCGCGCCCACTGGCTCAGGGGCAAGCGGAGAATGTGACGCAATCGAGCTCGTCATCGGTCGGGTCGGCACCACAGAACAGGTGAGGCGGCGGCGGCGGCGGAGATCCCGGCACCTTCAATGCGCCCAGCGTGTAGATGACGTCTCCGACATCGAGTCGACCGTCGTCGTTCAGGTCGCACGCGTCTGCGCACGCCGGATCCGGTCCGCCGGCGAATAGCGAGTTCAGCAACCAAATCGCATCGGCAATGTTGAGGCTGCCATCGTTGTTGCAGTCGCCGCGCTTGAAGTCCGCGGCTTCTCCGCTGCTTCGCACAAACAGCAACAGCGTGATCGCGATGAACAGATTGAGCGTGTGCTTCATACCCCATCCTTTGCTTCCGACAGTGGACCCTCGCTAGAATCTATCGGCGACTCTGGGCCACTGCTCGTGAGTGGTGCCCCCCTGGCATCTCGATTCTAAGACCAATTCCGCGGTTCGCACGCGTTCGAATCGAGAACTTTCTGAGCACGGATCTCAGAGATTTCTGGGAGCGCATTACCGTACTTTCGTGTGCTCAGGCTTCGCGTTGGACGCCGAAACTCGGACTATTGGGCGACAAATAGTCAAAGAATCGGCGAAAGCAGCGAGGCGGCGAATTCGAAGCAACGGCGCCACCACGGTCGCTTCCGCCACATGTCGAGCTCGACCTGGGTCGCGTCGTTCAGGTCAGCCTCGAACTGGGTCGCGAGCGCGGCCCCCGTCTCGGAGCAATTGATTACGAAGTTTGCTTCGAGATTCCAGTTGAACGAGAGGCTATCGAGATTCGCTGAACCGATAGTGCTCCAAGAGTCATCGACGACTGCGGTCTTGGCGTGGAGGACTGAGGGTTCCCACGAGTAGATCTCGACACCCCAACGAAGAAGTCGATCGTAGTGTCGTTGACTGGCGTATTGGACGACCGCTACGTCTGACCGAGCCGGAAGCAAGAGCCTGACCCGGACACCGCGTACGCACGCCGATCGCAGAGCGCGTCGAACTTTGCGATCCGGAACCAGGTACGCACTCGTGATCGCCACCGAGTGCCGCGCCCGACCGAGCGCCAACAAGTAGAGGCGTCGCATCGGTCGATCGAGTCCACCCCGACGCCCGATGACGTAGATCTGTGATCCAAACTCGTCGACTGGGGTTCGGGGGTTTGCTTCGCGCGGGATGCGGCGCGGGAGGTCGAGTTGGACTCCCGTGTGCCGATACCATGTCTCTATGAACAGAGTCTCGAGATCACCCGCGGCGGGGCCCTCGATGCGCGCGTGGCTATCGCGCCACCCGGCGCCGGCGGGAGGATCGATCCACGCGTCGGCGATGTTGACGCCCCCCGTGTAGCCGACCCGTCCGTCGACGATCAACGTCTTGCGGTGATTACGTTCGAGGAGTGCGAACCGTTGTCGCCAAGGTGCGATCGGGTGGTATTCGATCGCCTCTATGCCTGCTTCCACCATCACGTCGAAGAACGAACGCGGGACATCCCAGCTGCCGACGGAATCGTAGATGATTCGCACCGACACTCCCCGACCCGCGGCTTTCGACAAGGCCCGAGCGACGCGCCGACCGGTGACGTCGGCGTTGAACGTGTACATTTCCATCACGATGCGTTCGCGCGCTTCGTCGATGTCTCGGATCATTTGATCGAACAGCGAATTGCCGTGGAAGAACAAGTCGGTTTTGTTGCCGCGCGTAGGGAGGTTTTCGGCGAGTTGCGCGAGCGCGCGCAGGACCCGGGGACGCGGCAATAAGCCTCGTCGACGCAGCGTCTCGCGGACCCGCCCGGGCCGTGGCCCTTTTTCTGGTGACGGTGACTCGTTCGCGGAGGAAGGACTAGACAAGCCCGAACGTCTTCTCGGCTAAGTCGCGTGCGGCCGGCGCGGCGCGGCGGCGATCACCGTAGGTTTGGATGAGCGACCTACGGAGTCGTCGTGTCTCTTTCAACGGACTATGTCCCGTCGGGTCGCGGCCCCGAAGCTCGAGGTGCGCTTTTGCGTCGAACGTGCGGAACATGTTCTCGAGGCACTGCTCGAGGCAGCGTTCGAGAAACGGCTCCTGTACTGTTCCCATGGGGTTCCGTCGGCGCATTTTATCCATGAGCGCGCGCCAGTTCTTCTTCGATCGCGCCAGCAGTACATGGTTGAAGATGAACTTGTTGGGCGCCATCGGGATGAGCTTCTTGGGGACGGCCGCGTGGATCAAGGCGTCGTTGGAGTCCAGATCGGTGTCGGTTCGAAGTTCATCGACGATCAACCAAATCGGCTCCGGAACATAGCTGTCAGCCCGCGCCTCCCAGTAGGTGTGACCGAGAACGTGCGGGGGCAGATCGTAGAGAATTTGGTACGGGACGAAGTGGTTGTGCGCGACGACATCGGCAGCGAGATGGCACAGGTAGCCCCTGACGAATGCTCGCTCGGTGTCGGTCGAGACGAGCTCGCCGAACCGCTCTTCGATGCTCCAGTTGTGGCAATGGTTGGTGAGGCCTCCGTACTGCTTGATATTGATGATGTCTGCGGCGATGCAGCCGTATTGGAAGCAGTCTCGGTGTGCATTCAACAAATCGACTTGCTCCGATGAGAGCCGATCCGTCATCGTGTCGAGCAGCCGCTCGGCGAGTTGGATGTGAGTCCCCGGGCCCCAGGCGATGGTCGAAGCCACCGCGATACCGATCAGAGCAACCAACAGAAAAACGCCCATGCGCCTCGAGTTCGTTCTCATTCGCTACTTGGTCGACTCCGCGGCCAGCGGCCGCTCGGCCGCCCGCCGGTCACTGTCGTCGGTGACAGCAATGATGGTAGGTGCTGCTTGAACCCGAAGATACCCCTCTTCGTCGGTCTCGACCTCGGCGGCAACCACGTCAAGGTCGGACTGGGAACCGGACGAGACGAGACGCTGATCTGGGATGACACGGTGCCGAGTCGCGTGGCCGAGGGACGCGACGCTATTCTCGTGGCGATTTGCGATGCCGTGCGTCTCGCTTTGAGTCACGCAGCGTCGTGTCACGGAACTGTGGCCGGCCTCGCGCTGGGGACGCCGGGGGTGGTCGGGCGAGGGACCGGAGAGGTCTTGTACGAAGTGTCTAACCTTCCGGACTGGAAAGGGGTGAACTTCCGACGGACGTTCGATCGAGCGTTCGGCTTGCCCTCACTCGTCGACAACGACGCCAATGTCGCCGCGTTCGCCGAAGCGACGTTCGGAGCCGGTCGCAGCGAACCGAGCGTCGTCATGGTGACGGTCGGAACCGGGATCGGTGGCGGCGCGGTGATCGAGGGAACCATCCTGAGGGGCGACCACGGCGCCGGCATGGAACTAGGCCACATCCCTCGGATCGACGACGGGGTGCCGTGCGGCTGCGGTAGGTCCGGCTGTTTGGAGTCTTACGCCGGCGGCCGCAGCATGCACCGCGAGTGGTTACGGCGGCTGGCGAACGGCGGTGAAACTGAAGTCGACGGACGATCGCTCGAATCACTCGAGCTACGCGATCTCATCGTAGCGGCCGAGCGTGGCGACGCGGTCGCGGTCGCAGTGCTCGAAGACGGCGCTCGGCACTTGGGCATCGGTCTCGTGACGGCGTTGCATCTGGTCAATCCGAGCGCGGTCGTGCTGGGTGGGGGAATTGTCGATGGCTGTAGCTGGTTTGCGGACCGGGTGGAATCGGCCATGCGTCAACGCGCCCTGCCGAAAGCGACGGATCGACTCACCGTGCGGCGCGCTCAGTTCGGGAACCGTGCCGGTGTGATCGGGGCCATCGCCTTGTGTGCCGAAGAGATGGGAGCGGAATCATGATCCCGCGTGATCAGTGTGTTGAAGGTCCCATTCGCGTGTTCCGAGACGCTGAGCTGGTGTTGCCAGATCGACTCTTGGTGGCTGACCTGCTGGTGCAGGGTACGCAGATTCGATCGTTGGCTCCGCGCGGTGAGGGGCGGGGCGACGAGATCTATGACTTGGCAGGGCATCGCGTCGCGCCGGGATTCATCGACCTGCACACCCACGGCGGATGGGGCGTCGACTTCTATACCGACGGAGAAGAGGAGTACCGCAGAGCGGCCGAGATGTACGGTCGCGCCGGAGTGACCCGTCTCTTGGCGACGCTTGTTCCGGGTCCTTGGGAGGAAATGATCGCGCGGATCGATGAGACGGCTCGTTTTCTCGAGAGCATCCCTGCTTTCCTAGGCATTCATCTGGAGGGGCCATTCCTCAGCCACGAACGGCGCGGCGCGTTGCCGGAGATCGGTTTTCAGGAGTACTCCGACGCGAAGATGCAGGCGATTCTCGAAGCGGCGCGCGGCACCTTGCGCGTCATGACGTTCGCGCCCGAAGTGGTGCCTCCCTCGAAGATCGCGACGATTCAATCGCGCGGGGTCGTGATGTCGATCGGTCACACCGTCGCCACCAAGGAAGAGACGGACGCGGCGGTCCGGGGCGGCGCCCGCCGCGCGACGCATCTCTGTAACGCCATGCCCCAACTCCACCACCGAACGCCGGGGCCGCTGCTGACGCTGTTGAGCACCGACCACATTCGTTGCGAGGTGATCGCCGACGGAGAGCATCTCGACGAGGACATGCTCCGGTTCATTCTCCGGGTGAAGCCGCCCGAGTCCGTGGTAGCGGTTTCGGACTCCATGCCGCTGACCGGGATGGGCGCTGCGACGGCGAACTTCGCCGGGGCCGAGGTGCACAGCGACGGTTGTCGAGCCACCCAAGCCGACGGCACGTTGGCCGGCAGCGTGACCTCGCTCCCGGCGGCGCTATGGCGACTCGAGCGGGAGCAGGGGCTGACGCCGTCTCGGATCTGCCAGCTCGGTGCGTCCAATCCCGCGTCGGACTTACGGTTGCCTCGCATCGGCAGGATCGGGCAAGGGTGCCGGGCCGACCTGATAGTGCTCGATTCCCGGGGCGATCTGATCGCCACTCTGCGAGGTGGATCTCGGGTGGGAGCGGGTCCCGAGGGGCCGCTTCTCCCGGCCACTCTCCGCGTGGACTGAGCGTGGGTTCCGAAGTCGGCCCACAACGGCTGGCCCGGCGAACATACTCGCCGGATGCTTCCACCTAACTTCGGGGCGTCGGCCGTCCGCTGTGCACCGTCCCGTCCGGACCCGACCGCCGGGGGTTCCCATCGGCGACCAGCATCGGTAAGCTACCCGGCTTTCCACGCCGGCCCCTTCGTGTTTGGGGAGGCACGCTGCTGTTCGAGGAGAGGCGCACGATCGCGTCCCGGACCCCTGCGGCTAGTCGCTTGGAGTACGGGTGTTACGCGGAATCGGCGGCTCGATTTCGACTGAGTTGTTTGGCTGAAGGGTCGACCATGAACGAGCGCCGTGATTTCATCGTGAAGGAGCTCGCCGACAATTGCGACCTCCCTGGCGAGCACCAGGATGAGATCAAAGTCACCATGCGCTTTTTCTGGGATGGCGCGGCTTTGAATGAGGCCACTCCCGAACTCGCCAAGGGGCTCGATCACATCTCCGATGTGCTCTCGCACGGCAAGAAGCCGTGGCGTCGATACACGCCAGACTGGAAAGTCGTCCGCGGTTCGGGAAGTCTCGAACCGGAGGAGTGGCCCCTCGTCGCGGCGACTCTGCTCAAGTACTCGGATCTCGCGGACAAGTCGACGGCGAAAGGTCGAGGTCGCGCGTTCGACTGGTTGAACGCCGCTCTGACGACACTCGACCTCATGAAGGAAGAGTCGCTCGAGAATCCGTTCGAAGAAGAGTTGATCGACTGGTCAAAAGAGTTGGTCGGATCGATTGCAAGCAAGATCGAAGTGGCGAGCTAACCGTCCCGCGCGCGACACGCTCCCGGGGAGCGCAGCTGTAAGCTGCGAAGCCATGAAGCTATGAAAAGAGCGCAGCCGGATCGGCTGCGCTTTTTTCGTATCGTTTCGTAGTGCGCGACGTCTGGTAGAGGTCTACACCCTGAAGCCGGCGTTGATCTTTGCCAACGCGTCGGCGCTCGGACGCAGCGCCGCGTCGCTCAGTTGCGCCAGCGGCTGGGTCGCCAAGTTCTGCGCCTTTACCAGTGACGAGCGCTCGGTGTTGATGTGGATCAACCCCGTCAACACCGTGCCGTTCTTGCGCGTCTCGTAGATCGAGTGCATCGCGCCGTCGGCGTCGGTCGGATCGTAATCTCGATCGAGCTTCTTCAAGATCAACTTGCCGCCGTCGTGAAGCGTGACTTCTTGGGTTTCGCCTTCGCCGTAGTCGACGTCGATGTGCTCGAACTCCGGAACGAAGCTCGGATCGTGGTAGTGCACTTCGTGCTCTTTGTGGTACGTGTACGACTTCGTCGAGCGATCGTGGTTGTTGAACGTCACACACGGTGAGATCACGTCGATCATGGCCAAGCCGTCGTAGGACAGCGCCGCCTTCAAGAGCGGCACGAGCTGCTTCTTGTCTCCTGAGAACGACCGCGCCACGAACCCACAACCTAGCTCCAGGGCCAACCCACATAGGTCGATCGGCTCGTCACTGGGAAACTTCCCTCGCTTCGACGGGCTGTCGAGATCGGCCGTTGCGGAGAACTGCCCTTTGGTGAGGCCGTACACGCCGTTGTTCTCGATGATGTAGAGCAACTTCGGATTGCGGCGCACCATGTGCACGAACTGGCCGACTCCGATCGACGCCGTATCACCGTCGCCCGAGACGCCGAGGGCGAGCAGTTCGCGGTTGGCGATGTGCGCCCCGGTGGCGAAGCTCGGCATACGACCGTGTGTCGAGTTGAGACCGTAGGCGGTGCCGATGAAGTAGGCGGGGGTTTTCGACGAACAGCCGATCCCGCTCATCTTCAGCACCTTGTGTGGCTGCAGGCCGAGGTCGAATCCGACCTGCACGATCGCTTCGCTGATGCGATCGTGGCCGCAACCTTTGCACATCGTGGACTTGGATCCGCCGTACTCTTTTTTCGTCAGACCCGCGCGATTCGTAGCCACGTTCATTGTGCGACTCCTTCGAGTCGAGAGATAACTTCGCGTTCGACGAAGCTTGCCGAGAGCGGCAAGCCTCCGAAGTAGCGTGCGCCCTCTAGTTTCGCGGCGTGTTGAGGGAAGCTCATCTTGAGGAGTGCCGCCATCTGACCTTGTTGATTCTGTTCGACGACGACCACTCGTTCGCTTCGGGCGAGGAACGACTCGACTTCGTCGTGGAACGGCCAGGAGCGGATTCTCAGGTATCCGTAAGACAGCCCCTTGGCGTCGGCGGAATCGAGCGCTTCGCGAATGGGGGTGTGCGAACTTCCGAACGCCAAGATACCAAACGTCGAGTTGGGGTCACCTTCGAACACGGGAGCCGGCAGGTAGTTCACGGCGCCGTCGATCTTGCGCGCGAGTCGATCGAGGTTACGTGAGTACACTTCGTCGGACTCGGTGTAGCGCGCGTTCTCGTCGTGCCCAGAACCCCGAGTAAAGTACGCCGCCTGTGGCGACTCCATGTTCCCAGCCACTGATCGCCACGGAATGCCGTCACCGTCGACGTCGCGGTAGCGTCCCCAGTTCTCGAGCTCGGCCAGCTTCTCATCCGTCAGAACCTTGCCGCGATCGATCGGCCGATCGGGGTACTCCATTTCGGTGTCGACCCACGTGTTCATGCCCAAGTCGAGATCGCTCATGACTACGACGGGCGTTTGCAATCGGTCAGCCGCGTCGAACGCCTGCCACGACAGCTCGAACGCTTCGTGCGGCGTGGCGGGGAAGAGCATGGGAAAGCGTGTGTCGCCGTGCGACAAGAACGCGACCTGCAGCAAGTCTGACTGCTGCGTGCGCGTCGGCATTCCAGTCGACGGTCCCACCCGGCTGATGTCGAACACGACGGTCGGGATCTCGGCGAAGTATCCGAGGCCCATGTTCTCGCCCATCAGCGAAATACCGGGTCCTGATGTCGCCGTCATCGATCGAGCACCGGCCCAACCGGCGCCGAGCGCCATACCGATCGCGGCGAGTTCGTCCTCGGACTGAATCACGGCGACGTTCTTGGTGCCGTCTTCGTTGGTGCGCAACCGATCGGCGTGCGGAATGAACGCTTCCGTCAGCGACGACGCCGGCGTGATCGGGTACCACGTCGCAACCGAGCAGCCACCGAACACGGCACCCAAAGCGGCTGCCTCGTTACCGTCGATGATGATCTTGCCCTCAGTCTGGTTGGTCCGTTCGAGCACGTAAGGGTCGCGCTTCTCGCAATGCTCTCGAATGTAGTCGGCGCCGAGTTGGACGACTTCCAAGTTCAGGTCGACGACCTTCTGCTTACTGCGGAAGACCGAACGGATCGCAGCCTCGATCGAGCCGATCTCGATGCCGATCAACTCGGCGAGCGCTCCGACGTAGATCATGTTGCGCAGCTTCGGACGCAGCTTGGCATCCTTGATATTCTTGCGCGACAGAGTGTCGAGCGGAATGCCGTAGCAGGTGAACTGCTCTTCGCGGCCGTCGGCGAGCGAGCTGTCCGAGTTGAAGAGCACGGCAGTCCCGGGGGCGCTCTCATCGAGGTCGGCGCCGAGCGTGGCGGGATTCAGCGCCAGCAGCACCTCCCATGATTCGCGGCGGGCCTGGTATCCGTGGGGACTGAGGCGCAACTGATACCAAGTCGGTAGCCCCTGAATGTTCGATGGGAACAAGTTCTTCGCCGAAGCCGCAAAGCCCATGTGAAACAGAGACCGGAAGATGATGTCGTTGGCCGACGTGCTTCCGGTTCCATTGGGCGTGGCAATGCGGATCGAGAAGTCGTTGACGACGCGATCAACCATGGAGTCCGTTTTCTTCCCGGGGGGCCCCGAACTCTTGGCCGACGCCGCTGAGTCCAATGACGAGACCGCTCCTGACACAGCGAGAGTGCGGCGGTTCAGGCAGACGAGAGAGGGTTCGAGCACCCTCGATCAGAGGCTCGAAAATTGGTCGGTCGAGCCTAATTCAGACGTGGTTCGTCGGCCAGATGTCTTTCCCGCTTCTCGGGCGAAAACCGCACCCTGTTCGCGTATCCTCCGCCGCTAAAGGGGGGTGGGCGTGGCCGAAGTCTTAGAGTTCGCCTTGATCGCAGTTTTGGGAGTGGTCGCAGGCGTGGTCAACACGCTGGTCGGGGGTGGCACCTACCTGACGCTGCCGATTCTCATGCTGTTGGGCCTCCCAGCAAAGGTGGCCAACGCCACCAACCGGTTCTCGGTCTTCTTTCAGGGGCTCGCGGGGGCCGGAACGCTCCACCGACACGGGGCCGGGAGCATCAAAGAGGCTCTCCCGTTCGCGTTTGCCAGCTTGGTCGGAGCGATTCCTGGGGCGTGGATCGTCGTTGATCTCGACGAAGAGGTTTTCCGTCGAATCATGGGCGCGGTGCTGCTCGCCGGCATCGGACTCATGTTCGTTCCCCGCCGGGAATCACCCGCCGTCGACGGCGAACCGCTCCGCCGCAAGGTGCCCGGAATCTTGGTCGCGCTGCTGTTCGGCTTCCATTGTGGGTTCCTGGGCGCCGGAGTCGGTGTGCTCATCATGCTGACGTTCCCACGCCTCCTCGGCATTACCTTGCTCCGCTGCGTCGTCATCAAGGTGCTCGTGGTGCTCGGCGGATCGCTCGCCGGAGCGGTGGTCTTCGTGGTCAGCGGCTTGGTCGATTGGAAGGTCGCGGTGCCGCTCATCATCGGGAACGCGACGGGCGGGGCGCTGGGCGGGCGATTAGCGATCAAGGGAGGCGATCGTTGGTTGCGATACGCCGTCGCCGGGGTCGGAGGGTCGCTCGCGATCGCCATGGTGTTGGGGTTACGTCCGGGCGGGTGAGTCCAAGGTGCTACCCGTTGGCCCAGGCCTGCGCCCGGACGCCAGAGGGCCGGCTGATCCATCTCCACCTCACCGATCAGTCCTTGGTCAGTGCGCCAAAGGCGGAGCCTCGACGCGCAGACGGTTCGCTCGGCGCGAGCTGCCACCTCGTGATCTCTTCTCCGGGGTGGATGGTTCTCGACGTGGTCGCGAATCGACCGTGAATGACGGTGATGGTGTGCGGCTCCGGGGTGAGATCGGTGAAGAGGAACTCCCCGTTTTCATCGGTACGTACGACCTGGGGTTTCGATCGGGGCTCGTCGTTCGATCGTGCGCGAACGATCGCGAGGTTGATCGGCTTGCCGTTAAGATCGACGACTTGGCCTCGAAGCGATTGGCCCGCGGCCAGCCGGACTTCGTGACCCACGACCGTCTTGTCGAGGGTCAGCGTCGAGTGCTCTTCGATGAATCCGGTCGCCGCGGTCGACACGCGATACTCGCCGGGCGTCAAACCGGCGATCACGAAGTGACCGTTCTTCACCGAAGTCGCATAGCCGGGAGATTCGAGCGCGCGACCGTCGGTGCGAGTGACGCTCACCGTGGCCGCCGGGATCGGTGCGCCGCTGATCGCATGGAGGACCCGCCCGGCGAGTTCGATCCCTGGCGCTACGCGAATTTCCAGGGTGCTCTCCGGATCGGCGACGACGTTCGAGACGGAGCCGACCGTGTAGCCCTCCGCCATGGCCGTGATGGTGACCGGCTCGCTCCCGAGCTCGCCTACTTCGAATTCACCCCTCTCATCCGTGACGTCGACGGTACGCGTTTCGCCGCCCGGGTAGCGAGCGAGGATCGTCGCGAGCTCAACGGGGCGATCGTCGGTATCGATCACGCGCCCGAACTGGATGACCGCTTCGTCGAGTTCGATTTCGATCGAGTCGGGCTTGGGGCCGATGGAGATGGCGCGATGAGTTTGCGCGAATCCCTCGGCGCGAATCACCATGTCGTAGCGACCCCGATGAAGCCCGTCGATGATGGCGACTCCGTCACGCGCTGTAGATCCGTAGGGTGGGCTGACGTTCTCGTCGACACGGTCGGTGGAAGCGTGCAGCGTGATCTCAGCCCCGAGAATCGAGTTGCCGTTCGACGCTTCAACGACCACCGCTTCGAGAGTGAACTCCCCGCGGTCGGCGTCTTCGGGTTCAGTCGCCGTGACGCCGCCGCGGCTCATCGTGGACGCCGCTCGACTGACCGAGCCCGACCTGTTCGTGGGCGTTTCCGTCGAAGGCTGCGGTAGCGTTGCCGTCTGGCTCGTCGGCGTCTTCCGCTCGATCGGCGAGTCGTGGGGCGTCGGATCGAGATCACGGTCGTCGTCGATCTGCGTAGCCGAGTTCGTGTCCATCGCAGTGTCCATCACAGTGACGGTGTCGTGCATCGGATGATCGACCGCGGACGAGCCGTGAGTTCCCGGCGAGCGCGTCGAACTCTTCGGGTTCGCGCTGGGGACGACGGTCACGAACAGGGCGAGGGCGCAGCTGAGGGAGATCATGAGCTTCTTCAACGGGAGGCCTCTTTCGCTTGGGATTCGCTTCACCCTTGGAAGGGGAGTGCGCGTCGTAACCGGACACGATTCACACGAAAAATGCCCCCCGGCGAATGATCGCCGAGGGGCGTGGATTGTTGGGGGAAGGCTGATTAGAGGCGAATGATCTCGATCGCCGCGATTACCGGGTTCTGGATCACGTGCTCGAAGAGGATTTCGAGGTTCCCGTCGGTCACTTCGACCGTCGTGCTTCGCATGATTCCGACGTTTCGCTCGGTCTCTTGGAGAATGTCGAAGTTCTCGAGCATGATCTCGCCTTCGACGCGGGTGTTGAACACTCGAACTCCTGCGTCACCGAAGAACGACTCGCCGAAGTACAGTCGCACCTCGTAGCTGCCCGGCTCGACCGGGAAGTTCCAGACCATTTCGTCCTCGCCCTCGAAGTCGAAGACCAGCGATTCGAACACTTCGATCGGAGTGTCGGCGGGGACCGTGTCGTCGAGATCGCCGACACTGAGGGGAAAGGTGACGCCCGAGGTGCGAAACGGAGACGGATTGTCGCTCGTGTCGGCGCCCCAAGCGAGAGTGCCGTCGCCGGGGATCACTTCTTCGCCTCCGCAGTTGACGCGGTGAACCGGCGCCGCGGCGACCTGCTCGATCAGTGAAGCACGGTTACCGTCGAGTCGCAGGATCAACCGACACGGATCACCACTCGGTTGTGTGCTTTCAAGCTCCGTAGTTCCCGTGAATGTGAAGGCAAGCTCGTCCGCCGACGGAGTGACGGTCAGATCGATCTCGGTTCCGTCTTCGGCTTCCAGGCGCATGACGCGGTCGAGTCCCAACGTCCCGCTCAGAAACTCCTCACCATCCTCTGCATGCAACACGACTTCGGCGTCGTTCTGTCGAATGACAATGGTCTGTGTGTCGAGTTCCGTGCCGGCTTCGAACACGCCGCACTCATCGTTGTCGACGGACATGGTCATGAGCCATGTCCCGCTGACGGTGAGGAGCTCGGGGGGGTCCACTACGGGGTTGCTTCCGCCGCCGCCACCGCCGCCGCCGCAACCGGTCGCGATCGCTGCGAAAAGGAGCGCCGAGAGAAGTCCGAAAGAACGACGAACCACGTGGTTGGAAGTTGGAGTGCTCATCATCGTAGTGCCTTTCTTGGTGTGGGTGTCGGAGTCGAGTGGGTCGACTCCGCGTTCAAACCAAGAAGGGGAAGCGTCCCGGGAACCGGACATCGCGCGACAAGTTTTCTCTAAGTCGTTCGAGTTGGGACCGCTGGCTCGGCTCACGTCCACTTGTGAGACGTGCGCTGCCGTCTCCACTCGTAGCCGGCCTCCGTGCGCTCGGGTTCGCTCGACGCGCGACTCGTCTTCGCTGACGGCGCTAGGCTTCCGGCCGGGGTTCCATTATTCCGGTCACGGCACCCACGCGCTGGTGCCGTGCTGCCCGCTTTGTTCGTCGTCTCCCGGCGGCATGCGAACAGTTCGCCCGGCCGACGACGCGATGAACCACAAAAAAAGCCCCCCGGCGAATGATCGCCGAGGGGCTTGGGTTGTTGGGCGGAAGACCGCTTACGGGAGACTGATCTCGATCTGGAACTCACCTTCGTCGTCGGCCGAGAAGCCGTCGAGGACGACGATCACCGACTGACCCTCCGTGAGCGAGATTTCGATCTCCGAAGGGAGCAGCGCTGGCGCGTCGTCACAGGCGAGTTCGCTGACACCCTCCGCGTCGAGCACGCTGAGGATGGTGTCGAAGAGGGGGTCACTGCCGACGGACGACATGACATAGGTGCCGGACTCCGGAGCGGTGAACAGGAACGCCACGTCGGGACCAGAGCCCGCGGGGTCGGCGCAGGAGGGATCGAAATCACTCGCCTCGCCAGTCGTGTCCCCTTGCGTGATTCCCAGCTCGATCTCGGAGTCGACACCGGCCGGCAATGGGAAGCTGTCGTCGAGTGAAACACGGTTCCCGTCGAGTCGCAGGATCAACCGGCACGGATCACCACTCGGTTGCGAGCCTTCAAGCTCCAAAGTTCCCGTGAATGTGAGAGCGAGCTCGTCAGCCGACGGGGTGACGGTCAAGTCGACCTTCGTACCGTCTTTCGCTTCTAGGCGCATGACGCGGTCGAGTCCCAGCGTGCCGCTCAGAAAGTCCTCACCATCCTCGTCATGCAACACGACTGCGGCGTCGTTCTGTTGAAGGATCATGGTCTGCGTGTCGAACTCGAATCCCGAGGGGAACACGCCACACTCGTCATTCTCGACGGACATGGTGACGAGCCAAGAGCCCTCGACGGAGAGGATCGCCTCGGGGATCTCTATGGGCTTGCTTCCGCCGCCGCCGCCGCAGCCGGTCGCGATCACGGCGAAAACGAGCGCCGAGAGAAACCCGAAAGAACGACGAACCTGTTGGTTGGAAAATTGAGTGCGCATAATGCTGCCCCTTTCTTGGAGTGGTCTGGGAGCCAAGTTGGTTGACTCCGCGTTCAAACCAAGAAGGGGGAGCGTCCAGGAAACCGGACATCGCGCGGCAAGATCTTTTCCAACTACTTCTACTCGGGGTCGCTAAGCACCATCGATGACTCAACCATGATGTGTGTGCGGGCGCGCTATCCCGTGACGCCGGGCGGCTTGTCTGCTCGTTGGGGATTCGATCGACGCGCTACTCGTCCTCGAAGAACGCGCTCAGTTCGCCGCCGGGGTCGCCTTCGAGGGCCCAGCGGAACTCTTCGTGCCACGGCAACTCGGCCTCGGAGGGGACGCCATCGGGCAGGTCGTCGATGAGGTCGAGCGCTTCTTGCAGGAAGGAGTTGCTGCGTCGGTAGACGACGTTGTGCAGATGTTCGATGGCGTCGCGCGCTTGCGGGCAGCCGATGTGCGCGAGGGTCAGCGCGGCTGCTTCCGAACAGAGTTCGCCGCGGCGTCCTTTTTTTGGCTGGCTGATGAACGTGATCAATTGTTGCTCGATCACTTCGCGCGTGCCCGGTACGTCGTGAAGCCGGACCCCTTCGAGGACTCGCATTGCCGAGGAGAAAGTGTCCTCGGTCATTTTCTCGGCGTCGAGGTTTTCGAGCAGCATGTTGAAGGCGGCGTCGCCAATGCGACGGAACGCGCGCACCGCCGCTGCGACGTAGAGTTCGTCTTCGGTCGACAGCGCCTGGTAGATCACCGGCACCGCGCGTTCGAGACTAATCTCACCGAGGATCACGACGATCCAGAGGGTCGCTTGCGTATCGTCGTTCCAGTGCTCGAGGGACATCTCGAGCGCCTCGACGAGCGCTTCTTCCAAGTCCGGTTCGGTGGGAGCCCGTTCGATGAGCTCGCTGACGATAGTTCGTTGGAGGCTAGGGTCCTCGGAGAACAGTCCGAGGAGGCGCTCGTCGACGTCGTCGCGCAGAGAGTCCGATGCGTTCATGGCGAGGAGCTTAGCGCGACGTCGAGTCGCGGCCAATGGCTTTCCCGCGGCGCGGTGGCCTCTTTCGGATTCTCGGGAACGGCTTCGCTTCCGGCGTCGAGCGAGCTAGTCTCCGGGCTCTCGGTTTTCGGCGGAGGTTGGATGGACGACGCGAGAGTTCGGGCCGGCCGGCTCCGCTAGTTCATTGGAGTCCCGTCCCATACTCTCACTCGAGAATCGCCGCTGCCTGAGACAATGGTGTTGCCATCGTGCGAGAACTCTGCCGCGCGAACCTGCGCGCGATGACCGACAAGTCGAATCAGGGGCTGTCTCGTCTCGACGGCCCAGAGGCGTGCGATCGGAGTGAAGTCGGTGGTAAGTAGTCGCAGGCCATCGGGCGAAAAGGCAAGGTCTTCGACGTTTCGATCGAGACTGGCAAAAATCACTGGGGCAGGCTCTTCGAGATTCCAGATAGCGACATTGCCGCTGGTGGTACCAATCGCCAGGTTACGTCCGTCTGGAGAGTACGCGAGCCGGTTTACACTCCCGAATTCCCCCGGACCCGTCCTGAGCGCTTCGCCCGTGCGTGTGGAGTGAATTTCAATCGACCCATCGCTCCTTCCGACCGCCATGCGTTCACCCCGAGGATCTAGTGCGATCGAACGCACTTGATTGTCAGGCGGATCAACGCTTCGAATACACTCTAGCGTCTCGCTCGACCAGATATCGATTCGACCTTGATCCGTGAGAGACGCGATGAACTCTCCGCGCCAGTCGAGCCCGAGACCTCCCCGCTCGAGTTGGATAACTGACACCTCACGGCCGTCGGGAACACTCCAGATCCGTAGCACTCCGTCGGAGGCGATCGACGCGAGTCTCTGCCCGTCGGGCGCCCAGGCGATCTTCGTAATCCGACCCTTCGGGTGCGCCACCCACTCGAGTGCTTTCTTTGGTCGGCGACCCTGCCACTGCCAAAGGACGATCTTTTGATCTCGCCCGGCGGTTGCCAGCCACGTCCCGGTTGGTGAGAAGCCGACATCCAGAACTTCACTTTCGTGTTCTCGGAATATCGACACTCCTCGGCGTCGGTTGAGGTCCCAGATCCGCGCGGTGCCGTCGACGCTAGACGAGACCAAGTGAGTCTCACCCATGAACTTGACGTCGGTTACTGCGCGATCGTGACCTCGAAGCGGATGTTCTGGGTGATGTTGATCGAACCGTCGAGGTTGCACGACGGCGCCGAGCGTGAGTGCGACGTGCCGGCTCAATGGCGAAATGTCTATCTGCCCGATGGGGAGCGGGTAGCGCTCGGCGTAAAGTATTCGACCTGTGCTTCGGTTCCAAACCTTGCCGAAGTGGTCCCCCTCGGCCGTGGCGACAAGTTGACTTCCGTGTGCGAACCGGACTCCCACGATCCGACTGTGGTGTGATCGCGTGGGTCGACCGAAGAAACTCCAACCGGGGACTTGATCGATCGTTTGAACTAATTTTTTTTCAATCAGGTCCCAGACCCACAAGACGCGGTCGTCACCTCCGGCCGCCAAGTACCGTTCGTCTGCGCTCACGTCGAGACGGAAGACTCCGAAAGTGTTGGCCACAAGTTGTTCACACTCCCCATCGCTTGACCAGATTCCGATAAACGGGTGCTCTCCTGCCGCTACGATCCGACCGTCCGAGAGTAGGGCAGCAGTGAAGACCTTGTGTCCGGTCTGTATCGTGACGACGCTCGACGCCGACTCACAATCCCAGACCATGAGCTGGCCGTCATGCCCGCCGGAAACGAAGCGCGCCCCCTGCGGCGCGAAGTCAACGACGACGACATGGTTCGCGTGTCCGTTGTGCGTACGAACCAGCGTCGCGGTCTCGGCATCCCAAACGCGAACCCGATCGTCGTCCCCTCCGGTCACGATCCACCGGCCATCTCCGCTAGCCGCGACGCAGGCGACTGTACCGTCGTGGCTGCGCAGCACACCCGTGCTGTCGTCGCTTCGCCGGTACAAGTAGTTCCACTCCCAGCCTCGCCGTTCTCGAGGGCACTGCTCTAGTAGCTCGCGCATTCGGCGAGTGTCCAAGTTCTCGAAGGCGTCGTACGCCAGTGCGATCGAGTTGTAATACGCATTGCGATCCGACGCCTCGCTGGCGATCTGTTCTTTGCTGTAGAGGTTCGCGAACGTTAACGCGGTCGCGATCAAGGCGATGAGAAGGACCGAGACGGCGGCGATCGAAACCCGATATTTGGCGATGGTTCGCTGCAGGATGTAGCCGTTGTGGTGGCGCCGAACCAGAACCGGTTCCCCCGCCAAATGACGCTCGATCTCCATTTGGAGCTCGAGGACGGAGCCGTACCTATGCTCCGGGTCTTTTGCCAAAGTACGATCGAGGATCGCTTCGAGGTCCCCGCCGAGGGTGGGGTCGTGTCTGGAAAGCGGGGTCGCAGCCACTTCGCGGATGATTCTAGGTGTGTCGAAGAACCTGGCTTCTCCAAGTTCGTACGGAAACGAATCGGTCAGTAGTTCGTAGAGCACCAGCCCGAGGGAGTAGACGTCGGTCCTGGAATCGACCGCGCCTTCGATTCCTGTCAGCTGCTCGGGGCTCATGTAGCGAAGCGTACCGAGAAGTTGGCCCTTCTCGGTGTGGACGGTTGCGATCTCGAAATCGGACCCAGTGCATTGGGCAATTCCGAAGTCGATCACACGCGGCACGTTTTGGCTATCCACGAGGATGTTGTCTGGTTTGATATCGCGGTGGATGATTCCGCGTCGGTGCCCATGCTGTATTGCGGCACAAACTGTGAGGAATATCTCGATGCGCTGCGCACGGTCGAGTTCGTTTCGCTTGGCGTGCTCGACAATCGAAAGTGGCTCCTCGACAAGCTCCATGACGATGTAGGCCACTGGAGTACCCGCGAACGATTCGGTACCCGCTTCGACGACACGTGCGATGTTCGGGTGGTCCAGGTAGGCGAGGACGGCAGCTTCGCGCTGGAATCGAGCGAGGTCCCTTTCTTCGCGGGCGAACCAATGGAGGACTTTTATCGCCACCCGGCGTCTAGGTTCGTCTTGTTCCGCCTCCCACACGGTTCCCATTCCGCCCGACGCGATCTTGCCGAGTATCTTGTACCGACCGATGCGTTCGAATTCAGGATCCGTTAGGGGCAGAGACATCGAATCTGAGATGAGAAAGTCGGCGCTCGGGGTGGAGTCGAGAAGAAGGTCGACTTCGGCTCGCAACTCGGGTTCGTCGCGGCACTCCGTGTCGAGGAATTGCGCTCTCGACTCTGGTGAGAGATTGAGGGCCTGGAGGTAAATCCTCTTGATACGTTGCAGTGGGACGGAGTCCATGAGTCCCCTCGCTATCTCGCTCTTCGTTACGAGCTCACGTCGTCTCGCGGAAAGAGGTGTCGATACAACCACGTGCGCGCGAACTGCCAGTCACGTTCGACCGTAGCGGAAGAGACGTCTAGCGTGGCCGCCGTTTCTTCCAGAGTGAGTCCGCCGAAGAAACGATATACGACGGTCGCGGCCGAGCGTTCGTCTTCGGCGGCGAGCGTTTCGATCAAGTCGTCGAGTTCGAGAAGGTCGATCGAGTCCGTGTTCGCAAATATGTTCGTCGTCAGGGTGACGCGTTGCAAGTGACCGCCGCGCTTCAGCCGATCCCGCTGTCGAGCTTCGTCCACGAGTACGCGCCGCATGATCGTAGCCGCCACGCGACGAAAGTGAACGGAGTCCTTCCAGGCGACTCGAGTCTGATCGACGAGCCGCAAGTACGCTTCGTGAACGATGGCCGTCGCTTGCAGACCGCTGTCGGCGTGTTCTCTGGCAACGAGCACGGCCGCGATTGCGCGGAGTTCTTCGTAGACGATCGGCATCAGTTGATCCGCAGCGCGGACGTCTCCGTCCCGGGCGGCGGTGAGAAGCGACGTCGGATCAGGAGTGTCCATGAACTCAGCTTTCCCCTGCGCCGGTTGGCTCTGAACAGAACTGCGATTCTCCCTGATTCTCGATTCGTTCGTCGAAGTTGTCCACCCTGCTATCTTGCTATCTTGCTCAAAATAGGGGGCTTGCAACGGTCGCGTCGTGGGCTGGACGGGGGACGGGCTGCTGTGATCGACCTCAATCACAATTCGTTGAGGGAGTGGCCAAGGCGACGGCGCGTAATGTCGGTAAGGTGAATACATCACGCCGACGAGTTGGAGATCTCGTGCGCGTGGTGAACTCCGAGAACTCCGGGCAAGCCGTGGGAGCTTCGCCGGTGGGACCGCGCATCTAACGTTGGTGTTGACAGGAATATATCATGATTCATATGCCATCTCGCAGGGGCCTCCAACTACTCCTGGTCCTAGTCGTCGGGTTGTCGACCACGTCAGCTCGAGCGCAGGAATGTCTCGGACCGTTCCTAGACGACTTCGAGGACGGCGTGATCGATCCGAGCTATTCCACATGGACTACGAGCTGTGGCAGTCTGAGCGAGAGCGGCGGAGAGATGCTGCTTGTGCAAATCGGCGGCTGCGGCCCCGGTAGCATAGGCGCCACCGCAACGGGTTCGAATCGGGTCTGCGGAGACTTCGTCATTTCCATCGATTTCGACTACGACGCGCCGTTTGTTGGCCCTGGGATCCGGTCGTTCACGCTTCGGGTGGTCCCGGTCGGTGACCCCGACGGCATGGTGTCGATTCAGCACAAAGACTTCGCGTCGAGTCGACGGTTCGAGACTGGGCTCGGACCCGGCTTTGCGGGCTATACCTGGGCTTCGACCGCGGTCACCAGCGGTTCCCTCAGGATTAGTCGCTTTGGTTCATCTGTCGAGGTCGCGTATCGCGCCCCGGGAGAACACTGGACTCCATTCCATGTGTTCCCGGTGGTGGGTGATCTCGATGCCGACATTGAGTTCTATAGCTACAAAGACCAGGGGGCCTCGTCGTTCACGGCGAAGGTCGACAACCTACGCGTGGACAAGTCTCCGCGCATCGTCGAGTGGCCGATTTCTGAAGGCGGCAACGGCCACTGGTACGAGGTCCGGGTGTTTCCGGGCTTTTCTGATACCGGGTTCACCGCGCTCGAGGCGTCCTTTGCAGCGCGGCGCGCGGGTGGGTACCTGGCAACGTTGACCAGCGCAGAGGAAAACCAGTTCGTCGCGGCGTTGAGTTGGGAAACTCCGGGCGCATGGAAGACCGGAGTGGTGCCGCCGACGTTTCCACTGACAACTTCGTGCATCGGCCCCTGGATCGGCGCGTTGCAGTATCGTGGAAGTTCTACCGTTGCTGACGCAGACCCACTCGCAGAGTGGAAATGGGTTTCGGGCGAGCCGTGGTCCTTCAGCGCGTGGGCTGCGGGACAGCCGGACGATGGAGGCACCACATCCCACCTTGGTAAGGAGCACTATGCTCACTTCTGGTCGCCGTTGGCGGACGGTCTCGGCGCCCAGTGGAACGACAATACTGACGTCGCCAGCCTTCCCGCCATCGTCATCGAGTATGACCGACGCCCGGAGCCGCTCGTGGTCAACATCATGCCTGGCTATCCGAATGCACCCGATCTCGATCCGGGTGAGCGCCACAAGGCGCGACCGGGGCGATCGACGCTAATTTGGGGCAACGCCAACCAAGGCGACGGTACCGCGCTCGGTCATACCTACGCGTTCGAGTTCACGGAGAACGCAAATGTTACCGTCAGTCACGACGGAGAACTGAGTGGAGTTGTTACCGACGATCGTGACATCGTCGAAGAAGTGACGTTTACGCTGGAGGGCGGCAGTACTTCCGAGGTCGTGCGGGTTACGTTGACTGTTTCCGGCGAACTCGGGACCGACTCGAAGTTCGTCGAGTTGATCATCGTCTCGGACGCGGACCAACTCTCCGACGACCCCATCGAGAGTCAACGCATCGATGCCGACATCGCCGTGGAAGAAGCGCTGCGCGCACTGTACCTACGCCAGAGGGCGGACGGGACTTGGGCGTGGCCGGGCGATCAGTTCGAGCCCGGCTCGACGGGCTGCGTGCTGTGGGCTTTCGGGAATCACGGGCACACGTCTGCGCTAGATCCGCAGGATAGCATCTACGCCGAGACGGTCAGGCTTGGGATCGATGGAATCACTCAGAAGTTCGACATTATAGCGGTCGATGCGGCACCCTGGGCGCTCGTCGAGTACGGCGCAGTCCTCGACGGTATCTCTGACATGAACGCCAACGGGCGAGCACTCGGTGTGGCTGGTCTAGCGATGGCTTCTACCGAGAACGCCGCCTTTGCCGCTTGCGCGTTACTCGCCAGCGCAAGGCCGGACGAAGTGATTTGGACGGGTAGGCTCGCCGGCTCGACCTACGGGGAGGTCGTCGAAGATCTACTCGATCTCCTGGGTCGCCATATAACATTTGGCCCGGCGGTTACGACGGTGAACAAGGGCGGCTACGGTTACGGACAGTTCTACGGCCCTGACCAGTGCAACGCCGAGGGCGCATGGGTCGCCATCCGGGGTGCAGAAGAGGTCTTTGACATCTACGTACCGGACTGGATGAAGCGCCCTCACGAGTATTTCTTGGTGGCTTCGCAGGAGTCCAACGGCAGGTTCACGTATACGGATATCACTACCGCCTTCGTTCCGAATCCCGCGCAATATCCGGACATCCCGCAGATCGCTGACAATCACTCCCAGGGAACCACAGGTTGCGGGCTGATCGGACTGGCGGTGCTCGCGACTCAACGTGGCCCCGAGCATCCCGACGGCGCGGTACCGGGCGACATCATTAGCTCTCTACCAGAAGCCGGTGATCTGAACACCATCGCGGCCAAGCGTGACGCGGCGATTGCATACCTCGGCGATAGATTTGACGTCGATGTCTACTACGGTGCGTGGGCTGAAGGCCACCGCGACAACAACTTCGCTATGTGGACCGTCGGTCGTGGGCTGCGGGACTGGGCCGGTCTGTTGGGACGTTCGTCCAACATTCTGCTCGAAAACGAGGGAGTCACGTTCGATTGGGAAACGGGCCAGGAGTACGACACTGATGGCACGACGCCGATCGGGGTCGCTGCCCCCGAGTCGCCGCGTGAGGGCTACCTCTCGTGGCTCACCCGCAAGCAGATCAGCACCGGCGTCGACCGGGGCCTGTGGAATCCTCTCGGCGATGACCTCTCGGATCCTTTTCTTCACAAGGATATCGACACCGCACTCGGTGTCTTGACGCTAACACCGTTTGTCTTCTCGAGCTTCACACACGAGGCGCCCGTCTGTTCCGCGGGCGGTCCGTACATCGTTGAGTGCAGCGGAGGCACGGCCAGCGTCCCACTCATCGGTGTGCTCTCGCACGATCCGGAAAACCAACCGCTCACGTACATGTGGGAAATTGCGGATTGTCCAGGTGCGGTCATCGATGATCCGACCGCAGTCACTACGACCCTGACGATACCAACGAACGCGCTGCTGACTTGCACGGTGTCGCTGACCGTCAACGACGGTGAATTCAGCTCCACTTGCGAGACCACGATCGACGTCATACACCACCGACCACCCACGCTGAGTGTCACCGTAGACCGACAGTCTGCACCCTTCGGAATATATGTCCGCGCGGATTCCAACGATGACGGTTTGGTCGACATCGCTGATCCGATCACCACGCTGAGCTACCTCTTCATGTCGGGGTCGCTCAATTGCCTCGACGCTGGCGATGCCAATGGCGATCAGCTGCTCGACATTGCTGATCCGATCTACACGCTCAGCTATCTGTTCGCGTCAGGACCCGATCCCGTGGCCCCCTTCCCCGATTGCGGGCAAGCGCCGATCGTACTCGGTTGTGATAGCTTCCTGAGTTGCGACTTCGTGGCTGGCGCTTTGACTGAAGTCAGCGCTCAGTTCGACGCGAGCGACGCGTGCGGCGACGTGATAACCGAGGCCGTGATCGATATCGGTTGCGAGCAGTTCGCCTACGTTGCCGGCGATTCGCTGACGCTCAACTGTGGAGCCGGGGAGTGTGGCATGACACCTGGTACCGCTTCGCCCGGTAGCTCAACCCTCGTCAGCGCCGCTACCGTGGTGTTGACCGTGACGTCGACCGATAGCGCTAACAACGCGACCACCAGCGCCGTCGACTTGTGTGAGGACAATCAGCCACCACTCTTCACGTCGCAACCGCTGACCTTTACCGGCGTCGACATGCTTTGGGAATACACGGCGAACGCCACAGATGCCGACTCGGACACGCTCGAGTACAGCTTGTTGCTCGCACCCACTGGCATGTCGATAGACTCCGCAACGGGGCTAGCCAGCTGGCTACCTACGGGAAGCGACCTCGGTGTGCACGACATCACCGTGCGCGCGACGGATGGCGCAACCGGGATCGCTACGCAGAGTTTCCGCGTGCTCGTACGTGTCGAGCCCGATTACAACCTGCCCCCGGTATTCACGTCGCTACCGCTCATCGTCGGCGCCGAAGGCACGGTCTATGAGTATGACGTCGACGCCACCGATCCGGACAGCGACCCCGTGAGTTACGCCCTCGACAGCGCGCCCGCTGGCATGACGATCGATGACGTGACCGGGCTCGTCACCTGGGAACCACTGAGCACCGACGCCGGGCCGCATTGGATTGTCGTCCAGGCTAACGACGACCACGGCCATACCACCGACCAGGGATACTTACTCGTCATCGACGACGCGTTGAACCGGCTTCCGCAGATCACGAGCGTCGCGCCGACCACCGCGACCGAGGGGGAATTCTACGGCTACCCCGCGACCGCGACCGATCCCGACGGGGATACCTTGCTCTGGAGCCTGACCGAAGCGCCGGTCGGCATGAACGTCGTCGCCGCCACCGGCGTTGTTGCGTGGACGCCCGCGGGATGGCAATCGGGCACCCACAACGTCGTATTATTGGTCGACGACAGTCGCGGCGGCACCGCGAGCGAGTCGTTCACGATCACAGTGCTCGATGCGCTCGATGGCCCACCAATCTTCCAGCCGCCACTGCCCGAGAGCCTCGCGGCCACCGAAGGCGTGCCGATGGTCTACGACGTCGACGCCTACGAGAGCGAAGGACAGGACGTTAGCTTCGCACTACTCGACTCCCCGACTGGTTTGACCATCGACTCCGACGGCCTGCTGGCGTGGACCCCGTCCGCGACTCAGGCGGGGCCACACAACGTCACGATTCAACTGAGCGATCCCGGAGGCCACACCACCGACGGCAGCTTGACGATTGTCGTCGCGGAAGCGCTGAACTCCCCGCCACAGATTGTCTCGGTTCCGCCATTCAACGCGGAGGTCGGGCAACTCTACAGCTACGCGATCGTCGTGGAGGACTCGGACTCGACCACGTTCACCTATGAGATTGTGGAAGGGCCCGTGGGGGCCACTGTTTCTGCGACGGGGCTGCTCGAATGGACGCCGAGCGAGGTCGGCGTGGCGCCCGTCACTGTGCGGGTGGTCGACGACGGCGGGTTGGACGCGGAGCAGTTCTTCGCGATCTCGATCACCGAGACTCTCGACATAACGCCGCCCGAGGTGCTCGTGACGGCGACTCCAGCGATCGTATCGATCGGCGAGACCGTGACCGTGACCGTCGTCGTGACCGACGAGTCTGCGCTTGTATCTGTTGATGTCACGGTGAATGGACTACCGCTGACGCTCGAGCCCGAC
>JAJFFE010000215.1 GCA_021776775.1 Planctomycetota bacterium | reverse complement strand
TGCAGGTGCGGTGAGTGGTGGAGTTCGGCGGAAGATTGCCGTTTGTAATTTGCAGGCGAATTGGTTGATTCGTTGAAGATTACGAATGGTGAGATTCCGGTGAAGACCGCCGCTCACGGTGCCTCTGACTTTTCGGCCGGGCCTCTAGGATCCCCGCCGTGTCGCTCGCGCTTCAAGAGCATGACGAGCCCCAGGACTATCGCCGGAATCACGAAGCACGCCACAACGAGAAAAACCACAGCGACCGCGTCGGAGGTCTGTGGGGTATTGGCAGGCGCGATGGCCGGCAGCGCGTCGGGCGTTTGCATGAAGTCCGTGCGTTAGAAGGGGAAGCCACCGTCGAGCGTCGTCCGTGGCGGTGCGCGAAAAGATCGGTTAAAACGCGACTCGCAATCTATCGCTCCCGCCCCAACCTCACAACACCTACGTCGACCACGTCTTCTCGACCGGTCGCAGCGGAGAGTGCGATGTTCCACCTCTACATCCACCATCGCCTACGGGGTCGCTCGGCCCCGGGCCGCGGCGCATCGAATGGTCTTTCGGCAATTCAGGACGACGGCTCGTCGCGCCACGTTCTGAGAGGCGGCGCCGACGTCTTGTTGGAGTGGATCGAGACTCAGCTCGGACAGCCGTGTTCGGCGACAACGTCGATCGAGCGGATCGTGGAGCACCTCGCGCGGATCGAGCAACGAACCCTCAACCACGCCCGCCAAAGCTTCCGCATTGACCCCTTGGCCACCAGCACCGAGCTTCTCCGTCGTCGCGACGTTCTCCGGTTGAACGGCTGGACCGGAGCCGTCGATCGCGACCGGGACGGACTGATCGCAGACCTCGCCGCCATCGAAACGGGCGACGAACCGGTCACCCCCGGTGAGCCGGAACGCATCGAGAGCGTGCTAGCGGCGCTCGACGACCGTCGTCCGCTGCCCGCGCACTGTGTTCACCTCGACGAACCGGCCGCGTCGTGGCCCGAACTTTGGCACCAACTCTTCGAGCGGCTCGAGACGGTGGTCGCCCCCCCACCCGATGCGCGCGGCCGTGAACCGAGTCAACTACGCGCATTGCAGGAACAACTGCTCGGCGCTGGCCGCGCCACCGAGTCACTGCCCTCCAGCGATGTCTCGCTGACCGCGCTTCGCGCGTCCAGCCTTCACCAAGCGTGTCACACGATCGCGGTTGCCCTCAGCCGAGACCCGTCTCTCGCCCCCCGCACCGCAATCATTTGCGAGGACGACGACGCCGCGCAGTTGCTCGACCAGACGTTCAACGCGGCCGGCCTCCCGACCATGGGCAGCGACGCGCCGAGCGTCGCGCGCCCCGCGTTGCAAGTGTTGCCGCTCGTCCTCGAGTTGTCGTGGAAGCCGGTCGACCCTCAGCTACTGCTCGACCTGCTCGCCCTCCCGGTGACGCCGATTCCCCGTCGGGCTGGACATCGACTCGCTCGCGCCCTCGTCGAGCAACCCGGTTTCGGAAGTGACGCTTGGACCGAGGCGTGGGCAGCGTCGATCGACCCCGCCCACGATCCCGATGGCAAGGTGCGCACGAAACTCGATATGTGGCTCAGCAAGCCCGCGTTCGACCGGGGCACCGAGTTGCCGGCGTCGCACATCATCGACTGCGCCACGCGCGTGGAGCGCTGGGCCTCGCGCTACGCCGCCGCGCTTCGAAACGACCACACGGCCACGATTCAGACCCAGCCCGGCGCGATTCAGAACCAGCCCGCCGCGCTTCAGAACCAATCCGGCGACGACGTCGCGCGATCACTCGAGCTCGCAGCGCGACAAGCGAAACTGCTCGGCCGCATCGTCACTCGACGGCTCGAAGAGTCCCCCGACGCTGCGTTCACCGAACCGCAACTCGCGTATCTGGTCGACGAAGTTCAGCGAGCGTTCTCGAGTTCGCATCCGCTGCCCGCGCATGACGGAGCGCCGCGCCGTTACCACGATCCCGCCGACGTGATCGACGCCACCACGCAGTGGATTTGGCTCGGTGTCGGCACCTCGAAGAACCGCCGATCGCCGTGGTCTCCACGAGATCGCGTCGAACTGCATCGACTCGGCGTGGGGATCGACGACGGTACGCGCGACCTTCACATCGAACGGCGTGCAGAACGACGGGCGTTCGCCGGCATCGAACAGCGCGCCCTCTTCCTTGAACTGCCGAGCGATGACGAGAAGCGCCCGCACTCGCTCGTGCTCGCGGTGCGCTGCGCGACCGGTCTCGAACCGGTGTCGATCGAGTCGCTGGTCACTGGCGACTCAGCGCCTATCGCTTCGGCGTGGGGCCTCGAACGCGTCGCCGTCGAGCCCTCCCCGCCGGCGGTTCCGGGCACTGTGTGGCGGGTGGATCCGGCGTTGATTCCCGAGCGGCCGTTCAGCTCGGCGTCCGAACTCGAAGCGCGTTTTGCGTGCCCACTGAAGTGGACGCTCAACTACGCGGCGCGGCTGCGCCCGAGCAACTCGGTCGACTTGAAGCGTGGCGCGCTGCTCAAGGGAGATTTCGAACATCGCGTGCTCGAACGGGTTTTCCGCGGCGACGACCCGCCCATGACGGAGGACGCAGCGGAACTCGAAGTGCGCCGCGTCTTCAACGAACGGCTGCCACTCGACGCGGCGCCGCTGGCCCAACCGTCGGCCACCGGGGAGCGACACCAACTCGAAGCGGAACTCGCGCAAGCGACGCGAACGTTGGTCCGAACGCTCAACGCCGGTGGGTACCGCGTCGTCGGCATGGAGGAACCGCTGCGGTCAGAGATCGACGGACGCCAACTGCGGGGATCCATCGATTGCGTCGTCGTCGATGAACGCGGCGAAGAAGCGGTCATCGATTTCAAGTTCGGCAGCGCGAAGAAGTACCGATCGTTTCTGGCCGAGGGCAAGGCGATTCAACTCGCCACGTACGCGGCCGGACGCGCCACGAAGACGGGGTTGCCGCCGGTCGCTTATCTAATTCTGGTCACCGGCGAACTGTTCACGCCGAGTGGCAGCGCGCTTCGGGGAGCGACCGCGCAACAACTCGTCGAGCGCGGTCCACCCATCGGCGACGTGTGGCGTAACTTCACGCTGGCGTTACGCGCTTCGGAAAAGTGGCTCTCGACCGGGGAGATCCCGGTCCGTCCCTTACGACCGATGGAAACGTGGCCACTGGGATCCAACCTCGCGCTCGACCCCGCGGCGTTCCAGAAACGCGAACAACCGATTTGCCGCTACTGCGACTACGGCGAATTGTGCGGACTCGAGGCGGTGCGCTGATGAGTCGCTTGATCGTTTGCCGCGCGAGCGCTGGCACCGGAAAGACACGATCGATCTGCGACTTGATCGTCGAACGCATCGTCGAACGCAATCTCGACCCGGCGCGCATTCTCGCCACCACGTTCACGCTGAAAGCGGCGGCCGAGCTCAAGCGTCGCATTCAATCGCGACTTTTGACCGAGCCAACGCTGACCGCGGACCGTCGCCTCGAACTCGCGGATCGACTCGAGCTCGCGAACATCGGCACCGTCGACGCCATCGCGTATCAGATTCTCGAACGGTACGCGTTCGACCTCGGACTCTCACCGCAGATCCGGGTCTCCGACGAAGCGGCCACCGACCAGACGTTGCGCGCCATGGTCGCGCAGATCGACCCAGAACCGTGGGCGGCA
>JAJFFE010000214.1 GCA_021776775.1 Planctomycetota bacterium | reverse complement strand
TCCCGGTCAACGCGTACCTGGTCGACGTGTTTCGTCAACTGGCGATCGTTGATCCGAAGAACCGCGATGAGATCTGCTCCCTCACGCCGGCACGATGGAAAGCAGCGAGCGCGTCAACCCTGGGGTAGATTGCTTGCTTACTGTTGAACACGATCCCATGCCGTGTTCTCGATCGCCGACAGAATTGCGTAGCGACGTGCAGTACGCGTAGAGAGGACGAACTCACCGTAGGCGAAGTCGCCAAGGAACGGGACTGCGATGTCTTGAGTGCAGTTCGCGCAACGGGCTCGGCAAGTGGTAACACGCCTCATGTCGGTCCAACGTTGAAGCTCAGCTGCCAGGGGCAGAGATGGGGAAAGCGCGAATTGTAACCGCGGACGAACACCTGTGACACCAGCAGCGCAGATAGAAGACTGCCCTTTGTCGGCTACGCACCGAGTTGGGCGCCGCTAATGCGAGCAGCTGCAGTTAACTGGCGCGGTGAACCCGAAGAACCAGACTTCTGAGTTGTGAGCGCAATGTTGATGGTCACCGTCTACACATGGCCGGCACTGCTGGTTTGGCACACGCAAGTCCGGTCCAGGAATCCAGCTGGCTCGCTTGAACAGGAACCGGTTTACGGGTACGGGCCAGGATTCCTCGGTCGCGTCCTGCGGGCGTTCCCAGATTCTGTACGCGATGCGATCCCAGGTCGCCGGGCCAGCAAGCAGCAGCAGGACGATCAATGCGGAAAGTATGAGATAGAGCACGCCCCTTCCACGTTTCGCCATGTTGACCTAACGTTGAAGCTCAGCTGCGAGGCGCAGCATCAGGGAAAGCGTTGGTTGTAGCGGGGACGTTGCTGCGCCGGGTTAGTTGCCTTCGCGTTTGTACCCGAAACTCCGGGGGGTGCCGCCTTTCATGAAGCCGATCGTGGCGCTCAGGTCGCCCGCGGCCGAGAGCTCGTACACGATCCGCTTCGGGTAGTCGTGGCGCGGGTTGTCGAACACTGCGCGCATTGTGGTCAGTTCGGTAAGCACGAACTCAGTCGGCGGATTGCCGCCGGGCTGCGCGATGTAGATAAGCCCGCCGTCGCGCTCGACGATGCGCAGGTACTCGAACGAGGACATCCTGCCGCGCGAGACGGTGCGCGACACGCCGAGCATCGCGCCGCCGAGCGGCGGGCTCCATCGCTCCTCGATCGACGCCCCCGACTTTTTCGTGCCGACCCACGCGCCTACCAGCCACGACATATCACCGATTGCCGACTTGGTCGGAGTGGGCATCACGATGTCCTCCGCGTGGCGGTAGAGCCCAATCGATTCGGACGACCCGTACACAACACGCACGAGCAGTCCGTCGGCCGTGATTCGGAACTCCCTCCGGATACGCCCGTCGGGAGCTTTGTCCGGCCCGCGCAAGAAGTCGACCTGGTACGTAAACGCGCCGTCCTTCCACGCGCCGCTGTAGCGTGCGGACTTTTCTGGCTCGCCAACTTCGGAGGCTGAGCCGTCAAGAGCGACTCTTACATTACGGTGCCTAGAGCCGTGGCCGCGCACCAAGGTGACCGCGTCCTCCTCGACGAGCATCGAGAACTTCGCGCTCATGGGGGGGCCCATCTGCTCGAGTGCGCGACCTGGGGTGCGGTCCTCGAGGTAGATCCATTCGCCGTCCAACGCGCGCAATCCGTTGACCTGCGTCGAAAGCGGACTCGAGGCTAGAGCCACGCCGAGGGTTGCGAGAAGTGCGAACACTGTTGCCAGCCGAGTTTGCAAGTGCATTGCGGAGTCTCGTCTCTGAGTTGTGATCAACGTAGATCAACTGCCGGGTGCCCGAGAGCAGCTGACACTGAAGATCGGAAACTGCCCTTCGTCGGCTGCGCAGAGTTAGGTGCCGCGCTCTTCGGGCGAAATGGGCGGCGATCCGTCCAGTGCGAGGTCGTTGGTCTCTTCTGAACCTGAACAGCTGAACTCGACGTCGCCGATGCCTGTAGCGCCTTCAAAGGTCGAGCGATAGTGGAAGTGCCCCTGAGTGCTCTTGAGCTGCTGCAACGCCTCGGTCAGCTCATCTATTTCACGAGAAGACAGCTCGAGAGACAAACCGAACCAACCTGTCTTGAAGTCTGTGAGAGTGGCCTTCATCTCGTTACCAGTGCACCTAACGTTGAAGCTCAGCTGCAGGGGCAGCATTGGTGAAAGCGTGAATTGTACCCGAGGACGTGGCCCGAGAGCACCTGCACTGAAGAGTGAAGCCCCACCCGCACGTCCACTTCGTCATACCCGGGGGCGGGTCTTGTTGTGAGCGCCCTTAACTTCGAGGAAGTCCAGTCAGGAACATCTGACAGCAGACATTCGCGAGCTGCTGGAGGGGCTTGTGCTTCATTTTCTGTCTGCCGACGCCCGCTTGAACTGGGCCGACTGTTTGAAGCGCCTGCTGGGGAGTCGTGTGGATAGACGGAGGCGCCCGCTCCGCTACTTGAAGGTATGCGTCTTGAGGAGCTCGCCCGCCTCATCGTAAACCTTCCAAGTGCCCCTCTTCTTGCCGTGTTCGAACCGACCTTCGTCCCAGAGTT
>JAJFFE010000213.1 GCA_021776775.1 Planctomycetota bacterium | reverse complement strand
CAGTACCGAGGTGCGCTTGTACTCCCCCAATGACGTTCCTTTCGAAGTCACCGAGGCGGTGTTCGTCGAAGGCCGCCGCAAGAGTGTCGCTCAGATCGACGTCGTGACACGCCCCTCCAAAGACGGCGGCTACACGTTGATCGCCACCCCACGCCCGCCCTATCCGACTCAAACCGGTAGCCTGAGTGGCGTCGTTCGCATACGAACGACGCATCCCGATTTGCCCGAGCTCGAAGTCCGGGTCATCGGTTTCTACAAAGGAAAGAACTAGTCGTGACGAAGACTCTCGAGCAGGTAGCCGCTGCCATCGGTGCTGAAGTCGTCGGAGATCCGCAGCGACTAGTAGAGGCCGTACGTCCCTTGGAATCGGCCGGGGCGCGTGACATCGCGTTTATCTCCGAGGAGTCGCGCAAAGCTCCCGATCTATCCAAGGTCGAGGCCGCGGCGCTGATCGTCGGCCGAAAGTTCGACGACCCCGCGCTGCCCGACAGCGTCGACTTGCTCCGCGTCGACGCTCCGAAGCTAGCTTGGGCGTTGGCGCTGGAGTTTCTCCATCCGGATCCCGCTCCGCCCTTCTCGGGGCAAAGCGACGCGGCCTTCATTTGCGACAGCGCCGAAGTGGCGGACGACGCGATCATCGGCCCGGGTGTCTTCGTCGGTGAGCGAGCCATGATCGAAGCCGGCGTCGTGTTGTATCCAGGAACGTACGTCGGTTCCGATGTGCGCATCGGCCAGCACACGGATATCAGGGCCAATGTCACGCTGTACGACCACACCGTGATTGGCGCCCACTGCTTGATCCACGCGGGCTGTGTGCTCGGCAGCGACGGATTCGGGTTCGCCGTCGGGCCACGAGGCGCGCACAAGGTGCCGCACCGCGGTCGATGCATCATCGAGGATCACTGTGAACTCGGGGCCAACTGTGCCATCGACCGCGGCGCGCTCGACGATACGATCATCAAAACCGGCACCAAGTTCGACAACTTGGTACACGTCGCGCACAACTGCCACATTGGACCGCACGCGCTGTTCGCCGGTCAGGTCGGCCTCGCCGGTTCGGCCACCGTCGGCATGGGTGTCCAACTCGGCGGGCAAGTTGGGATCGGCGGGCATATCACGGTTGGCGACGGAACGCGGGTCGGCGGCAAGTCCGGTGTCCCCCGCGACGCGGCGCCCGGGTCTCGCTTGCTCGGCATGCCAGCCATGGACCAGCGTGTCGCCGCCCGCGCATTCGCAATCGTGGCCAAGCTACCCGAGCTGCGCGCACAACTCGTCGCCATGGAGGAGCGGCTGGCGCGACTCGAAGGTGGCCAGGAATAGACCTACCGGCCCCGCTGCGGGTCGCCTAGATCCAATCGACGGGGTTGCGCAACACCTCGGTGAGCGCGGCCTCCGGAGATCCGTCGGCGACGTCGTAACCGTACTCCCAGCGTGCCGTCAACGGCAGCGACATCAAGACACTCTCGATCCGACCCGCCGTGCGTAATCCGAAGGTCGTGCCGCGATCGTCGACGAGGTTGAACTCCACGTACCGTCCGCGGCGGACTTGCTGCCACTCTTTCTGACGATCGTCGAACGGCGTCTGGTACCGTTCTTCGACGATGGGAAAGTACGCCGGAACGAAGGCGTCGGCACACGCTTCGACGAAGCGCAAGAGCGGCTCCGGCTCGGGACCGGTCAAGTGATCGAAGAAGATCCCACCGACCCCCCGCGCCTCGCCGCGGTGCGCTATGACGAAGTACTCATCGCACCACTTCTTGAAACGATTGTAGTAGCCGGGGTCGTGTGCGTCGCACGCCGTGGCAAACGACCGGTGAAAGTGCCGCGCGTCCGCTTCGACGAGATAGCTCGGCGTAAGATCAGCGCCGCCACCGAACCACCACGCGACGACCTCGTCTCCTTCGAGTCGTTCGAAGTATCGAAAATTGGCATGGGCGGTCGGAGCGTGAGGATTGTGAGGGTGAACGACGGTACTGACCCCCGTGGCCCAGAAATCGAGTGCGCGATCCGCCAACGAGGAGTCTCCCCCTAAGCTAGCGGCCGCCTGCGCCGAGAGCGTCCCGTGCACCGTCGATACGTTTGCCCCGGCTTTGTCGAACACTGCACTGTCTTGAACAACGCGACTCGTCCCGCCACCACCGCCATCGCGCTGCCACCGATCTTCGCGAAACTCGGCGGCCGGATCGACGCGACACGCGGCGGAACAGATCGCCTCTTGCGTGCGCTGAGTGAGCGAGATCATGCGCTCCCGAATGTCATTCATCATGCTCCCGAGTCGCTCTTCGTTTCAGGTCAGGATCCGTCGTGAGGGCGATCAAAGCGTGCTATCGTTCTGGCGCACCTCGCTCGAATCATAACGCGGTCGCGCCACGAGAAGGACCCGACTTGAAGACTCTCCGCATTCTTGCGCTCGAGCCCTACCTCGCACGATCGCACGAGCAGTTTCTCGAAGGGTTGAGCCACCACTCGAAGCACAACTTCGAACTGTGGACCCTGCCGGCGCGAAAATGGAAGTGGCGGATGCGAACGTCCGCCCTTCACTTCGCGGAGCGATTCCAATCTACGGCCAGCGCGTTCGATGTGATCCTCGCCTCCGACTACGTCAATCTCGCCGAACTCCGCGCGCTACTGCCCCCCGAGCACGCCACCACTGCGACAGTCCTCTACTTCCACGAAAACCAACTCACCTACCCCCTACAGGACGGCGAGTTCCGCGACTGCCAGTTCGCCATCACACACCTCTACGGAATGTTGGTCGCAAGCCGAGTGGTCTTCAACTCCGAGTTTCACCGCGGGGAATTGCTCACCGCGTTGCGGCAGCTCCTGAAGAAGGTCCCCGACATGAAGCTCGGCGGATGGATCGACACGATCGAGACGCGAAGCGAGGTGCTCCCCCTCGGAATCGACTACGCCCGCCCTTCGCGTCACGGCGTTCCCGAGTGTCCGATCATCGCGTGGAATCATCGCTGGGAGTACGACAAGAACCCCCGCCCGTTCCTCGATGCGTTGGTCGAACTCGATCGCCGAAATCTACCCTTCGCGGTGCGCCTCCTCGGTCAACGGTTCCGCACCATTCCGGAAGAGTTTCAAACCCTGCTCGATCGCCTTGCACACCGCATCGTGTCGAGTGATTTCCCGGAGCAATACACCGACTACCTCGAAGTCCTGGCGGGCTGCGATATCGCGGTCTCGACTGCGATTCATGAGTTCTTCGGCTTGGGGACCCTGGAAGCAATTCGCGCCGGGCTTCACCCCGTCCTGCCCAACGACCTCGCCTACCCGGAGTTGCTTCCCGCGAAGTATCGCGAGTCGAGCTTTCTCTACGATCGTGAAACAGATCTCGCAGACGTGCTGGAAGGAGCGATCCACCGAGTCCGACACGACGATTGGGCTGCCCAGCGGGACGCGTTGTCGGCCCATTCCGAGTCGTACCGATGGACGCAACTCGCGCCTCGATACGATGCGTTGTTCGAATCACTCCACGAGTCGCGACCTTGACTACAACCGCCGGTCACCTACTGTGACGAGAACACCGAACCGCGTTCACTCGCTGGAGGCTCAACGTGCGACTCGCAGGAACGATCGGCGATGCTACCAACGCACGTCGGTTTCAGGACTACTTGACGACGATCGGCATCCAGTCGTCGATCCGCGAACAGCGCGATGCCACGAGCAGCAGCTTCGGCGTCTGGATCATCGAAGAGGACACGGTCGAACGAGCACGACAAGAACTCGAACAGTTCGTCGCCGATCCAGAACAAGGTCGCTACGTGGCAGCGCAGCGCGAAGCCGTGGCGGTGCGCTCCAAGGAGAAGGCGAAACGCGATGAACGGGCCGCCCGCGAAGTCGAGTTTAGCCGTCGCTGGCGCACGCCGACGTGGCGCGATGTCCCGATCACCCTCTCCCTGATCCTTCTCTCGGTCAGTATTGAGTGGATCCTCGTCTCTTCTGGCATGCCGTCGAGTCAGTTCGGAAACCACCCCCTGGGCAGCGACTTGCTGTTCTCGCCGGCGGTCGCCGCCGGTGATGCGAACTGGACCTGGATTCCCCCGGAGATTCGGGGCGGCCAACTGTGGCGGCTGTGGGCCCCAGTCCTGTTGCACATCGGAGTTCTGCATCTCGCCATGAACAGCGTCGCCATGTTCTGGCTCGGCACTGCGATCGAGGGACGCCGCGGAACCGCCCGCTTCGCGGGACTGGCGATCGCCGCCTCATTGGTCTCCAACTACGCTCAATATCTCGCAAGTCCCGGCCCCTTCGGCGGG
>JAJFFE010000212.1 GCA_021776775.1 Planctomycetota bacterium | reverse complement strand
CATGCGGTTGTACGGGAAGTTGATCTCGTCCGGATCCATGAGGTGAAACAACATGACTTCATGGCCGTCGTGGCGCAGTCGTCGTAACCCCAAGCGAAGCGAATCGGTCTCATCGAAGAGATCCGAGATGAGAATCACCAGACTGCGATTCTTCAGACGATCCCCGACCCGAGCCAACACCTCGCCCAAGTCGGTCGCGTCTTTACCCGGCTCTTCGCCGAAGATGTTGACGAGATTGCGCAGGTGCGTCGGGTTGGATGAAACCGGAACCTGCGTGCGAATGCCCTCATCGAAAACGAACCCTCCGACCGCGTCGCGCTGCTTGAGGATCAAGAAGGCGAGCGCGGCGGCGAGGGTGCGACCGTACTCGAGCTTGGTCATCGCGTGCGATCCGAAGTTCATCGACTCGCTAGCGTCGAGCACAATGTTCGTTCGGAGGTTGGTCTCTTCTTCGTACTGTTTGATGTAATAGCGATCGGATCGCGCGTACACCTTCCAGTCGATGTGCCGAATGTCATCGCCGGGCACGTACTCACGGTGCTCGGCGAACTCGACGCTCGCCCCGTGGTAGGGACTCTTGTGCACCCCCGAAATGAAACCCTCGACGATCAAACGCGCGCGGATCTCCAGCCTGGCGATCTTCGACAGCTCGCGAGGGTCGAGGTACTTGCTGACCGCATCAGCTGCCATCCGTGGGGATCTCCTCCAGCAGGCGCGTGACAACGGAATCCGACGTCACCCCTTCGGCTTCCGCGGCGAAGTTGGTCAGGATCCGGTGGCGCAAGACGGGGTGAGCGACTTGCTTAATGTCGTCGTAGCTGACGTGCGTCCGACCTTGGAGAATCGCCCGCGCCTTGCCACCGAGGATCAGGTATTGACCGGCTCGAGGCCCCGCGCCCCACGAAATGTGGTCGCGGATGAACTGCGGCGCTTCCGGGGTCGTGACTCGCGTCGCTCGTGTGAGTCGAAGTGCGTAGCGAATCACAACGTCGGCGACCGGAACACGGCGCACCAGCTGCTGGAGCACGAGGATTTCGTCGCCGCCGAGGTGGCTGTTCACTTTGACGGTGCCGCCCGACGTGGTGCGGCGCATGATCTCTTGCTCCTCTAGCTCGCTCGGATACCCCACCTTGATGTTGAACATGAACCGATCGAGTTGCGCCTCGGGCAACGGATAGGTTCCCTCTTGCTCGATCGGGTTCTGTGTCGCGAGCACGAAGAACGGCTGAGTCAGCTTGTGCTGCGTACCGCCGACTGTGACCTGCTTCTCTTGCATCGCTTCGAGCAGCGCAGCCTGCGTCTTGGGCGGAGTACGGTTGATCTCATCGGCGAGAATCACGTTCGCGAAGATCGGCCCCCCGAGAAACTGGAACCGTCGCTCACCGGTTTTGGGATCGTCTTGGATCACCTCGGTACCGGTGATGTCCGACGGCATGAGGTCGGGCGTGAACTGGATTCGCGAGAACGACAGCGACAGTGTTTCGGAGAGCGTGCTGATCAAGAGCGTCTTGGCGAGGCCAGGCACCCCGACCAACAAGCAGTGACCACCGGCGAACAGCGTAATGAGCAGTTGCTCGATCACTTCTTCCTGGCCGACGATGACGCGACCAAGCTCGGTGCGAATGCTCTGGGACGCTTCTTGAATCTGTTCGAACTGAGCTTCGTCGCCGCTCGGCATGCCAGCATCAGCCGGCTCGTCCGACGAATCGGAGCGGGCGTCGGGATCGAGGTGCATCAAAGTCCTCTTCGGTCTAAATGGAGACCACCCCACGGGGGGCGGGTCACGGTCTCGGACGTGCTACGACGCCCGTCGGGCGGCGCGGCGTCTCGTTCGCGGGGTTAGCGGACTGCGGTTATGACACTCTGTTATGACGGAGCGTGTTGGAATTCCCAAACAACACTGACGCGGCGCACAAGTGGCCGTGGTTGAAACGATCACCAGCGGTCACGCACGACGTCATCAGTACGCGCGCGGTGAGAGGATACACCGCCCCCACCGGATTGGAAATGACGGCCCGCCCCCGCGGAGGTGCGCTCCAAGGCACCTGCGAAAATAGTCGAATCATCGAATCCCCGGACAAACGGTAGCGCGGGCGTCGCACTCCTTGACACGGCCCGACAGCGATCTATGATTTCGCTCTTTCATTCTCCGGGCACGGCCCATTCAGGCCCGTGCGGCGACACAACATCGAGCCTGTCGATCGCGGTATCCTCCGGGAGCGGTAATCAGCCGCAAAGCCTCGGCGGTTTCTCTCGAAACCAACCTCGATCAGAGTTTACTCAAAGCTCACTGCTAGTGGGACTTGCGTAGATCGGGCCCGATCCACAGCCGCCGGACCGCGTTCAGGTCCTGCCCAGCTGATCTTTCACATGTCCTGGATTCGGAGATGACGTGGCTCTCGTGATATCGATATCGTTGGCAAATCGATGCGACGAGCGTGGCCGCAAAGTCAATCTCCCCTAGAGGTTAGAAGCGCTAATGGATGGTGTTACCGGTAGCGAACTCTTCAAGGCTCGTCAGAGTCTGACTTACGACGACATCATCATTCTGCCGGGACATATCGACTTCGGGGTGCAAGACGTCTCATTGAAGACGAAGCTCACCCGAGAGATCGAACTCTCCTACCCGTTCACCTCCTCACCCATGGACACCGTCACCGAGGCCGAGATGGCGATCCACCTCGCCCTGCTCGGCGGGCTCGGATTCGTCCACTACAACAACTCGATCGAAGAGCAATCCGAGATCATTCGCGTGGTGAAGCGGTTCGAGAACGGGTTCATCACCGATCCGAAGGTGCTCGGTCCCGACCAGACGGTTTCCGACATTCACGCTATCCGCGAAAAGCACGGTTTCTCCGGGATTCCGATCACCGACACCGGAGACCTCGCCGGCAAAGTGGTCGGCATCGTCACGAACCGGGACATCGACTTCGAAACGGACCTCGATCGACCGCTGCGCGAAGTGATGACGACCGACCTCGTGACCGCGCCCAAAGGCGTCACGTTGATCGAAGCGAATCAGATCATCCGTGAGTCGAAGAAAGGCAAGCTGCCGATCCTCGACGAACAGGGCCGACTCTGCGCGCTTGTCTCCCGACACGACTTGCTGAAGAACCGCGACTACCCGGACGCCGTCAAGTCGAACACGAAGCAACTGATGGTCGGAGCCGCACTCTCGACGCGCACCGACGACCGCGAGCGACTCGAGGCCCTGGTCGACGCCGGAGTCGATGTCATTGTGATCGACTCCGCACAAGGCGACTCCACGTTCCAGTACGAGATGATCAAGCACGCCAAGGCGGCCTTTCCCGACCTGCAAGTCATCGGCGGCAACGTCGTCACGCAAAACCAATGCGCCAACTTGATCCGCGCGGGAGCCGACGCAATCCGCATCGGAATGGGCCCGGGCTCGATCTGCATTACACAAGAGACCATGGCCGTCGGACGCGGTCAGGCCGCAGCGGTCTATCACTGCGCCCTTCACTGCAACGAGCAAGGCGTCCCGATCATCGCCGACGGCGGGATTTCGGACATCGGCGACATCGTGAAGGCGATCGCATTCGGCGCCAGCACTGTGATGATGGGAAGCATGTTCGCCGGCACTAGCGAGTCGCCGGGCGAGTACTACTACCAAAACGGAGTTCGCTTGAAGCGCTACCGAGGCATGGCCTCGATCGAAGCGATGGAAGCCGGCGGTGGCAAACGATACTTCGTCGAGCAAAAAAGCGTTCGCGTTGCGCAAGGTGTATCAGGCTACGTCGTCGACAAGGGGTCGGTCATGAGCTTGGTCCCATACCTTGCGCAAGGCCTGCGACACTCGTTCCAAGACATGGGCGTTATCGACATGGCGCAGCTTCACGAACGACTCTACAACGACTCGCTTCACTTCGAACTGCGTAGCCACTCGGCACAAACCGAGGGCGGCATTCACGGATTGTACTCTTACGAGCGTCCCAACTACGGTCAGCGCGAGACCCCGAGCGAACCCCGCCGAGGCTGAGCGATTGACAAACAGATCCGATCTTTCCGGTAGGAGATCCTGGCTTTGACCATTCCGACGTCTCAAGAGTTCTGCGCGATCCTCGACTTCGGCTCTCAGTACAGCCAGCTCATCGCTCGGCGGGTACGCGAGAACCGTGTCTACTGTGAGTTGATGCCCCACGACACCATGGCGGAGACCCTCCGCGACATGCCCCTCAAGGGGATCATCTTGTCCGGCGGCCCGTGCGGTGTGTACGAAGAGAACGCCCCTCGGATCGACCCCGCCATCTTCGAGCTTGGCGTCCCCGTGCTCGGTATCTGCTACGGCATGCAGATCGGCTGTCAGGTTCTCGGCGGTGAAGTCACACCGGCCCAAGAGCGAGAGTACGGAAGCACCACCCTGTTTCTCGATGGCGCATCCGACCCGCTGTTCAAAGATCTCGATGAAAAGCTCACCGTCTGGATGAGTCATGGGGACCGAGTCGTCGCCGTCAGCAACAGTTTCACGACGCTCGCCCACACGCAGAACTCGCCGCTCTCGATCGTGCGCCATAAGGAGCTGCCGTTCTACGGACTGCAGTTCCACCCCGAGGTCTCTCACACCAAGGACAACGGGAAGATCATCAACAACTTCCTGTATCGGGTCTGTCGCTTCAACGGCGACTGGGAGATCGGCGACTACGTCGATCGATCCATCGAAGAGATTCGCGAGCAGGTGGGCGAGACCGGCCGCGTGGTGTGCGCGCTTTCCGGCGGAGTCGATTCTTCCGTGGTCGCCGTGCTCCTCCAGAAGGCGGTGGGTGATCGACTCTCGTGCTTCTTCATCGACAACGGGCTGTTGCGCGAGAACGAAGCCGAGCAGGTGACCGAGACGTTCACGAAACAATACGACATGAACTTTCGGTGCATCGACGCTACCGAACGCTTCCTCAACCAGCTCAAGGACGTCGTCGATCCCGAGACGAAACGAATTCGAATCGGACACCAGTTCATCGAGGAGTTCGACCACGCCGCGAAGGACATCCCTGAAGCAAAGTTCCTCGCCCAAGGTACGCTCTACCCCGACGTGATCGAGAGCTTGTCGCCGAACAAGGGGCCGTCGGAAACCATCAAGACGCACCACAACGTCGGCGGACTCCCAGACGACATGCAGTTCGAACTCATCGAACCGCTTCGATACCTGTTCAAGGACGAAGTCCGCCAGATGGGCAAGAAGCTCGGTATCCCCGACGAAATCATCAGTCGCCAACCGTTTCCGGGTCCGGGCCTGGCGATCCGCATCCTCGGCGATGTGACCCCCGATCGACTGGCGACGTTGCGACGCGCTGACGCTATCGTTCAGGAGGAGATCAAGAAGTTCACCGGGTACCGAGACATCTGGCAGTCGTTTGCCGTCTTGCTGCCGATCCAGACCGTGGGCGTCCAGGGTGACAAACGCACCTACGAAAACGTCGTGGCGCTGCGGATCGTCGAGTCTCGAGACGGAATGACCGCTGACTGGGTCCACTTGCCGCAAGAGATTCTCGCTACGATCTCGAGCCGTATCGTCAACGAGGTCCAAGGGATCAATCGCGTCGTCCTCGACATTTCGTCGAAGCCGCCGTCGACGATCGAGTGGGAATAACCCATGCCTACCCGCCACGAAATAAGCCACGACGGCACCGGACTGCGTGTCGCGATTGTGCAAGCACGGTTCAACTGGCTCGTCTGCGAAAAGCTGACAACCGGAGCCATCGAGACTCTGATCGAGAACAACGTCGAGGATAGCGCCATCGACGTGTACTTCGTGCCGGGCGCGTTCGAGCTGCCGGCACTCGCCAAGCGGTTGAGTGATCGCGATCAACACGATGTGATCATCTGCCTCGGCGTCGTCGTTCGAGGTGACACACCTCACTTCGACTACGTCTGCGCCGAAGCGGCCCGCGGAATCGCGGACGTCGCGTACCAATCTCGAGCGTCGTTGGCGTTCGGGGTATTGACGACCGACGACATGGCTCAAGCGCTCGATCGCGCCGGCGGTAAAGTCGGCAACAAGGGTAGCGACGCTGCGCTCGCCGCCCTCGAGATGGCGAACCTCTACCAGCGACTGGACACCGAGTAATGGGCACGCGACGAGATGCACGTGAGCTCGCGCTCAAGTGCCTGTACCAGTGGGACCAACGACCGGACGACGGCCGCGAGTTGTCGGCGACGACGATCAAGGACTGGTCGACGGCCGTTGAGCAAGCGAACTACTGCCGCCGTCTGCTCGACGCCTTTTGGAACAACGCCGCCGAGATCGACGAGAAGATACACAGTGCAGCAGAGAACTGGCGGCTGGAGCGCATGGCAATCGTCGACCGTACCGTTTTGCGGTTAGCGACGACCGAGCTCATGTTCCTCGGCGACGTCCCGTCCCGAGTCACCCTCGACGAAGCTATCGAACTCGCAAAGCTCTACTCGACCGAAAAGTCCGGTGCCTTCGTAAACGGCATCTTGGATCGAATCCTCAGCGAACTGGAGAAAGCCGATGGCTCTGAAGTGGTTCGGCGGCAAGAAAAAGAGTGAGGAGTCGGCACCCAAACCGGTTCCTGACGCTGCCACCGGTGACTCCCCCTCGCACGACGCGGCGAAAGCCGGGGAGCCCGCCAAGCCCGAAGAGGAGGCGCCGAAGAAGCGTGGACTGTTCGGAGCGCTCAAGCGAGGACTGTCGAAGACGAGCCAGCTCGTCAAGAAGGCGATCCAACTCGTCAGCGGCAAACTGGACGACGACGCCCTCGAAGAAATCGAAGCGAGCCTGATCCAAGCCGACTTCGGCCCGCGGGTCGCCCTGGAACTGACCGACGCGCTACGCGATGCGTACAAGGGTAAGGAGTTCAAACAAGAAGAGCTCATTCCGTTTCTCAAGACCCGGCTCTCAGCCATCCTCGGTGAACCCGAAGGCATCCGTTGGGCGGACAGCGGCACGACCGTGATCTTGGTAACGGGAGTCAACGGCACCGGCAAGACCACCTCGATCGCGAAGCTCGCGAAGAGCTTTCAGCTGAGCGGCAAGAAGGTTCTCGTTGCGGCTGGTGACACGTTTCGCGCCGCCGCGGTCGAGCAGCTCGGCATCTGGGGTGAACGTCTCGGCATCGAGATGGTCCGCGGCGAAGAAAACGCCGACCCCGCCGCCGTGGTGTTCGACGCCATCGACATCGCGCAGAAGGATGAGTACGACGTATTGCTCATCGATACCGCCGGCCGGCTGCACACCCAGACCAACTTGATGAATCAACTCGAGAAGGTTTATCGCGTCATCCAGAAGCGTTTCCCAGAAGCACCTCACGAAGTGCTGCAAGTACTCGACGCCACGACGGGGCAAAACGCGATACGCCAGGCGACAGAGTTCAAGAAGTCGGTCAACGTCACCGGCCTAGTTCTGACCAAACTCGACGGCACCGCCAAGGGCGGCGTTATCTTTCCGATCCTGCGCGAGGTCCAACTGCCGGTAAAGTACATAGGGGTCGGTGAAGGGGTCGACGACCTCCAGGTGTTCGACCCGAAGAAATTCGTGGCCGCGCTCTTCGGTGAAGAAGAATCGGAAGAGGAAACCGCATGAGCGAGACCGTAGCCTCCGTCATAGACCGAGTCATCGAGCTGCAACGAACCATTCACGCCGACCCGGAGATCGGGTTCGACACGATTCGCACCGCGGCACTGGTCGCCAACGAACTGCGCTCCTGTGGAGTGACCGTTCGAGAGCAAATCGGAAAAACCGGAGTGGTCGGTGATATCGACGTTCCCGGTGCCACGCGTCGCATCGCGCTACGTGCCGACATGGACGCGCTGCCGATGGACGAAGACAACGACTTGCCGCACAAGTCTCGCAACCCCGGTGCGGCACACCTGTGCGGACACGACGCGCACACGTCGATGCTGCTCGGCGCAGCCCGTGTTCTCGCCAGCGATCGGGACAGCCTGCCGTGCTCGGTCCGGTTTCTCTTCCAGCCGAACGAAGAGTCGTTGCCCGGTGGCGCCCCGGCCATGATCGCCGATGGCTGCCTCGAGGGCGTCGACCGCGTCTTCGGAATGCACGTGTGGCCGTCGATCGAAACGGGGCGTGTCGGCATTCACGCCGGCCCGACCATGGCACAACCGGATGAGTTCACCATTCAACTCACAGGAGTGGGCGGACACGCGGCCGCGCCGCACAAGAACCGCGACCCGCTCGTCGCCGCCGCGCACATTGTGACTGCCATCCAGTCGATCGTCGCGCGCAACCTCGACCCGCTCGACAGCGGCGTCATCAGCGTGACTCAGATTCACGGCGGCACCGCGTACAACGTCATCCCCGAATCGGCCACGGTGATCGGCACCGTGCGCAGCTTCAAACCTGAGGTCGGGGAACTGCTGCGGTCGCGGCTCGAAACCGTGACCAAGGGGGTGGCCGCGTCGCTCGAAGTCGAGGCGACGATCAGCTTCACGCTGGGCTACCCGGTAGTGATGAACGACGCCGATGCGTGTGACGAAGCGGAAGGAGCGATCGGCGACGCTGTGCCCGTCACGCGCGACGTCGAGGCCTCGCTCGGCGGAGAAGACTTCGCGTACTACCAACAGAAAGTGCCCGGAGCGTTCCTGTTCCTCGGCAACTACGACGAGTCACAAGACATCGTCCACTTCTGTCACCACCCGCGGTTCCGGGTCGACGACAACGCGATGGCGCTCGGCGTCGAATCCTGGGTGCAACTCGCCCGTGGCGCGCGCCGCTAAAGCGACGGTGACGGTGATCGAGTTTCGTGGCAGTTCCGCTGACGCTCGGGACGAGTGAGCGCCGCGTCATCGCGCGTTCTGCCCAGTCAAAAGATTCCAGTGACAATCCCGCTTCTATTTCAGTCGCCCCGCCCAGCGATTGGAAGAGACAACAACGCAAGCATCTGATTGCGTCGTAGTTTGCGGGTGATCCAGCTGTCGTGGCGCGACTCGACGAGATAACCGGCCGGAGTGCGACCTCCCGCGGCGAGAGCACGTTGGCAATTCCCATGAATCCGATCGGCCGCGTGGTACACTCTTGTTCCTAGATTTTTCGACGCCGCGCCCACGCCCCCCTCCCATGATTTCCCGCCCCCCGCTCTCGCACCTCAGCAATAAGGACGATGCAGTGCTTGTTCTAATGCTATTGGTCGTCGTCGCTGGTCCGGTCGTGAACGCCGAGGCGCAAAGTTCCGATTCGATGCTCGAACGTCTGACCCGAATCGCGAAGCGGGCGGATCCTCGACTGAATCGATTCCTCAACACGCAACGCGCCAAACTGATCGAATCGAGCGCGAACTCCCTTCCGCCGGGCGGCGAGAAGTTCAAACGACACCACGACGCGGCGGACGAACTGGTAAAGGCTGGCCAGATTCAAGATGGGATCAACGGCTTGGAGCGACTTCTCGGACAGTTGCTCCGCATGAAGGCGGCGCCGCTTATCGTCGAGTCCGCCGTTCGTCAGAGCCTCGCTATCGCCTACCTCAGACTGGGCGAGCAACAGAACTGTGTGGCCAACCACGGAGCGGACTCCTGCATCTTTCCCATCGCGGGAAGCGGCGTGCACGCGTTCCCCGGCGGGTCGCGCAAGGCGATCGAACACCTGACGTGGCTCGTCGAGCGACAACCCGATCGACTTCGATACCGCTGGTTGCTGAATTTGGCCGCCATGACTCTCGGCGAGTATCCCGCGGCCGTGCCCGAGTCCGCCCGGTTGGCTCCCGAACTGTTCGAGTCGAAAACGGATATCGGTCGCTTCGTCGACATCTCCGCCGCGGCCGGGGTCAACTCGATGGGGTTGGCCGGCGGCGCCAACCTCGACGACTTCAACGGCGATGGCTGGCTCGACCTCTTCGTCACCTCGTGGGGACTCTCCGATCAAAGTCGACTCTTCCTCAACCGGGGCGACGGAACGTTCGATGAGCGCACCACGGAGTGGGGACTCGACGGCGTGGTCGGCGGACTGAACACCTCTCACGCAGACTTCGACAACGACGGAGACTTGGACATTCTCGTTCTCCGAGGCGCGTGGTTAAAAAGTGCGGGGCATCACCCGAACTCCCTATTGCGAAACGACGGCGATCGATTCACAGACGTCACGGTCGAATCGGGCCTCTTGACCGAGCACCCGGGACAAGTGGGTGAATGGGGAGACTACGACGGTGACGGCGACTTGGATCTATTCCTCGGCAATGAGTCATCGCGCCAAGAGACGCACCCCTGCCAGTTGTTCGAGAATCTAGGCCAGGGCAAGTTTCGAGACGTCGCCCCGGCCGCCGGCGTCGCCCACGTGGCGTACGTCAAGGGAGCGAGTTGGGGTGACTACGACAACGACGGTGACTTGGATCTCTACCTCTCTGCTATGTGGTCACCGAACGTGCTCTACGAAAACCTCGGACGGAATCCCGAGACCGGTCAGTGTCGGTTTCGAAACGTCACGAAGGCAGCCGGCGTGGCCGAACCGACGACGAGCTTTGCGACTTGGTTCTGGGACTACGACAACGACGGCTGGGAAGACTTGCTCGTCTGTTCGTACGGCAGTTTCACCGAAAGCATGCTCGACGTCGTCGCCTCCGACTACCTGGGACTCCCCCACGGCGACGAGTGCTTCCGCCTGTACCGAAACCGAGGAGACGGAACCTTCGACGAGGTGAGCGAAGCCGCCGGACTACGTCACGCCGCGATGGCCATGGGGGCGAACTTCGGAGACATCGACAACGATGGCTACCTCGACGCGTACTTCGGCACGGGGCAGCCGCACCTCGGAACGCTCATTCCGAACCGCATGTTTCGCAACGTCGACGGCAAGCGTTTCGAAGACGTGACCACGTCCGGCGGCTTCGGCCATTTGCAGAAGGGTCACGGCGTAGCGTTCGGGGACGTGGATCATGATGGTGACCAAGACGTCTTCATCGTGATGGGCGGAGCGTACGAAGGCGACGGCTACATGAACGTGCTGTTCGAGAACCCCGGCCACGGCAACCACTGGACAAGCCTCGAACTGCAAGGAACCCAAGCCAACCGCGCCGCGCTGGGATCACGGATTGCTATCGAAGTGGAGACCGATTCCGGGGTGCGGAAAATCCACCGCACGGTCAACACCGGAGGGAGCTTCGGTTGCTCGACCCTGCGCCAAGAAGTCGGGCTCGCGCGGGCGACCAAGATCGTCTCGGTCACCGTCGAGTGGTGCGGCAGCGGCACGCAAGTGTTCCGCGGCGTGGAGTTGAACCGAGCGTATCGACTGGTCGAAGGTGCCGCCGGCCCGGTCGCGGTCGAACGCCCTGCGCCCAGCCAGAAGCCGACTTCCCGGCCAACCTCGAGACCAACCTCCAGGCCCACCTCGCAGCCGAAATAGCGTAGACGCCCTCCTCCGCTCAATTTGACCTTCGCGTGACCCCCGGACGTCGACGTTCACGGCTTGTGGTTGAACCCAGGCCGCCGGAGGTTGAATGCCCATCACTTCGCTCGATCGACAGATCGCAATTCTTACCGAGAACGGTGACGAGCCGTTCGTTCTAGAGCGACTAGTCGGAACCGAGTCGCTCGGACGAGATTATCGGTACGAACTCGACCTCCGGAGCGTCGACCGCGCCTACGACTTCGACGCAATGCTCGGCCAGCCGATCGCAGTGCGAATCGATCAAGACGGTGCCGGACCGCGCTACCTCCATGGAATCGTCAGCGACTTTCGCCAGACATCGTTCGACGGCGACCTCGCCGGCTACCGCGCGACGATCGTGCCCTTCCTCCAGCTGCTCGCCCACTCCCGTGACTGCCGAATCTTCCAGAACCGCAGCGCGGTGGACATCGTGCTGGAGGTTCTTCGCGGACACGGCTTCGGCGACTTCGAAGACCGGCTGACCGAAACGTACGAGCCCCGCACCTACTGCGTGCAGTGGCGTGAGAGCGACCTCGACTTCATCTGCCGGTTGCTCGAAGAAGAGGGCATCACGACCCACTACCGCCACGAGATCGATCGTCACGTCTTGGTTCTGACCGACGGGCCCTCGTGCTTTCAGCCCGATCCCGACTTCAGCGAACTCACCTATCGCAGCGAACACGACACGCGTCGCGAACAAGATGGTATCTGGGATCTACAAGTCGCCCGGCGACTGGCGACGAGTTACACGTCGGTCGGTTCCTACGACTACGCGACTCCTCGCAAGGATCTCGAGGCGCGGTCCGCATCGATCTGTCACTCGTCGTACTCCGAGTTCGAGGCGTACGACTTCTCTGGTCGTCACGTCGACCGAGAGCGCGGCGAGCAACAAGCGCGCGTCCTTCTCGAAGAGAGTCAGACCGGCAGCCAGAGCCTTGAAGCGACGAGCGACGGTCGATTCGTTGCGGTCGGATCGATCATAAGCCCCAACGGAACTCCCGTCGCCGCTCACGATCGTCAGTGGCTCGTCACCGAGACACGGCTCGAGGTCCGCACCAACGCGCTGCGTACGGGTAACGACGCAGGTAACGATACCGGCGCCGAAGAGATGTTCATGATTCGACTCGCCGGGATCCCCGCCGAGCAACCCCACCGACCGCGCCGTGTCACGCAGCGCCCCGAAGTATCCGGTTGCCAGACGGCCGTTGTCGTCGGCCCGGCCGACAAGGAGATTTGGACCGATGAACTCGGCCGCGTAAAAGTGCAGTTTCACTGGGACCGCTCACGACGTTACGACGAGACGAGCTCCTGTTGGATCCGCGTCGCGCACCCGTCGGCGGGAAAGGGGTGGGGAACGGTCTCGATCCCCCGCATTGGACAAGAGGTCGTCGTCGAATTCATCGACGGTGACCCCGACCGACCGCTGATCACCGGTACCGTCTACAACGGTCAACAACACCACCCCTACGATTTGCCGCAATACGGCACTGTTTCGGGCACCAAGACGCAAAGCACGCCGGACGGCGGCGGGTTCAACGAACTCCGTTTCGAAGATCGTAAGGATAGCGAGAAGATCACCCTGCGCGCCGAGCGCGACTACGACGAGTACATCCAGAACGACCGTAGCTCCTACATAGGCGGTTACGAGCACCGCGTCGTCGCCAAGACGGCGCGCTGCGAGTACGAGCAGTCCTACCACCAATCGATCAACGGCTCCCAGTACCAATACGTGTGCGGGGAGCAGCACCAAACCGTCGACGGTCAAGAAGCAAAGACGATCGGCGGCGCCATGTCGCTGCAAGTCGACGGCAGCGCGATCACCGTCATCGGAGGCGATCACGAACAACGGTCCGCGAACACGACCGTCGTCTCGGGAAAGATCGTGTTCGACGCGTCCGGCGGAATCGAACTGAACTGCGGCGGATCGTCGATCTCGATCGGTCCGGGCGGCATCACCATCAAGGCACCGAACGTCACCGAAGAGAGTGGCGTGCACAGTACGAACTCCGGAAGCATCAACTTTTCCGGACCGACGATCGTCGACGGCGCTCTCACCGTATCCGGCGCCGCGTCGATAGCCGGAGCCACGAACATCGGCGGCGGTGTCAACGTCGGCGGCGCCGCCCTCGTCGGCGGCAGCGTTACGACGCCCGCCGTCGTCGCCGCCTCATACTCCCCCGGAATAGGAAACGTGCTGTAATGACCTTGCCTAGCTTCTGCCAACTTCAGCACCTTGTCGACTTGGAGCAGCTCGGAGTCGCCGGGGTCGACCCACTCGCGCAAATCGTGCGCTCGCGCCAACCCGGCCCCACCCGCGCGTGGGCGGCAGCGGCGCTCGGTCGACTCGGAACGATCGCGGTTCCCGCTGTGCCGTCTCTCGAACAGGGGCTGACCGACAAAGACGGCGCCGTCCGCTACCAATGCGCTTGGGCACTCATGTGTCTTCGGGAATCGGCTCTGCCGGCGCTGGCCCGCGCCCTGTCGTCCGACAGCACCGTCGCCGTCCTCGCCGCGCTCGACGCCGCGGGTTGGCTCACGGAAGTCGCTCAACCGCTCACGTCGCGTATCAAGCAGCATACGAAGAGCGCCGACCCCAACGTTTCTATGGCGGCGCTGTCTGCACTGATCCGGGTGACCGGCAAGACCCGCTTTCGTATCCGTACCATCGCCAGCTATCTCAACCACGACGATCCCGAGGTCCGCCGCACCGCACTCGAGAAACTCGGTGAACTCCAGGATCGCGCGGACAAGTACGAGGGCGCGATCGCCGAACGCCTGACCGACGAGGCGCCCTCGGTTCGTCAACACGCGGTCCTCACGTTGATCAAGATCGGTGCCGTCACGAGCAGCCTAGCAACGCTGCTCGACACCATCGGCGACGAAGATCCCGACGTGCGACGCGCGCTGGTCATCGCGTTCGCCCATTCGGAAGACGTGCGATCGATCGCTGCCCTACAAGCGTTGACCCACGACGACAAACGCGGCATTGCCCGCGGCGCGGAACTCGCACTTGCGGGCCATCCCGAAAGGGACGCGGCATGAGCTTGCAGCCGGTCGCGCCGGCGCGCCCCGAGCCCCCGACACCGTGCGAAGACACGAAACCCGGTGAGACGACCGCTACCGAGCAGAGCGCTCCGGTCGAGGAACTGGTCGCGGATGCCACGGAATCGGGTTGGATCGAAATCGCAGTGATCGACGACGCGGACCGCCCGGTGGCCGGGGAGCGATTCGAGTTGACCTTCGCCGACGGACGGCGAATTCGCGGATCGACCAACGCCGAGGGCGTCGCGAAGCTCGAGAAGATCCCGTCAGGATCGTACGAGTTCACCTTGTTGCGCCGCGATTGCGACGCTTGGTCCGTCACCTGATTTCCTGCTCACTTGGAGAAACAGAGTTCGCCGTGCCCGAGATCACCGTCGGTACCCAAGACAGTCTGCCCGCAATCGCGCGCCGCCACGGCTTCTTCTGGAAGACCGTGTGGGAGCACGCCGAGAACGCCGAACTTCGTGCGCAGCGTGACCCGAACATTCTGCAAGCCGGAGATCGCCTCTTCGTGCCAGAGTTGCGCCGCGGATCCGAAACGATCGCCACCGAAGCGAAGCATACGTTTCGGGTCATCGGCGAAGCGACCAAGATCCGCATTGCACTGGCGCGCTTCGGAAAGCCACGCGCCAACGAACCGTACCAAGTAGAGATCAACAAAGAACTGGTCGACGGAACGACCGACGCGGAAGGCATCCTCGAAGTGGCGGTACCGGCCGGAGTGACGTCCGCGCTGTTGTTGCTTGCGGGAGGCGAAGAGCAACACGAACTGCGCGTCGCCCGACTCGACCCGTCGAGTTCAGTGAGTGGAGTCAAGCAACGCCTCAACAACTTGGGATTCCCGTGCGGATCCGAAGACGACCAGGTCACCCCGCGCTACACCGACGCCCTCCTTCGATTCCAACGACGTCACGGACTCACGGAGAGCGGCGAAGCCGACAGTAAGACGCTAGCGAAGCTCGACAGCCTGTACTGCTGATAAGCCCGACGCCTCGACAGGAGAGACGGATCCATGCTCGACGATGCACTCGACACCCTCGACTCGCTTCTCGGTGACGAAGAGGCGGCCGCCAAAACGAAGTCGGAGACGCCCCCCAAGTTCGTCAAGCGCGACTCGCTCGCGCCCGACCAACAGTCAGGCGCCGCGGCCCAGGAGATCCTCAACTCGTTCGACCAGATGCCTATTGAGTTCGTTCACTTCGGGTCGGTCCACCCGGACGACGGCAGCCACTTCGATCATGCCGAAACCGACGATCTCCTCGGCGAAGCGGATCTCGACGCCGATCGAGATCTCCGCGCCCTCCAGTACCGCGCCGCGCTGGAACGGGAAACACTGCTGCTTCACGGCTTCGCCGACTCGACGCAGCGGGTCATCAGCGAGTACACCGCCAGCCAAGGACCGCTCGGCGATATCACGGGCGCCGCCATGGACCTGGTCACCGGCAGTGACGCCGCCGAAGACAGCCCTCCCGACGCAGCGGAACTCGATCTGCACAAAGAGGACATCGCCAACACCGGGGGCACCGTCAACCTGCCGGTGATCACCTGGGGAGACACCTTCACCGCCGGGCGCGACCTCCACCTTCAACGCGCCGACTACCGGCAGTTCGCGACCAACGCCATCACCTACTGGATCGAGAAGAAGGGCGGCGGTGGAGACGGCGGGCTCAGCGGCTTGCTGCCGGACATGCCCGGAGTGACCGACGCGATCAAGACAGTGCAGAGCATTGTGTTCAAGGCGCACGACATTTCACTCGCGCTGTTTCTCCGCTGCCGCGACAAGTACGAGCCGATCATCGAAGCGAAGTGCTACGAAGCGAGTGTCGCCGCCATCCGGGAGAACCGTCGCCAGGTCTATGACATCTGGTTCCCGCAACCTCCCGTCACGGCTAGCAATCAAACGCAGAACGGCTCCGGACCCGACAACGTCGTCGAAGAAGCGATCGCCGATGTCGAAGAGAAGATCGACGAAGCGAAACAAGCCGTCGACGACGCGGTCAGCGACGTGCAAGACTTCCTCGGGTTCGAAGACGATCCTCCCGAAGCGTGGGGAAGCGACTCTCTCGCGGCGATCTTCTCGGCGATCGGCGTCTCCGGGACCGCGGCCGAAGACGCGCACTCGTCCGCGACAGGGAGCGCGCCGCCGGATAGCGGCCCGGAAATCGGCCGACTGTTCGTGGCCGCGTTCGAAGAAGTCATCGAGGTCGAGGTCCCCGGCTTCGTACGAGATCTCATTCTCGAAGTCACCGCTGTCAACTTGCGTCTGCTCGATCGCGTGTACCGCGCAATCCTCCTCGGCCGCGGTCGGGTGAAGATCGACGCGGAGACCATGATTCGGTTGGGGCGAGAGGAGATCGCCGACACGATCGTTTCGCTCGCCGGCCGTTTCATTCCGGGCCTCGGCATGTTGAACGATCCGAACGCGGACTTGATCGGAGTCGGTGGCCTCGGTCAGTTCGGCGGCGAAGAGATCTCCAACATCGCCACCCGCTACCTCGACAGCGGACTCGGCAAGCAGCTCGGAAAGATCATCGATCTGACGTCTTCCGAACTCGCCGCCGACCTCGAAGCGGCACGGACGAGCGCGGGCGACGACGCCATCACCATGGAACTGTTCCTCGCGCAGCTTCCGCGGATTGCGACGCAACAGTTCCGCAATACGTTCTTCCCGCTCGTCGACCTAGTTATCGACAAAGTGTTCGGTGCGTTGTCCGGACCACTGTCGGGTGCGTGGAACCCGGTCAAGGGGTTCGTCGACGGCATGAAGAACAAAGCGAAGGGCGTCTATGACGACGCCATGGATGTGCACGACGACGTAATGGATGCCAAGGAGAAGGCTGAACAAGTTCAACAAAAGCTCGCCGACGGGGTCGACTTGATCGACGCGGCAAAGGACCCGGAAGGGTTCGTCGACGATCTACTGGCCGACGACCCGTTGACCGGTGGGCCCGCGGACGATCCACCGCCGCCGCCATTCCCGGGATCCGATCGCGCAAGAAAGGGTATGGGTCAGTGGATCACGCACGACGACGCGGATGTCGTCGACGAGGCGCGTACGGAGATGGTGATCGTCGTCGAATAGCGGAAGCGACCGGTGCCGAACCGCGAATCATCTCCAGTCGAAACCGGTTCGAGATTACTGGGTGAACACGAACGGCCCGCGCTCGAAGCGCGTCTCGCCATCGATCGCCAGCTCCGCGAGCATTTCACCGATAGCAGCGGAATGCTTGAATCCGTGGCCAGAGCAGGGCGAGGCCAAGATCAACTCCGAGTGACGCGGGTGAAAGTCGATCACGAACTCCCCGTCCGGAGTGACCGTGAACAGACAACTCGTCGCCCGCTGACAGCACTGACCGATGCGCAGGAAGCGCGACGCGAGCGCATGCATCTGCGCCACTTCCTCGTCCGACACGTCGCGGTCCATCCGGTCGGGGTCACACTGAGCTAGATACTGCTCGGACGCGATCTTGATACCGCCGTTCGGTCCGTCCACTGCGGGGAACCCGTACAGGACATCGTCCTTGGTGCGGTCGGTGCGAATGTAAACTGGGAAGCGTCCCGGCATGAAGTCATCGATACTGCCGTCGACGTCGAACCAGAACAGCATCTGCCGATAAACTGCGAACCGGTCGCTGTATTGCGGTTCGAGAAACCGAGAGATCCACGCACCTGCGGTCAGCACGACTCGCGTTGCGGTTTGCGCGCCCCGGTCGGTGACGACCCGAACCGAGCCATCCTCCGGTTCGACCGCAGTCACCGGAGTGTTCCGCCATACGGTCGCGCCTTGCGACTCGGCAAGCCGCAGCTGAACGTCAATCGCCCGTTCCGGACACACGAAGCCGGCTCGCGGCTCGTAGTACCCGACCTCCTTACCGTAGTACTTGAACTGCGGGAACCGAGACCGCATCGCCTCTACGTCGAGAACCTCGTGCTCGATCCCGAACTGCTCGGCGGCAGCGATCGTGGCGGTGATGAAGTCGGAGGCGCCATGAACAGGTGACACTTGCTCTTCCCCGGAGAAGAAGAACCCGCCGGTCTCGCTGAGGATCTCTTCCCCGGACGCGGCCTCGAGTTCTCTCCAGATCTCATGAGAGCGCATGGCCAGCGGGACGTAGTGCGCACCTTCGCCAACACCGAGCCGCGTGAGTCGCGTATCCCCGTGCGACGAGCCACGATCATGCGGAGGAGAGAACTGATCGATGCCGAGGACGCGCACCCCGCGCTTGGACAGTTGATACAGGGCGGCACTGCCCATGGCGCCGAGGCCGACGACGATGACATCCCAACGGTCGCTCGGCATGCCTCCCCCTTACCCCGAGACGTCCGGACGCGTCACACTGAAGATGTCGTAGTCCTCGCGATTCCAGAATCCCTCGAAATCCTCCTTGATCACCGCCGCCTCGCCCTCGTAGACGGGGTAGCAACCGGTGAGCTGAATCGGCAGTTCATCTCCCGTCTCGCACGTCATCTCTTCGCCCTCGACGAGCGGCGGAGCGAACAAGAGGAAGCCACACATACTGGAGTCTTCCGCGATCGGCTCGTCGAGACACAACACGGTTCCGTACTCGAACGGCAACTCACCCCGGAAGGCGTCGGCAAAGTAGGCGATGGCGAGCGGCCACGCCGGATCTTCACTATCGACGCGAACCATGAGTTCCGGCCGTCCCATGTACCACTCGTCGTGGCCGACCTTCGACAACCCGTAGGTGACCGCGGTGAGAAGCCCGACCTCCGGCGTATCGTTCCAGATCAACACGGTGATCGGATCGTCGCCTTCCACCGCGGGATCCCACGCGCGCAACGCATCCGCAGCCCGCCCGAAGTTGGACGCACAGAAATCGAGGAACAACTTACGCTCATCCATGGGGAAAAGACCCTTCTCATCGGCGTCTGGCCGTGGGGCGGACAATCGCGGAAACGGTCGGCCGGAGCAAGAGCAAACAGCCGTAAGTTCGAATCAGCGTGGCAGATCCAAACGGTCTCCGTGGCCGCGGACGACGCCCTCAAGTCAACCAGTGTCTCTGGTCGATCTTGTACACATGCCTCATTCCACGCCGACTACAGCGGAAGACCTCACCGAAGAGCAAGCTCTAGAGATGATCCTCCACGAGGTCACCGTCGATCGACTGCGCGAACTCGGCGAACAGCTCGAGATCGACACTCGACAGCCGGACGATATCGTGCAAGCGCTGGTCGAGCGCAACGACTTCGATCACGACGACGCTCTCGAGTTCTGCACTCGGTACGAACTCAAAGACGTGTGTCGCGCCTTCGATCTGACTGCCGAGGGCAGCGAAGCGGAGTCGCTCCGGCAACGGATTCGCGTGTTCCTCTACTTCCCACCGCCGACCGCGTCGTTTGATTGCCCGAACAACGTCGCCGACGTGTCAAAACGTCGGGACCGACAGTGGGCAAGCCGCGACCGCGAGCACGTCCGCTTTCGCCGCCGACTGACGATTCGTTACGCCCTGGGAACCGGTCTCGGGCTCTTCCTTTTCACGCTCATATCTCCACTGCACGCCCTGCCCAGCGCCGTGATTCTGTCGCTCGCCGGAATGATCGCCGCCGCGGTCATCGTACAGAAACAGCTCGATCACCTCGGCGGCTCGTTGGTACTCGGTTGCGCCACTATTGGCGCGACGCTGGTCGGACTCACCATGGGCTGGTGCACGCTCGACCTGTTCTTGTGGCTGATCGCGACCGCCTGCGGTGGGCTGGTCTCCTTGGCCGCAGGACTCGCGACCGAAGTTCCGAACGCAGTGCCCAAGATCCCCATCGCCCCCGAACGTCGACCGCTCATGGACCTCATCCGAATGTTGCCCGACCCACGCCTCAACAGCTTAGCTCTCGATCTCGACGTCGAGTTGCCCGAAGAGCCGTCCCGCGAAGTGTTGCTCGACCAAATCGCAACCCACGGCACATTCGACCGCGATCGCGTCCTCCGCAACATGGAAGAGCCGGACCTACGAACCCTAGCCCGAAGACTCGAGATGCCCGAAGGCGACGGCGACCACACCGAACACGAGCTGCGATCCGAGATCCTCCGCCGATTCGAAATCGCCATCCACACTCGCTGAACCGCCGGGGAGACTTGCCGGCGCACCTCTCTTGGGCCTAAGTTCTAGGGATCTGCCCAGCGAACTACCGTTGTGGACTGTCGGACCCGCAACAGTGTCCGAACCAAGCGGGAGGAAGGTGGCAACGCCATCTGCGTAGCGTGGATTGTCGTCCCAGGTCAGCCAGTGGGGTGACGCCGTCAACGCTCGGTGGCTAAGATCGACCCCATCACGGGCCGGAGACGTGGCTTTTTGCGCTCGGCCGATATTCCGTCGAATCGGGGCATTCATGAGTAGCGACGACTCAACCGATCGGGGGCTCGACGACCTCGTCGACCACTGTATCGCGCTGTGGAAAACGAACGGCCCCTCCGCAATCGACATCGTCTGTCGACAGAATCCGAACCAGGCGGCCGCCATCCGGGCCCGGCTGCGCATTCTTCAACGCACGGGTTCCCTACGGTCGACGCTTGGCCACGACCCCGGCGTGATGGACCTTCGATCGGAGCCGACCAAGAAGTCCTACGAGTTCCCATTCACTATCGGTCGTTTCGAAGTCGAAGCAGAACTCGGCGCCGGGTCGACGGGCGTCGTTTTTCGGGCGCGGGACACGATTCTCGGTCGAGACGTGGCCGTCAAGCTCCTCTACGCGGACTTGCAACGTGACAGCGACCGATTGAACCGGTTTCGCCGCGAGGCCAAGATCCTCGCCTCTCTCAATCATCCCAACATCGCCAGCATCTACGACCTCGAGGAACACCGCGGCGACATCTACCTCGTCCTCGAGTACGCGACCGGAAAGACGCTCGAAGCTTGTGTTCGAGACGTCAAGCCGCCCTACGTCGAGCTACTGCGCTGGCTCGTACAAATCGCGCGGGCGCTCGAAGCGGCCCATGAACGTGACATCATCCACCGCGATCTAAAGCCGGCCAACGTGATGATCGATCCGTCGGGAACCGTAAAGGTCCTCGACTTCGGACTCGCGCAGCAGATTCGCGTTAACGCCGGCGACGAAGTTCCACTCGACTTCGCAGGCACGCCTCGATACATGAGCCCTGAGCAGTGGAGCCTGGGTCACGTGGACTCGCGCAGCGACATCTGGGCGTTCGGTTGCATCCTGTTCGAGGTGTTGAGCGGTTGTTTTCCGTTTAGAGGCGATCACGCCGACACGGTGCGAACCGCTGTCCTCGACGAAGATCCTCGTTGGGAGGTCTTGCCGCCTGCGGTGCCTCATCGCGTTCGAGAGCTCATCGCTAGCTGCCTGCAAAAGGAACGCGACGACCGCCCCCGTCGAGCACGCGACTGTCGGGAGACGCTCGATCGAATCGTGTCGGAGATGGAGTCTGAGCCATCTCTAACGGTTCAGTGCCTACGACGGAAGATAGGACGTGGGGAGCGAGCCGCGTTTCGTGTTTGGGCGTCGAACCCGGGGCCAGCGACCCTCTCCGCTCGCGTGTCACTCGAGACCGGGGTCGACTACACCGATACCGAGTCGACGACCGTCTCTATCGCCACCGGCGACGTCTGGCACGCCGTACTGAGAGCGCGACCGGCAGGCGTGGGATCGATCGCCACCCCCACGGCGCGAATGGAAATCGATTCGGACTCGCACCGCGCCGACGAGCTCGGCGACCACCAAGGCTCGCCCATCCATAGTGTGGTTTCACCGACGACGCTGACCGTCGACAGTGCGAAACCCGCAGCCTTGATCGGCCGAGACGATCTGATCGAAACGATAACACGCGCGATCGAACGCTCGGTCGACGGAACTCCGACATTGATTGCACTTCACGGCACCCGAGGCAGCGGCAAGAGCACACTACTGCAACGGGCGGGAACTCTCGCACGCGCAAAGAACCTCCGCGAACTCCGCGCGTTCGGCTCCGGTGGGTATCGTCAACCACTCAAGATTTTTCACGACTTGTTGCGCGATCTGACAGGAATCAGTGAGTTCGAGGAACGAGGGGAATCGCTACGTCGACACGCCGAGCGTAGGCTCTCCGAGTATCTCCGGCACGATCCCTCTACCGTCGACTTCTTCGTCAAGCTCTTGGTGGATGACAACTCGCATACCCCGGGCCTCGAACTAAGGCAGTACCACTGGTACCGCCTACTCGCTGCCGCCGCGAGCGACGAGCCGCTGCTACTCGCTATCGATGACATTCACGAAGCGGACGAACACACGCTACAACTCCTCGCGAGCCTGGCGCGTCGATTCCGACAAGAGGCGTTGCCCGTCGGCATCCTTGTCACGATCTCGACCGCAGGGACCGATCGAACCAACCGGCTCTCGTTGAATGAGTTTCTGAAGAGTGACGGTCTCGCGAGTGAAGTACACGGTCTACCGCCGCTGCGACCGTCCGCGATCTCCGAAGCGATCGATGCGATGTACCCGGGCGCATGCCACCAAGACGCCATGCCGTGGCTCGGAGAGGTCATCTGGGAACGGACGGAGGGCAACCCTGCGTTCATCGAAGAGGTGCTCGGCACCCTAGGAACCGCAGGGAGCGGCCTCCAACTGTTCGAACGGGCGGCGGTCGGTTGGACTCCGAAGTACAACCTATCGCGTGATCGCATCGCGTCGAGTATTCCAATCCGCTACGTCGACGTCATCGAAGAGCAACTATCCGCTCTCGGTCGCTTCGAACAGGACCTGCTCGAAGCGGCCTCGCTCGTCGGATGCGAGTTCCCGACCGGAATCCTGGAAGGTGTGTTCGGAGACTCGAAGCGGATCGACGTCGCGTTGGATGAACTCGGCCGCGCTCAGTTGATTACGCACGAAGACAACGATCTCTCTCGTTGCAGATTTCGAAGTCGCTTGGTTCAGGACGTGGCGCGCGAGCGTCTGCTTGGCCGAGGGAGACGCGTCGCTGCCCGGCGCTGCCTCGAGATTGCCGAAGTCGCCTGCGACATGTATCTAGCGCACCCCGAACACATGGAGTGGATCGGCCGCTTGTTCTTCGACGGCGGAGAGCATCCACGCGCCTCTCTACGCCTGCTCGAGGCGCTCCATTGGCGAACCGAACGAGGCGAATACGCCGACGCATTATCGATCATCGATCGCCTCGATCAGGTTCACGGCTGCATGCCGAACTTGGAGCCCGAAATCGAGGTCGATCTCGAGATTCGACGAGCGACGGTGTTGGCGATGCTCGGGCGGCTCGACGAAGCGACCGCGGCGACGCGACTCGCGCTGGAGATCGCGCGAGACTTCGAGGTCGTAAGATTGCAGGCACGCGCCCTCATTCAACTCTCCGAACTCCAGCAACGGTCATCCCAGTGGGACGAAGCCGCCACCTCGATCGATCGAGCCCTGGAGCTCTTGGATCCCGAAGACTCTGAGTTGACGATGGCAGCGCTCAACAACCAGGGGATCCTTTACCTCAATCGAGGCGCCCACGCTGAAGCTCGCCGAGTGCTCCACCGAGTCTTGACTCAAGCCCGAGCCGATACCGACCGACGCGTCGAGGTCAAAGCGCTGAACAACCTCGGCATCGTCGACTACCGAGAAGGCGACCTGTCCGCGGCGAGGGAGAGCTTCCGGCGCGCCGTCGCGCTGTCCGATCGACTCGGCAGTGTGGGCCACGCAACGATCTCTCGCGTGTGGCTGTCCAACGTCGAGTTCGAGCGTGGCAACCTCGACGCGGCGAGCCGCGGCTACGCCGAAGCGATCCCTCGTTTCCGCATGCTTCAGAATCGTCGGGGACTCGCGAGAAACCATGGCAACTTGGCGCTGGTGCAGCGGCTCCAAGGGCGTCTCGATCTCGCCATCGACAGCGTGGAAACCGCGCTTCGTTTGTCTCTCGAAGTGGGCGATCGCGGACACGAAGCGACCTGGAAGATCCTTCTCGCCGACCTGTTCGACCTACTCGGGGCTGGCGACCGGGCCATCGATCAAGCGGACCAGGCCGCTGCACTGGCGATTGAACTCGAAGATGAATCACTGATCGATCGCGCGCGAGTGACCGCGTACGAGCTGCGACTCCGGTACGGGCTGGATCGAAATGCCGAACTGGCGATCGGAAGCGATCAGCCCGCGGCAGATGTCGCGGCGCTACGGCTACTCGTCGGGATGGCCCACTTTGGCGACCACGACGCCCGGGAACCAAACACCGACGCCAAACGCGTGCGCATGATCGCCGACGTGGAAGCGTGCCTCCCGCGACTCTCGGTCGAGTCCGGGCCGCTCCGTACCCGTCTGACCATTGCGACCGCGCGAATTCTCGAGAACGTGCAAACGGGAACGGTTCGCCTCGAGCAATACCTCGCGACACTGAACGCCCGACCGGAGCTCGACGAACATAGAGTACACGGCGCTCTCGCCGCCATGCACACGCCCCACGATCCCGAACGCGCCCGCGAAGCTAGTGCGCGATTCGACAAGAAGCTGAGCGAAGCGGCTGCTCGCATCGCCGATCTAGAGCTAAGGGCACAGTACGTCGACTCCGAACGATCCGAGCCGTAGCCCACCCGACTCGATGAACCGACTCAGAAACACAGCAGGCTACTGGCGGTCGGGCTCAAACCGAAATCGGGAAATGGCATCGGTGGTTGAGGAGAACCCGGTATGAACAGAAACGACAGCAAGTAGATTGCGTCCGCGATGTCCGCTGACCCGTCGTCGTTGACGTCGAACGCAAGTGGACAATCGAAGAACTCGCCGGCACTGAACTGTGCCGAGAGTATGCTGATCGCATCGGAAATCTGCACAGCACCGTCGTTGTTCGCGTCGCCGCGAATGAACGGTCGAGTGGTCAGAACTTCGTAGACGACGCTCGAGGTCGAGCCGACGACGGACAGCGAACCGTCGACGAGCGCGAACCCTCCGAAAACGTTCTCGTCCACGTCGAGACTGGAAAGCGAGATCGAGGCGACTTCCGTCGCGAGTCCCCCGCTGACATCGACGAGCGCAACAATGTACTGAGGCGGATCACCCGTGCCTTCACTACCGGTGACCAGCAGTGAAAACTCGGCCAGCGTACCGGTAGCGGTTCCGAGGAAGTCGACGCCGTTGAGCCCCCCCGCCGGCCCGGTCGGATTCTCGATGACGGTGGTCACTAGACCGGCATCTGCCACGACCATGCTGTAGATCTCACAGCCGGTCGGACCGACGGCGTACAGCGTGTCGAGGTCGGCGTCGTAACTGAGGCCACCGAGTGACCCCAAGATGGGGATCGGCCCGGGTAGCGAGAGATCGAAGAGCCCCGCGCCGCCGGCTGTCGTCGGAACGATCGCGCCGCTCAGAGTTGTTTCGACGATCTGCGCGGGGACCGTCGCGTCGCCCCCACTGGCGATGAACAACGATCCGTTGCCCGAATCGCCGGTTGGACTGAAGGCGATGCCGGTGCTCGGCACCAACCCTTGAAACGGGCTGTCGAACAGTGCGACGACCAAGTAGTTCGCATCCAACGCGTAGATCACCCCGCTCCCGGAGTCGGTCGCGTAGAAGCGCGGTCCGGTCACCGCCGCTGGAACCGCCGCCACGTCAAAGAGATTGGTCGCTTGCTCACCGATGTCGACGCCGATCGGGTTGGCTCCTTGGATGCCACCTTGACCGACAATCACTCCGCAAGTCGCCGGAGCACTCGGCAAGCCCAAGACACCGACGACTTCGTAGGTGAACGCTCCGAGCGGCACTCCCGAGTCAACGGCAAGTTCGACGTCGCCAGCCAAAGGTGGTAGGTCGATGAAACCACCGAGTGAGTCGAACCGGCGAATCTCGATGCTGTCGTAGACGAGCGGCGGATTGTTCCAAGCAAGCGTGACGTCTTGCGCGTCGATCGTGCAACTCAAGTCGGTCACCGTGGGAACGGTAGCGGGAAAACTCGCGTCGTCGAAGGGGTTGGTGCCGTCGTTGAGTTCGAACACGTTCGGAAAGCCGTCGCCGTCGAAGTCGTCGTTGCGGCGAAGCACACTCGCTTGAATCATCCCGGACGCATCGCCGGTCAAGCTGGGAAGCGTTCCGATCGTCACGGGGTTGAACAGGGCGGGAGTACCGTCCGCATCGAAACGGTGCGCGGTCCCATCCGCCACCGTGATCCAGATGCGACCGTTGCCGTCGATGGCGATTCCAGTGGGGTCGGGGGTGCCTACCGCATCGATGGGATCGGGAGGCGCACCCGGTGCAAACCGATAGGGAAGATCGGCGGCGACCCACGCCTCGTTCGCTCCGCGAATCACGACGCCTTCGGGGTTACTTCCCGGCGGCAGCGGGCCAAACGTCTCGATCAACGACCCGTCGCTTCCCCGTCGCTGAACCATCTCTGTCCCGCGAAGCGTCACCCAAACGATGCCCGTTCGGGCGATCGCAATTCCGAACGGCTCGGACAGGGCCGGGAGATCGACGACCACGGCAAGAGCGCCGTTGTTGTTGAACTTCTTCAGTCGGGAGTCGCCGGTGACCGCCACCCATACGTTCCCCAACCGATCCGAAGCGACGCCCTGCGGATTCGGGCCGACGACAATCGCCGGCCCGAGCGCTCCGCCGTCGCCGAGCAAAACAGTGCCTCCAGGACTCACCTTGGACAACGTGCCGGCGACGGAGTCCGTGACCCACGCGTTGTTGTTGGGGCCGATACAAACGCTCGTCGCGCTCGAACCGATCGCGATCGGGTTACCGAGGACTGTCCCGTCCGGCGTGAAGCGAAGGACGGTGCCGGAATCAGCGAAACAAACCCAGCCGATACCATTGGCGCCGACCGCAACCGCGCCGGGATTGAGATCGGGCGCTCCCGAACCTGTCGCCAAAACCAAGCCGTCCGGATCGACGATGGAGACCGTTTGATCCGCTCCATTGGGGAACCAAAGTTGATTCTCGATCACGCCCTGCGGAATCGGCTCGAGGATGACGATGCCGCCGTCGGTTACCACGTCCGGGGGGAAGTCCATTCCCGCTGCATCCGCAAACAGCGTTTCGACGGGCGGCGAACCGACGGGCGCAAAGATGACATCGGACAAACCAAACGGCGCCAGCAACGGCACGTCGTAGACGGCTCGGGCAATGGTGTAGGACCCCGGCGAGAGGTACTCGAACGGTGGCGTGAACGCAAACACCACCGCGATGGTTGGGAACGGTGTGCCCACTGCCGGAACGCTGACCTGGATGAAGTCGGGATCGATCAGAGTTAGAAAGTACTCGAGATCGACGAGATCGAGCGCCGCGGTATCGTGCTGCAGTCCGAACGAAAACCCAGCCAACCCGGGGAATCCAACGTCATGGGAGAGACCGATGAAGAGTTGAATGCCGACGGCCCCCCGCTCAGCAGCCTTGGTCTGGATGGACAGCTCGTTCTGCGCGCCCAACCCAGTGGTCGCGAGCATTGAGATAAACAGCAATACCGAACGTCGCATCGAAGACCCCTATCGACGAAGAACTCAACGCAACACCACGAACACCGGAGCCACCGATACCGCGGAGATGGGAGAACCCGCACCGCCAAAGTCACGCCCAGCAACGCCGAGCGTTCCCACTTCGACGTCTGACGTATCAAGAATGAGAAGACGTTTCTTCAGACCGCATAACCGGTTGATAACCGTATCCAGAGTGTGCACCGATTTCCACCGAAGGCATCGATCGATTCGAACGCCATACATCTTTGGCGTTGGCTGAACTCCATCCCAACCTCTATCAAGAGCGAAGCGAGAGCATCGGTTGCCTATGTTGCGTCAACGCGACGCCGGCAACCAACACTCTCGAAAACGGCGAAACCCTCTGGCTCACGGGCAGATCGACAGGTCACACCCGAGTGAATCGACACCTCCGTCCGTTCCACACATTGGGAATGGCGACGGTGGCGGTGAGCCCGTCTGGAAGAGGTACGCCGACAGGAAGATCGGGTCACCAATACCGATCGAGTTGCTCCCGTTGGCGTCCATCGCGTCATCACACGTCCCAGGCTCGGCGAGGAACAGGTACCCAAGAATCGCGATCGCATCCGCGATATCGATGTCGCCGTCCAAGTTTGCATCACCTCGAACGAACTCAGGCTGACAGCCGTTGACCAATTCGATCGAAACGTCGTAACTGCCGCCGTAGTAGAAGCTCGCTTCGCGTACCCGCAGGGTGTACCGACCCGCGGTCGGCAGATCGACATCGACCGCCCCCACGAGATCGGTTGCGATCGGAATGGTCGGAGAGTCAGGGCCAAACAAATCCGCCCGCGGCGAGAACCCGCTCGCGGTCGACGTCAACACGATGCTCGCCACGTCGGGCTCGGAGGCGGTGAAGCCGAAGAAGTCTTGTTCGGTCGTCGCGGAGATCTGCCCCGAGATGGTCTCGGCGCATGGCGCGAAAGTGACGTCGCACTGCGATGCGGTCGGGTAGATCCACTCGAGCCCGATCCAGTAGTTGCCGCTGTAGTAGTACGACGACTCCCTGACGCGAACTGTGAATGTCCCGGATTCAGGCAACTCGATGAGCGTCTCCCCGCGGACTTCGGGAAAGGCTGGAGTAGTCGAGGACGTGGGACCGTAGACATCCGCGAGAATCTCGATGCCTGCCGTCGTCTCCCAGACGACCAGCGAGATGACGTCTCCCTGAATCCCTTGGAACGCGTAGAGGTCTTGCTCGGTCGTGCTGCTGATCGCAGCACTCACCGACTGCCCACAGGACAAGGCCTGCACCTGACAGCGTCCGGAGAGTGGGTAGAGCCACTCCAACCCGATCCAGTAGTTGAGCGCGTAAAAGTGACTCGAATCATGAACCCGGACGTAGTAGGTGCCCGACTCTGGTAGCGTCAGCGTGGTGGGACCGCGGAGGTCGACGAACAGCGGGGCCGAAACCGAACCGGGACCGAAGATTTCACCTTCGACCACGACTCCCGACGTCGTCTCCCACAGCACCAGTTCGATCACGTCGCCGGCTTGCCCTTCGAACG
>JAJFFE010000211.1 GCA_021776775.1 Planctomycetota bacterium | reverse complement strand
CCCGCGTTGCCTACGAATACCTGAACGATGAGCGCTTCGCGGACTCAGCGCAGATGTACGAACGACTCGTCGTCGATGATCCCCGTGACCACGACGCGTGGTTCTTTCTCGGATACACGCTTCACATGTCGGGTGATCTCGAGCGGGCGATGGTCGCACACCGGAAGGCTGCCGACGATGGGAAGCGACGCCCGAATGCGCTGTACAACATCGCGTGTGTGCACGCGCTCGAAGGTCGTTGGGAAGAGGCGCTCGACTTTCTGTCGAAAAGCCAGCGACTCGGCTTTCGTCGCAAGCGGTCGGAAATCTTGACCGACCCTGATCTCATGTGCCTACACGGCAATCAACGCTTCAACGACATCGTCGACGGACTGTCGAAGAGAAAATGGCCGCGATTCAGGACTTGATCGCATAGCATGGGGCCCGTCTCACGTTCGTGAAAGGGGCCCCAGATTGACACCTCCATTTCATCTCGCGATCCCCGTCCATGACCTCGCCGCCGCTCGACAGTTCTACGGAGAACTGATCGGCTGCGAGGAGGGGCGATCCTCCGACCATTGGGTCGATTTCAACTTCTACGGGCACCAACTCGTCGTCCACCGCCGCGACGAACCGGCCGCGCCAGAAATCGCCAGCGCAGTCGACGACAAACAAGTCCCCATCCCCCACTTCGGCCTCGTACTGTCTCTGGACGACTGGCAGCCGCTCGCTGACCGCCTGCGCGAGGCCGGGGTCGAGTTCGTGATCGAGCCCTACGTTCGTTTCGTCGGGGAACCCGGCGAGCAAGCCACGATGTTCCTGCGGGACCCGAGCGGAAACGCGGTCGAGTTCAAGGCGTTCGCAGACTCATCGCAGCTCTTCGCGCGCGGATGACGCCCCGTCACAGTCGCTGCCGTTGCAATCGCCGGTCGATCTCGCTACCTATGTCCCGGCTTGGAACAACGATCCCGCTGCCCTAGGAGGCCCGCATGAACGAACAGAACCCCGGCCCCCCGCCGCCGACCCCGCAACACGCCCGACTGCTCGAGAAGGTTGGCGAGTGGAAGGTCCAGTGCACGTACTTCTGGGGCGCCGAACCGATGGCCGTCGACGGGAGCGATCGAGTCGAGGCGCTCGGTCCGTTCTGGACTCTCGGACACTTCGAGTGCGATACCGGTCCCGTCACGATCCACGGACTCGCGACTACCGGCTACGATCCGGAGAAGGAGAAGTTTGTCGGAACGTGGCAGGATTCGACCAACCCGTTCCACTACTACTTCGAAGGTCGTTTCGACGAGTCCGGCAAGCGGCTCGAGATGACCGGCGACAACATCGATCCGATGTCCGGAGCGCTCGTGAAGTACCGAAGCGTCGAGACGTTCCACGACGCCGACAACCGAATGCTCGAGCTCTTTGTCGAACACCAGTCCGGCGAAGAAATGCAGGTCCTAGAGTACGAGTACTCTCGAAAGAGCTAAATGTCCGATCTCAACCGCGAACTCGACATCGCCATCGACGCTGTACGCCGCGCCGCCATCGGTTGCCGAGATGTGCAGGCCTCGCTCGACCCGGCTGCCATCGAAAAGAAGGACCGCAGCCCAGTCACCATCGCCGACTTCGCCAGCCAAGCGTTGATCTGTCGAGCGATCGGCAACGCCTTCGCGGACGATCCGATCATCGGCGAGGAAGACTCGACCGATCTGCGAAACCCAGACAACGCGGTGGTGCTCAGCCGTGTCACGAGCCATGTCGCGGCGTTGGTCGACGAGACCGTCGACGAAGATCAGGTATGCGCATGGATCGATCGAGGTGGAGCGAAGGAGTTCTCGCCGCGCTTCTGGACCTTGGACCCGATTGATGGGACCAAGGGATTCCTTCGTGGCGAGCACTACGCAATCTCGCTCGCCCTCATCGTCGATGGTGCACTCGCCCTCGGCGTGGTCGGCTGCCCGAAACTCGAACACGCCGGAGAGGCCGGTGTCTTGTTCACGGCGATCACGGGTGACGCTGCCATGGCACGGCCACTCTTTGGCGAGGGAGATCCGCAACCGATTCAAGTCACGGAAAACCCTGCGCCGACCAAAGCTCGCTTCTGTGAGTCGGTCGAGAGCGCGCACTCGTCACACGATGACGCAGGGCGTCTCGCCGCGTTCCTCGGCATCACTACCGAGCCGTATCGAATCGACAGCCAGGCGAAGTACGGAGCGATCGCGTCCGGCTTGGCCGATATCTACCTACGGCTCCCCACCCGTCCCGGCTACGTCGAGAAAATTTGGGATCACGCTGGCGGTGCCGCCATCGTCGCGGCCGCCGGGGGACGAGTGACCGATGTCGACGGCAAGCCGCTCGAGTTCAACCACGGCCACGAACTGAGCGCCAACCGCGGCGTCATCGCCACGAACGGTCTGCTGCACGGCGCCGTCATCAATGGCTTGGATACCCTGCGTCGCGCCGCGGACGCCAGCGAACGGACCTGAGAGGGTCGGCGCTTGAGCGGCCGCGACCGGTGTCTCTCCCGAAGAGAGCTGCCGCTAGCCCGACCCCAACTCCCACCCGTTGTGGTACGCGGGCTTCAAGTACTGATCCGCATCCGGGGCGTTGGTCGCCTTCATCGCTTCGCCGTCCCAATGGATCATCTTCCCGACCCGCGTCGCGATGTTTCCCAACAGCACGACCTCGGTCAGGTGTGCGCTGTACTCGAAGTCGGCGCAACTACGAGTCCCGTTCTTGATCGCGTCGAGCCAATCACGATGGTGCCCCTTCGTGCGCGCAATCGTCTTCTCGGGTCGGGCGTACTCTTTCATCTTCGTCTCGGGAATCAGACGCGGCGAACCACCCCACCCCCCGCACTTGATCACGCCCTTGTCGCCGATGAACAGTATTCCGTTGCCGCCCAATTCGCGGTCATGCTCCAACTCCGGGGGGCGCGGTGGCATGAGACCGCAGTCGTACCAGCTCAACTCGACCGGCGGCATGTCTCCGCGAGCCGGGAAGCGATAACGAATGATGTTGTACTTAGACGTCGCCACGGGGCTCACCGGGGAAGAGCACGCTTCGACGGTCGTGGGGTGTCCGAGGTCGAGCGCCCAGAACGCGGGGTCCATGTTGTGGCACGCCATGTCGCCGATCGCGCCGGTGCCGTAGTCCCACCAACCGCGCCAATTGTAAGGTGCATACTCACCGTGATACGGTCGCTGAGCGACCGGCCCCTGCCACCGCTTCCAGTCGAAGTTCTCGGGAACGCCCGGAGTTCCGGTCGGCGACTCGGTCAACTCCGTCCACGTGCGCCCGGCTGTACTCCACGCGTGAACTTCGCGCACCGGACCGATCGCGCCGGCGCGGAGCCACTCCACTGTCAGTCGAATCCCTTCGCCCGAGTGGCCCTGGTTCCCCATCTGAGTGACGACCTTGGCGTCCTTCGCCGCCTTGGCCACGGCTCGCGCTTCGTGAACCGAGTGAGTCAGCGGCTTCTCGCAATAGACGTGCTTGCCACTCTTCATGGAGTGCATGGTGGCGATGGCGTGCACGTGATCGGGTGTCGCGATCAGCACCGCGTCGATCGACGACTCTTTCGATAACATCTCGCGGAAGTCGACGTAGTCATTGCACGACTTCTCGGCCTCTTCGTTATCCGCCTGCGCGTCGCGAATCACCTTCAGAGCTGGGCCCCGGCCCGCTTTGCCGCCGTAGTAGAAGCGACTGTAGTCGCTCTCCCAATTGACGTCGCAAATAGCGGGGATCTGAACGTCGGGCTGATTGAGCAATCCTTTGATGTTCGAGATGCCCTGCCCACCAGTGCCGATCACCGCTACGTTCACCCGTTCACTCGGGGGAACGTACCCCCGCCCACCCAACACGTGACGCGGCACGATCGAGAAAGCGGCCACGGCGCCGGCCGCCCGCGCCCCGTCGGCGAGGAACTGACGTCGCGAGGACTTCGGCGTAGCATCGTCGCTGGCGTTCTTGTCGCTTGGTTCTACGTTGTCGGGCACGGCATACTCTCTTCGGCTGTCGCGTCTGCATTGGGAGGTGAAAGGTCAAACGCACCCGAGCTGGATCTACGGGCAGCTCGAGAACGAATCACAACTCAGCGGATCGGCCGTGGCGTCGAGACCGCAATCGGGAAACGGAGTCACCGGAGACGGCGCTGCGCTGAAGAGGCTTGCGAGCGCACTCACCGGATCCGCAACATCGACGGCGCCGTCATCGTTGAGGTCCGCCGCGTCGTCACACGTGAGGGGACCTGCTCCCGAGAACAAGGCCGCGAGCGAAGCGACGGCGTCGGCGATGTTGAAGCTCCCGTCCGCGTTGACATCACCTCGCACGAACTCGATACCGAGACGCTCGAACGTGAAGGTGCCAAGGGTACCGGGCCCCACCAGCTGACCACTCATGGTCGTGATGAGGCTCACCGGATCGGGGGGCGACGTCAATGGCCCGAAGAGTGAAAACAAATTCTGTTCCCGGGTGCCACCGTCGTACGGAAAGAGGTCGACGACTACGGTGTTCAACCAACCGGTGCCGTCGTGTAGTGGCAGTCCGGACACACCGACGAACCAGTCCGGGCTCGGACCGAGCATCGAGACCAAAGTCACCAAGGGAAACGCGTCGTCGACCTCGAACTCGACCACCAGCGAACCACAGCTCGAATGAGTCGTTCCGCTCGGGCAGAACCAATGCATCCAGTTCAACGCGCCGCCCGCCGCGCCGGCCGTGACGGCGGATGAAACCTCGCCCATCAAGATGGTCGTGGCGCCGGTCTCGGCCATCTGCACCACGCCCGGCGACGCAAGCTCGCCATCATTCCAAATCGAAACCGCCGACGAGTGAGTCGCCCCGCCGAGCCAAGAAAAATGAGCGTCGGGCGGAAAGGCGCCAGGGTGGGTCAACTCACTCCACGTGTTGTCGACCGTCAGCCGATACGTCACGGTCTCCGCGCAGACCCGCGGCGCCGCGAACAGCGCGAGCGCGGTGAGACAAAGCGCCAAGCCGGTCGCGCGCGGTGCACTCGCGCACGCTCGCCAGACCCGCCGCCGGTAGGGCGTCGCGTCGCGAACAATCCGATCCATGAGTATTCCGATCAGCGAAAAGGTGGAGCCGTCAACGAACGCCACCCTACTCACCTCGGCGCCGATACCCAACGATCCCGGGTCGACTCGCCGAGATGCTCGGCCCAGTCGCCTCCGGGGAGAGACCTAGATAACGGTGGCCGCTTGCGAGCAAACGGCAAGCAAGGACAGCGCAATGACCAGAACTCTCCAACTGCCACGACGCTTCGCCCGGCTGAGGACGGGCGTCTCCATCAGCGATCTCTCGCCAAGCTGCGAAGATCCGCCAAGAAGCTATGTGACCCTCCTAGATTTCGGATCTAGGTTGTTGAAAGTGAAGGGGCCCTGAGCGATTCCTAGAGGCAGTCTAAAACCCGAAAGGAATCCGATGTCCAAGGCCACCTTCCCAAAGCTTCACAGTGATA
>JAJFFE010000022.1 GCA_021776775.1 Planctomycetota bacterium | reverse complement strand
TCACGCTGAGCCGCGACAACGATCACGCCTGGCTGCTCGCCCGTTTCGTGGACAGCCTGGAGCTCGAAGGAGCTCCTGTCGTGTTCGACGAAGTTCTGCACGGCTTCGGATACCGACGAACGTTTTGGCGGCAGCTGTTCGACTACCCGTTCGTCCTGGTCACCCTGCAACTCTTGGCGTGCGCGGTGATTCTCGCCTGGGCGTCGTTCGGTCGCTTCGGGCGGCCGGTACCCGCGGACGTCGGGTACGCCGCTGGGTGGCAACCGCTGATCGCGAACACAGCCGACCTACTCCGATACGGACGCCACTACGGCCACACGATCGGCCGCTACTTTCGCGGCGCGGTCCGGGAGGTCGAAACGAGATTGAGACCGAAACACCTCGACGACGACGAAGCGGAAACGTGGCTTCTCGCCACGACGAAACGCAAGGCGCCCGAGATAGACTTCGAACAACTGCGCCGCGACGTCGACGAATTGGCCAACGAACGCAAACGAGAGCACGCCGTCGTCAAGATCGCCGGCCGAATTCATCGATGGAAACTGGAGATGCTCAATGCTTCTCGATGAGATACGAGACGTCGGTCGACGGTTGGTCGAGCAAACTCACCGCGTCGTGATCGGCCAGGACGAGATCATCGACTTACTGCTGGTCGCGCTCCTGTGTGAAGGGCACGTGCAACTCGAGTGCGATCCCGGTACCGCCAAGACTCTACTGGCCCGTACCTACGCGCCCCGGCACGACCTGACCTTCAACCGGAATCAATTCACTCCCGACTTGATGCCGGGCGATGTGCTTGGCACCAACTTGTTCAATTTCCAGAAGAACGAGTTCGTGTTGACCAAGGGGCCGATCTTCACCGAAGCACTGCTTGCCGACGAGATCAACCGGACCCCACCGAAGACGCAAGCCGCCCTGCTCGAAGCTATGCAAGAACGAAGCGTCACGATCGACGGCACCACCCACGAACTCGGCGACGGGTTCATGGTCATCGCGACGCAGAATCCGATCGAACAAGAAGGGACGTACCCACTGCCGGAAGCGCAGCTGGACCGCTTCCTTTTCAAGCTTCAGGTCGAGTATCCGAAACGTGAACAAGAACTCGATATGGTGCGCGTTCACGGCAATCGTAGTTCTCGCGTTCGGCTCGACACGTTCGAGCTCGAGCCCATCGTCGAGCCCGGCTTCTTGCGAGACGCACGGCGCGCCGTCGACGACTTGCGCATGACCGATGAGATGATCGCCTACGTCGTGGACATCGTGCGCACGACACGCGAACACCCCGCCCTTCTCTGCGGAGGTTCGCCACGCGCCGCCAACATGCTAGCCAGCGCGGCGCGCGCGCGGGCCGCGCTCGACAGTCGCGACTACGTCATTCCCGACGACGTCAAGACACTGGCATCGCCGGTCCTGCGCCACCGAATAGTGCTCGCGCCGGGCGCCGAGATCGATGGGTCGAATCCAGAATCCGTGTTGTCCGACGTGCTCGACAAGGTCCCCGCGCCGAGATGATTCGCCCGACGCAACGAGCCGTGGTCCTGGCCGCCTGCGGGTTGCTGTTCGCGCTGGTACCGCTGTGGCTCGGCTCGAGCTTCTGGTCGCTGTACCTCGTTTACCTCATCGCGTTCGGATCACTGCTCGCGCTCGACTTGCTGCGAGCACCAGCTCCACCCCGCGTTCCGGTTCAGTGGACGCTGCCCCCGATGTTGTACATCGGTGCTTCGGACCCGTTGTCGATCACCATCGACGCGCCCCGGCTACAAGTGACGCTCCTCATCGACGCCGGGGACGAGATATCACCCATGAAGTCGCTCGCGGCATCGGTCGTCGGTGCAACGACGATCGACATTCCGCTGACGCCACTGCGGCGAGGCTCGGTTGAAATCGCGACGCTCTGGCTTTCATGGCGCGGCCCACTGGGTCTGCTGGAGCGAATCACGAAACGTTCGATCGGTGAGTCGATACCGATCCTTCCCAATGTGCGGGCGGTGCGCACGGCCGCGCTCGCGCTGTTTCGTCAGAATGCACTCATGGCAGGGTTGAGGACGGAACGGTATCTCGGTGACGGCTCCGAGTTCGACGCACTCCGCGAGTTCTCACCGGGACTCGACCACCGCACGATCGACTGGAAGGCGTCGGCCCGCCATCGCAAGTTGTTGAACCGTCAGTTCCGAGCCGAGCGTAATCACCAAGTCATCGTCGCAGTCGACACCGGACACCTGATGCGCGAACCCGTCGACGGCATACCGAAGCTCGACCACGCCATCAACGCCGGGCTTCTCCTCTCGTACGTCTGCTTACGCGGCGGCGATCGCGTAGGAATGTACGGATTCGCCGCTCGACCCGGCGCCTACGCCGCACCGACGTCGGGCGTCGGATCGATCCAGCGTCTTCAGCACATGGCAGCACGACTCGATTACTCTCCGGATGAAACGAACTTCACGCTCGGGCTCGCCGAGCTTTCGAGTCGAGTGCGACGACGTTCGCTCATCGTACTGATGACCGACTTCACGGACACGGTGACCGCGGAGCTGCTGCTCGACAACATCGGTCGGCTCAGCCAGAAGCACCTTGTGGTGTTCGTCTGCTTGCGAGACCCGCTGCTGTACTCCGGGCACGCTCGTGATCCCGAAACGATCCTCGACGTGCACGAAGCTGTCGTGACCCGGGATATCGTGCGGGACCGAGACTTGGTGATTCGAAAGCTCCGACGGCTCGGCGTCCGTTGCATCGACACGGAACCGAAGAGATTCTCGGCCGAACTCTTGAGTACGTATCTCGAGATCCGACAACGAGAGTTGGTCGGATGAGCGTCGAGTTGAAGAGCACCCAGTTTCGCAAGGAACGAGAAGAGACGTGGCGTCAGCTCGAAGAGCTGGTCCTGCGCATCGACAAGCGCGGCGTGCGCGCCTTGGACGCCGACGAGTTAACACGTCTACCCGGGCTCTACCGCGCATCGGTCTCGGCGCTGTCGGTGGCGCGAGCGATCTCCCTCGACCGTAACTTGATCGAGTACCTCGAAGGGTTGTGTGGGCGCGCCTACTTCCACGTTTACTCCAACCGCCGGGGGTTTTGGTCGACCGTCGCAGAGTTTCTGCTCTCGACGTTCCCCAACACGTTGCGTCGGAACAAGTGGTTCGTCCTGACCGCGACGCTGTTTCTCGTTTCGGGGGCGACCACAGGGTTCGTCATGACGACGCAGGACCCCGACCGGTACGCCATGTTCGTGCCGACCGAGATGTCTCAAGGCAGAGACACAACGTCGTCCCGTGAAGAGCTGCTCGACGTGATCTACCCCGAGAGCAGTGTCGGCGAGGCACTCAGCGCCTTCGCGAGCATGCTCTTCTCGAACAACTCCCGTGTCGGCATGCTCTGCTTTGCACTCGGGATCATTCCCGCGATCCCGGTCTTCTATCTTCTGTTCTTCAACGGGTTGCTGCTCGGCGCGTTTGCCGCTCTCCACCACCAACACGGCCTGTCGCTCGATTTGTGGGGTTGGCTGCTACCGCACGGTGTGACCGAGCTGTTCGCCATTGTCCTGTGCGGAGCCGGCGGCTTGATCCTCGGGCACGGACTCGTCTTCCCGGGCCGTTCGACACGACGAGAGAACCTGGGGCGACGCGGTCGAGAGGCTGCCACCCTGGTACTCGGAGCGGTCTGCATGCTCTTCATCGCCGCCCTGATCGAGGGGTTCTTTCGGCAGCTCGTCCACGACATGGCCATACGATACGGACTCGCCATCGGGACGACGCTCTTCTGGATCTACTACTTCGGCTTCCTGGGACGAGCGCGGCAACCGGCGGAGGTGCGCGCATGACACTCGCTGCCGAACGCACTATGTTCGAAATCACGACCCCAGAAGGGGTCCCGCTACAGTTCCCGATCGCGTCGGTCGGGGACCGTTTGGCCGCGTTTCTCATCGACTGTGTGATCATGGGTGTGGTCACGCTCGCGTTTGCAGTCGTCGCGGCGCTCGCCGCGTTCGTCAACTCGTCCGCCGTCATGGCGCTGGTCAACTTGGCGATCTTTGTTCTGTTCGCGTTCTACTTCACGATCTTCGAAATACGGTGGAACGGGGTGACGCCCGGAAAGCGCTTCGCTGGAATTCGCGTGATCGATGGCAGCGGGCGATCGCTGTCGAGCGGCGCAATCTTCGCGCGCAATCTCACGCGGAAGCTAGAGATCGTCATTCCCATCGCGATCAGCTTGAACGCCGACACGTTCTGGCCAGGTGCTCCGAGTTGGGCCATCCTGGGGTCGTTGGGCTGGCTGCTCGCGCTGCTCTTCCTACCCTTGTTCAACCGGAACCGCCAACGAGCCGGAGACTTCATCGCCAACACCGTGGTCGTCCGACCTCCCAAGGTCACGCTGCTGCGCGACCTCGCGTCCCGCGGCGAGTCCGCCGAGGCGCCCGAGTACCGGTACGCAATGCAGCCGGACCAGCTCGACCTGTACGGCATCTACGAGTTGCAGACGCTGGAGAAGGTGCTCCGCAGCAGTGGCTCGGAACAATCCACGCTCAACGCCATCGCGGAGAAGATTCTCGCCAAGGTCGGCTGGTCCGATCGTCGCGTACACACAGAGACGTTCCTTCACGAAGTCTACGCGCAGCTTCGACGTCACCTCGAACAGAAGATGCTGTTCGGGCAACGTCAAGAGCGCAAGAAAGAGGGGCGCCTCGACCAGAAGAGCGACCCGACCGATCGCTAAACGTCCGGCAGATGATGGGATAGCCGATTCCGGGTAACGCGTGCATCTCTACACGCAAGTCAAACCGCGCTACTGCGTAGGAAACGAAGATCAACTTTCTTGGCGGCCTTGGCGGCTCTTTGCGGCTTTGCGAGAAAAGGCCAAGCAACAAAAGTACAACGACCCGCGTACCCAACTGCCACAACGCCACAACGCTTCGCCCCGCTGATCAGAATTGAACCGGCAGCTTGGGCTTGTTGTCGAGAATCGCTTCGATCTTATCTTCCAGATCGGCGTCGATGCTCTTTGCGACTTCCAGCGCGGAGAGATTCTGGTCGAGCTGCTTCTCGTTCGACGCACCGAGAATCACGGTGCTGACGTTGGGGTTCAGCAGACACCACGCGATGGCAAGTTGAGCCAGCGGAACTCCGACTTCCTTGGCCAAGACGGTGAGCTGCCGTGCCCGCTCCAAGTTCTTCTTGCCCTCCTCGTCCTCGATACGCTCGCGTAGCCACTCGAAGTCAGGCATGGACATCCGCGAGCCATCGGGAATCCCGTCATTGTATTTCCCCGTGAGGACCCCGGAAGCGAGAGGCGACCAGATCGTGGTGCCGAGTCCCGGGTGATCGTAGAGCCGGTGGTACTCCGCCTCGACACGATCACGATGCACCATGTTGTACTGCGGTTGCTCCATGGTGGGAGGCGTCAGGCGAAGTTCGCGAGCCGCGGTGTGCGCTTCCTGAATCTGCTGCGCCGACCATTCGGACGTTCCCCAGTAGAGCACCTTCCCCTGCGCGATGAGATCGTGCATGGCGCGAACGGTCTCCTCGATCGGAGTCTCGAGGTCGGGGCGATGGCAGAAATAGAGGTCGAGGTAGTCCACGCGCAGCCGCTCGAGTGCGGCGTGGCAGGCGTCGTGCACGTGCTTACGGCTGAGGCCGCGCTGCGTGGGTAGCTCGCCTCCCCAGTACACCTTGCTCGACACGCAGTACGTGTCGCGACTCCAGCCGAGCCTTTTCAGCGCGAGTCCCATCAACCGTTCGGACTCCCCGGCCGCATAGGCTTCGGCGTTGTCGAAGAAGTTCACGCCGGCGTCATACGCTTGCTGCATGCAACGTGTCGCGGCGTCGAGATTGAGCTGATTCGAGAAGGTCACCCAAGACCCCAGCGATAGAGCACTCAACTTCAATCCCGACTTGCCAAGGCGCCGATACTCCATAGTGCTCTCCCGCCGGATCGCCGGCTCAACTCGCTGCAGTTAGGGAGTCGCGATCAACTCGAAGCGTCGCGACTCACGAATGGAATCCAGAACAGCCGCAGGGTACGACTATGCGTCGCGCGTTCGTAGCCGAATCCGCTCCAGAACAGGGAGAATCCGCCCGTGGTCGCGAGTTCGTCGTCCTCGAGCCGTCGGTGGCCGGTGGCGACGGACACCAAGCCGAGCAGCAGCTTGTGCGTGGAGTCGTGCGACAAACTCTTTCCCGTTTCGTCGTAGTTGGAAACGACGATTCGATTCGCGACGAGGTGAAGCGTGGAGAACACGTCTTCGAAGTGGTAGTGCGTGCTGGTCCCATCGACCTTGTCGGCCGTCGCTTCACGACCGCGCAAGAAGACAGCAGGAAAGATGAACGGGAATCCACCCAGGTAGTCTTCGAGTTGCTTCCGGCCATCGGCAAGCTTCGAGTAGTGAGCGACATCCCCTGGCGTCAAGTCTTCCCCGAGTTGGATCCGACGATAGGTTCCGCGCGCACAGCCCGAAAACGCAGCACTCGATACAACGAACAAGAGCAACATGACGAAGCGAGCCATCTCGTGACCTCCTTGGGTCGAACGGAAACAGAATGAAGATCGAAAACCATTGCTTGCGCCGCCGCGAATCGGCGACTATTGTCAGTACGTTCTCCGACAAAACCCGCACTAAGAGTGCACCTGCGATAGCCTACGTCGAATCAGCAAATCCAATGGATTCGTTGGTTCGGCCGGTGAGCCGGACAGTACCGGTAAGGCGGACAGTACCGGCGATCCGACAGTATGGCACCCGCAGACGGCGTTGCGGCAGAACAAGTGGTTCGTTGGATGTTCGACTACCATGAGTCGACCGTCCAAACGATCCGAAGCGACAAGCGGTTGGCCCCATTGGTGTGGCCAACAAGAATTGCTCACCAATGCAACCATGCTCACGCATAGCTTGGTGACCAAAGCACTGCCCGTTGGCAGTCTGACAATCGGTATTTGGAGGGCCCATGCCGCCGAAACATTTGCCGGTGTAGCGACGACCGCGCTGTTCGAGAGTTGACTACACCGACTCGATTCAAGTTCACACAACCTGCGTCTCATAGAAGCTGCCAAGTGACAGCGCTGCCGAATTGACGGCGCTGCCAAAACGAGAAACGTTGGGTGGTGGATCTTCGAGACGCTTCGACCGCCACGACCCGTTCCGACGACCGGTGCCGACACATGGTTTGTCCGACTTCTGCCCGACACCATTGCAAGCACGCGAGTCGACGGGCGGAAGTTGCGACAAACGGCGCTGCAAATCCCATTGCACCAGCCCGCGCCGGACGACGCTTCACTGCAACGGTGAAGCCTGTGTCTCGTTTGTGAACGTGAATCGGTTCGCCCCCAGGCCCTGAGTCGATCACTCGGCTACGGAGTTCAGATCGGCGGCTCGTTCGCTCCGACGGGAGCCCAGAGCCCCAGTCTCCTCGAGTTCAGCCATTGAACCAGCCTGTGATCTCAGCTCGGGGCGTGGACGAAACCCTCGCCCCTCCCCAATCAGGAGGGCGAGGGTCTCTTTCTCGACTTGGCTTTTCCGATCCGCCCCGGCATGCTCTCGACAAAGGTCCATGCCCCGCCAATGCGAAGAAGAGCCACTTGAACCAGAGATCACAAACTCGACGTCCGAAGAAGGCCGCCCCGCCCTCGCCCACGGGGCCGCTCATGATCGTCAAATCTTCGGGAGAAAGTGAACCCTTCGAGGAAGAGAAGCTCCGCCGCTCGCTGACCAACGCGGGGGCCTCTCCGGCCGCCGTCGCCGAGGTGACGGCGACGCTGCAAAAGGAGCTTCGACCGGGCGTCACGACCAAGCAGCTCTACAAACGAGCGTACAACCTGCTCAAGAAGACCGCGCGTCCAGTCGCCGCCCGCTACAGCCTGTCCCGCGCCGTGCGCGGCCTCGGCCCACACGGATACGCGTTCGAGAAGCTGGTGGCGACGTTGTTCGAACAGGAGGGGTACGCGACGCAGCTCAACCAGACGCTCCCGGGGTTGCACGTGACCCACGAGGTCGATGTGGTGGCCAAGAAGTCGGACGAGACAATCCTGGTCGAATGTAAGCACCGGCTGCGAGCCGGGGCAAAGTGTGACATCAAGATCGCCTTGTACGTCTACGCGCGCTCCCTTGACCTCAAGGCTGCGCACGAACAAGAACGCGCGGGAGCGCTCCACTTCGACCAATTCTGGTTGGCGACGAGTGGCGACTTCACCCGCGACGCGATCGATTACGCGCGCGGCGTCGATCTTCACCTCGTCGGCTGGCGCTACCCTGCCGACGACGGCATCAAGGATCGGATCGAGCGATCCGGACTCCATCCGCTGACGTGCCTCACCACCATCGACCGGAAGCACAAGGTCGCCCTTCTCGACCAGAAGATCGTCTTCTGCCGGGAGCTTCTCGACAATCCAGAGCTGCTGCACTCGATCGGCGTTCGCCACGCCACCCGCGTCGAGAAGGAAATTCGGGCTGTCATCGAACGATCACCGAAGAAACCCGGCCTCTAGCGATTCGTTCAGGTTCTTGAGGCCCGAATCACTGGAGCTGAATCGCAACGCTATGTGTTGGTCACCTGACAAGGCGCCTCGACCCTCAACCGCGCCTTTGCGGGGCGCATCGTGGCGTGGCTCGAACACCAGTGGGTTGGGGATGGCGGAGTCGATGGCTCGCCACCGACTATGAGGTAGGGGTGGATCTTAACGCCGGGGCAGTGGCTGGAGACCGGGACGGCTTTGAAGTCGGACGGGCGGATCGGGGTCGGTCCGATTCTGTTCGGGGCGAGCGGCAACGGAGGTGCCCGATGCTTGCGGAGGCGCGTTGGGCGATGAGCCGTATGCGCTGGGCGGCGTGATCCGTACCGAGCTGGGAACGATTCCTGGTGGGCGAACATGCAGCGTCGTTTGGTTGAGTTAATGAGTGCGACCTCGTTTGAACGATGTGACTCAACCAATCTTGTTCTTGAATCTCGAAAAGTTGTCGAGGTTGTTGTTGACGAGATTTTGACCATGAATGGAGTTGATCGAGCAGGCCGTGGATATTGCGCTCGAGAATGGGGGGTCACGGGGCAAGAACCTGAGCGCCATGCCGAGCTACGCCCAAACTCCAGCCGATGAGTCCGGGCTCTAGCTAGAGGCCCGGCCGAAAAGTCAGAGGCGCGGTGCGCGGCGGTCTTCGACGGAATCTCACCATTCGTAATCCTCAACGAATCCACCAATTCGCCTGCGAATTCCGAACGGCAATCTTCCGCCGAACTCCACCACTCACCGCACCTGCACTTTCCGGCCGCACCTCTAGAG